>CAXTNZ010000042.1:0-33012 GCA_964245695.1 uncultured bacterium | reverse complement strand
GATTACAAACGTATAAAAAATTCCCCCGGTTTTTATTGCTGATTGCGTAAACAGGGGGTTATTTGATTGACTTAATTACTTTGCTATCCAGTTGAGTTAAAACTTACTTAAAATTAGGCGGCAGAATTACTTTGTCAACTACGTGAACGATACCGTTGCTAGCTGGGATGTCGCCTTGAACGACCTTAGCATCGTTCACTGTGACTGTATTGCTGGCACTATCAACCTTTATTGTCACAGGAGTACCCTCAACTGTTTTAACTTTTCCAGATGTTAGCTGGCTGGAGGTGACTTGCCCTGGTACAACATGGTAACCCAGAAGCTTCACTAATTTTTGTTTGTTTGCTGGCTGGAGCAGTTTGTCTACGGTGCCTTTTGGTAAAGCAGCGAAGGCAGCATCAGTAGGTACAAATACTGTGTAAGGTCCTTTCCCGGTTAATTGTTTAGTTAAGCCTGCTGCTTGTACGGCTTTGGTCATGGTTGTAAACGACCCTTGGCTAGCTGCTGCCTGTGCCAATTGTCCCAAATTTTGGTTTGCAGTTGTGCCAGTAGGCGTTCCTGAGGCAGGAGGAGCTGTTGTTGTCGGAGTTTGCGCCGCAGGAGGATCTGTTGTCGGAGTTTGCGCGCTCGGTGGTACGGTTGTCTGAGTTTCTACAGCGGGAGGAACTGTGGGATTATCTGCAACAGGCTGATTACTGTTACAGGCAGACAGAGCAACAAGGCTACTTACACCAATAACACTGAATAATGCTTTTCCTAAAATGCTTTTACTCGTTTTCATGGCTTTCAGTAAATTAAGCTAAATATTCCTTATAAATTATAATAATAATTTTTGTAAATAATACCTCAGCCTAACGAGGTAGTTGGAATATGTACGTAATAAATAGATATAAAATTGTTAAGATGAATACTTCACTATCTTGTCATCATCCAAAACAGGTAAATTGATAAACTTCAGCGTTTGCTTGTTTGGGATGATGGTGACAGAGGCAGAAGGATTAATCGGTTTTGCCCCAAGTTGAAAATATGCAACTAAATTCACGTAAGCTTAATAGCGATTTCGGATTTTTGATTGACTAACCGAAGCTATTAGGCATTTTCAACTGGAAGATGTGTAGCCTAAGCAAAATCGAAATAAGATAAAAAAGGTAATGGGCGATCGCTTTTGACTCATGACCCATTACCTACCTCACAAATAATTAGTGTATTGATAACAACTTGATATTAGATATCTAAATCTGTGAGGTTGAGTTTAGAACCGTAGCTTTCAATGAATTCTCGCCGGGGTGCGACACGATCGCCCATTAAAATTGTAAAAATGCGATCGGCTTCGGCTGCATCCTGGATTTCCACTTGCTTAAAGGTGCGGGTTTCTGGGTTCATTGTAGTTGTCCAGAGCTGTGCTGGCATCATTTCACCCAAACCTTTGAAGCGTTGGATGGTGTAGTTAGCGTTGTCGGGAAACTCAGCCAGGCGCTGTTGCAGTTCGCGATCACTATAACAATAGTAATAATTGCGTCCCCGTTCTACTTTATAGAGTGGCGGACAAGCGATGTAGATGTAACCCTGCTCGATCAGCGATCGCTGATACCGATAGAAGAAAGTTAACAACAGTGTCCGGATGTGCGCTCCATCTACGTCAGCGTCAGTCATGATGACTATGCGGTGATAGCGCAGTTGAGTAGAGTCGAATTCATCACCTTTTACGCCTAAACCAAGAGCTGTAATTAACGATTGAACTTCGTTGTTTTTGTAGATTTTGGCGTCGTCAGTTTTCTCGATATTAAGGATTTTACCGCGTAAGGGGAGGATGGCTTGGGTTCGGCGATCGCGTCCTTGTTTGGCGCTACCACCCGCAGAGTCGCCTTCAACAATGAAGATTTCCGATTCGCTGGGGTCTCTAGAACTGCAATCTGCAAGTTTACCAGGTAATGGCGAAGATTCCAACACCGATTTGCGGCGGACTAACTCTCGCGCATGACGTGCTGCTTCTGCGGCTTTGAAAGCTTGGATGGCTTTATCTAAAATGGTATCGGCTACACTAGGGCGAAATTCTAAGTACTCGGTGAGAACTTCACCTACCAGAGAATCAACAATTCCCCGCACTTCCGTGTTACCAAGTTTGGTTTTAGTTTGTCCTTCAAATTCCGGATCTGGGACTTTGACGGAAATCACCGCTGTTAAACCCTCGCGCACGTGTTCACCGCTGAGGTTCGGTTCATTTTCCTTAATTTTATTGCGCTTGCGGGCGATCGCATTCAAGGTGCGCGTCAGAACTGCCTTCAAACCCTCTAGGTGCGTACCACCATCAACGGTGCGAATGTTATTCGCAAATCCTAACAGGTTGTCGGTGTAGGCATCAGTACACCATTGCAAAGCTACTTCGATTTGCACATTGTTACGTTCCCCTTGCACAAAAATAATTTCTTCATGCAGTGGCTGCTTCTCGCGGTTCATGTAGGCGATATACTCTTTTATACCACCTTTATACTCATAGGTTTCTACTTTAGGTGTATCGCTTTTAAGTAATTCTAAACGGTTGTCGGTGAAGATAATTCTCACACCTGCATTCAGATATGCCAATTCCCGCAAACGACCTGATAAAGTGATGTAATCAAACTCAATGCCGGTGGTGAAGATTTGCTCATCTGGCTTGAAGGTGACAGAAGTTCCTGTTCTCGCTTCTTTATACGGCTTCGCTATCAGTTCACCGATGGGAATACCTCGTTCAAAGCGCTGGACATGAACCTTTTTATCGCGCCAAACTGTAACTTCAACTACCTCAGACAAAGCGTTTACCACGGAAATACCAACTCCGTGCAATCCTCCAGATACTTTGTAACCGCCGCCGCCAAACTTACCACCGGCGTGGAGTACCGTCATCACTGTTTCTAGTGCTGATTTTCCAGTCTTGGGGTGAATATCGGTGGGAATACCGCGACCGTCATCTGTGACAGTGACAGAACCATCGGCGTTGAGATCCACCTCCACATGGGTACAGTAGCCAGCCAAAGCTTCATCAACGGAATTGTCCACTACCTCGTAAACTAGATGATGAAGTCCCCGTGGACCAGTGGTACCAATGTACATCCCCGGTCGTTTGCGGACGGCTTCCAGACCTTCCAGAACTTGAATCTGATCGGCACTGTAACTGCTCGTCATGAAATTTCTCCTGATTCGTGGGGGTGAATTCGCCCAAATACATAAAAAGTTAAATCACTCCAAAATTGTAACACAAAAGGGTTATAGGCGACTGTAGAGCAATTAGATGAGAAGTTTATATAGGGGATATAGCCCACTAAGTTTAGTTTATGGATTGGCTCAGGGTTTGAGAACTGATAAGAGCGATCGCAACGTTATTAATTATGAGTTGCTTAGCCATTGCCAAAATGCCCAAAGGCGAAAAAAAGCAAAAAAGCTCCAAAATTATAACATAAAAGCCTTGCTGGCGAATGTAGGGCTATATTATAAGAATTTTATATAGCGGATGCAGCCCTATAAAAGATGGAGACCAGGGCGATAAGGAAGACAAGGAAATTTTGACTATTGACCCTTGACTATTGACCCTTGACTTATAACTAATAACTAATGACTAGATTGATTGTAATTTGTGGGGCGACGGCGACGGGTAAGTCGGGGTTAGGGTTAGCTTTGGCTAAGCAGTTAGGTTCTGTAATTCTTAGTGCAGATTCTCGTCAAGTGTACCGCGAGTTTGATATTGGTACGGCTAAACCAACAACAGCTGAACAAAAGTTGGTGCCACACTATTTAATAGATGTTTGCGCTCCAACAGACATAATGACGGTAGCAGACTACCAGGCGCAAGCACAAGCCTTAATTGCTTCCCCCACTTTCCCACTCCCCAGTACGGACGGTGGAACCGCGCCCTTCCTCACTCCCCCACTCCTCTTGGTTGGTGGTACTGGTTTATACATACGTTCGATTGTGCGAGGAATGAAAATTCCTAGAGTTGCACCACAGAAAGAATTGCGATCGCAACTCGAATCTCTCGGGCAAAGTCAAGTCTACGCCATGTTGCAACAAGTTGATCCAGTTGCAGCACAAAAGATTCATCCCCATGATCCAGTGCGAACTTTAAGAGCATTAGAGGTATTTTATGTCACTGGTCGCCCGATTTCCGAACAGCAAGGTGAGAACCCTCCTGATTATCCAATTCTGCAAATTGGTTTAGATTGCGATTCTGAGCAAATTACGCAGCGCATTGCAAAGCGCACAAAGCAAATGATTACAGATGGATTAGTAGCTGAGGTAGAGTATCTTTGCCATAAATACGGTACTGACTTGTCTTTGTTAAATACATTGGGATATCAAGAAATAAAACAATATTTAGCTGGGGATATATCTTTGGATAAAGCTCAAGAATTAACTATTTTGCATACGCGACAATTTGCCAAACGTCAGCGCACATGGTTTAAAGCATATCCACAAATCGAGTGGTTTGATGCAGATAATCCTGATTTATTGAAGCAAGTATCACAGCGAGTGCAGGAATTTATGAGTAACTCCTGAGAATAGCCTAAATTTTAATTTACAGACTGAGAAGAAAAAACAATGAATAATAAAATGCTCATCATATTATTGATTTCCAGTATTCTCAATATTTTATTTATTTTGCTTATAGTTTTATTTATCGCTAGAAAAGGTGGTTTATCGTATTTGATTAAGAAAACATTGAACATATTACCAGGAAAGGAGGTTAAACATTTTGACTATCCCCCTTACTATTGGCATAAAAAAAGCCAGTTTGAAAGACTGCCCAAATCTGAATCGGATATTATTATGTTGGGAGATAGTATTACCGACGAAGGCGAATGGACAGAATTGTTGGGATTTAATGTCAAAAACCGGGGTATTTCTGGTGATACAACAGAGAGGATATTACATCGGTTAGACACAATCTTAGAATCAAAACCAAAGCAAATTTTCTTAATGATAGGTATCAACGATTTAATCAATGATGGTAAATCAATATCAGAAACTTTAGAAGGATATAAAAAAATCTTGTGTGAGTTTCAAGAGAAAACGCCAAACACAGAAATATTTGTGCAAAGTGTCTTACCTGTAAATAACAAATATCTATATTGGCAAGATAATAAGAACCTCTTAAAACTTAATTTTGGCTTGAAAGAGTTAGCGAAAGAGTTTAACTATCAATATATAGATGTATTTTCTCATTTATCAGACTCCGAAAATCAATTGGATGCTCAGTATACAGTAGATGGGCTGCATTTAAATGGTGAAGCCTACTTAGTTTGGAAGGTAGTTCTTGAAAAATATATGGTTGCGACTAAACCACAAAAAAGCCTGTAAACTGCCTTTGTAATGTTTCTACAACGTATTTGGATCGATACCCATATCCCGTAGTTTTTCTGCTAGTAATTGGGCGCGTTGTTCAGCAACAGAGGCGCGTTCATCTCCAGTTGGCAAAACATTCCCGTCCTTGTAGCACCAACGCAACCAAACATCTTGTCTACCTTCAAATTCTCCTTCCCAAATAGTTAAACCTAAACCAACTTGTTCTAACCAAGTTTCTGTAGTTTCAAAATAGCGCCTTCCCCTAAGTTCATAAATGTGTAACAGTTGCTCTCCTAATTGTTGAGTCGGGTCATATACAATGTAGTAACTCACCCGCATATGTTCATAAATTAAGAGTTTTTTTGCCAGTTCATCACCTTCTTTATTTGAGACAATTTCAATCGCCACTTCTGGTGGTTTACCAAAACGCCAAACCATGTAACAACGATTTTGCTTTTCCCACCAATTTTGAGGTACTTCTACATCTAAGCTGAGGAAAATATCAGGTACAATGGGAGGCTCACCGTCTGTATGATAAATGCCGACATTGGCTTCGGCTAGTAAAGTCTGATTCTGTAAAGAACTGTAAAGAGAGCCGACTGAGAGGCGTTGTTGTTTGGCAGAAGCAAAATTATCCACAGGCGTATCATCTTCAGTGACTAACTGGTTAGCATCTGGTACATAGTAATCATCATTATTGATTAAAAGTTGTTCCATAATTTTATATACCACTTAAGAGTGCTATTTCTAGGTTAGATGATTTGGGGCTGGGAGGATGCGTTGACTTATGAATTTATACTGACAAATTGTGAGGTGTAGTCATTATGGAATATTTTTCAAAAGTTGTGAAGCTTAGTAGACTACTAAATGAATTCACACAAAGAATGGTTTATAGCAGGTGGATGGGTGATAGAGCTTTTTATAGGAGATGTAACCAGGGTACACAGAGATATGGAAATCGCAATATTTAGGAAAGACCAAAGCAGCCTGCGAAAATATTTATTTGACTGGGAATTTACTAAGATTGTTGATAAAGTAATCGAGCCTTGGAATGAAGATGAATGGCTAGAGTTACCAATACATGAAATCTATGCTTATAGTCAAAATACCGAACTTTCGGAACTGGAGATTCTCTTGAATGAGTCTTCACTCTTCGAGTGGAGGTTTCGTAGAAATCTAAATATTGTGCGTCCACTGTCAGTGATTGGGTTAAATTCTGATATCGGCGTACCCTTTCTTGCGCCGGAAATTGTACTCTTGTACAAAGCCAAGAATCCCAGGTCTAAGGACGAAGATGATTTCAATCATGTATGCGGGTTACTGGACGAAGAACGTCGAGTTTGGCTCAAGCAAGCAATAGCAGCGTGTCACCCCGGACACTATTGGCTTGCAGAACTTTGTTAGGACTTAGGCATTATTGACAGAAAATTCAGATATTTGAGGTGTTGCAGATTCCCCCAACCCCTTGGAAAACTGGTGTTATCTATTGAAACAGTGCTTTGGGCTTTGGTGGTAGAAGATTTAATCTTTCTAAGAACAAGCGCTGCGAAGACAACTTGAGAAACGTGATGAACGCTTGGCTGCTAGATTGCGCGAAATAGGTGTAGATCCAGATACGATCTAATTAACAGCAAATAACACTTTTATTTTTAACCACCCATGATTATCGAAGATAAACAACAACGCAACTGGAAACCCATCATCAAGCAATTTGAGGCTGTACTTGGCAAGAATGGCGTGGTACAGCGTCGCGAGGAACTGATCACCTATGAGTGCGATGGTTTAACTAGCTATCGTCAACGTCCCGCTTTGGTAGTTTTGCCAAGAACTACAGAACAAGTTGCCCAAGTAGTGAAGATATGCGATCGCTATTCTATCCCTTTTATCGCCCGTGGTTCTGGCACTGGTCTATCTGGTGGTGCTTTGCCAATTGAAGATTGTGTTTTAATTGTCACTTCTTTAATGCGGCAAATCCTCAGCGTCGATTTAGAAAATCAGCGCGTTGTCGTGCAACCAGGAGTAATTAACAACTGGGTAACACAAACAGTCTGTGGTGCTGGATTTTACTATGCTCCCGACCCTTCTAGCCAAATTATTTGCTCAATTGGTGGCAATGTAGCAGAAAATTCTGGGGGAGTACATTGTCTCAAATACGGTGTCACCACTAACCACGTTTTAGGATTGAAAATTGTCACTCCTGATGGTTCGATTGTCGATATTGGCGGACAAATTCCGGAAATGCCTGGTTATGATTTAACAGGTATATTTGTCGGTTCTGAAGGTACGTTAGGAATTGCCACAGAAATAACTTTGCGAATTCTCAAAAGCGCTGAATCAATTTGCGTGCTTTTAGCAGATTTTACCAGCGTTGAAGCAGCTGCGGAAAGTGTTTCTGATATCATCAGCGCCGGGATTATTCCTGGTGGTATGGAAATGATGGATAACATCAGCATCAATGCTGTTGAAGATGTAGTTCGCACTAATTGTTATCCTCGCGATGCTACGGCAATTTTATTAGTAGAAATCGATGGTTTAGAAGTAGAAGTAGCTGCTAATAAACAGCGGGTTGCGGAAATTTGTAAAAATAATGGGGCACGTAACATCACTTCTGCAAGTGACTTAGAAACCCGATTAAAATTGTGGAAAGGACGCAAAGCAGCTTTTGCAGCAGCAGGTCATGTAAGTCCCGATTATTATGTTCAAGATGGGGTTATTCCTCGTACACAATTGCCCTATGTTTTGCAAGAAATTGAAAACTTAAGTCAGAGTTCGGGTTATCAGATTGCTAATGTATTTCACGCTGGCGATGGTAATCTTCACCCACTGATTTTGTTTGATAATTCTGTGCCGGGAGCATTAGAAAAGGTGGAGGAAGTCGGCGGAGAAATTCTCAGGCTTTGTGTAAAAGTAGGTGGTAGTATTTCTGGTGAACATGGCATCGGTGCAGATAAAAAGTGCTATATGCCGGATATGTTTAGCGAAGCTGATTTAGAAACTATGCAATGGGTGCGGCAAGTTTTTAATGCCAAAGGTTTAGCAAATCCTGGGAAGATTTTCCCCACGCCGCGCACTTGTGGCGAAGCTGCTTCTTCAGCAAGTAAGCAGCAGTTTGAAGGTATAGAACTGTTTTAAATTTCGCGCAAAAACGTAAATATTCAACTTTACGTTTTTGCGCGATGAGATACAGAAATTTTTCAGAAGACTTCTTGCATTCATTTTGCTCTTTATTGAAATTGGCGAGAAGGCAGATATTGGAGTAGTACAAGCTGCTATCGGCTCCAGGAGCGATCGCACTTCCTCAAAGCTTGATTCTCAGACAACGCATCTTCTTTGTCTGGTGGGTTTTATCAACTATTTTGGGTTGGATTGTCATCACGGCTATCGGTGTTGGCGCTGTCGGTTGGATTGTATCCACAACTGAGTTTTTCCCTCATCAAGTCGTCTATGGCTCAATTTATGCAGCAATTGGCGGCTTTGTAATTGGACTTTTTCAATGGTTAGCAATTCGTCACTCAGTCCCCTCAGCGTGGCGATGGGTAGTAATAAGTTCCCTAAGTTGGGCGATCGCTGTACCTGTAGGTTCTACCATTGGTATGTTTTTGCATCGGTACACGCGGTTGTTCTTAGGCGAAGTTGCCGATTTAGCTATAGCTTGCCTTGTCTTTGCTATACTTACCAGTATTAAAGCTCACATAAATCTCTGGGAAGTCTGACTCAAGTCTTTGCAGTGCCGCAAAAGTTAATTCTAACCAACAATTTTCCCCGACTATATTAAGAATTGTTAAGAATTCTCAAAATACTGATTTTTTATACTTAGGTCTATGCAAAGATATTAAAAAAATATTAACAATGAATTTCAGTAACTTCACCCTAACCTGCAAATGCATTTTAGCCTTCAAATAGCAGGATTTTTTCAACTGACATTAATGAGCTTTCCTAGCTTTGTGACGAAAAGTCGAGAAAAATATAAATATCCATGAGTAAAAGCTGAGAATACTTCGCTTTAGGCGCACCCATAGGGTTTTCTACCAATATAACTACGACAGACGCCGTGAGTTGACTCAGCAACACTAGACAGGAATCACATGAATATCAATCCATTTGAATCAACCGCAGAGTTGATACAAGCATTACCTTATAGTGCGATCGCACACACAGAGGAAAGTACTAGTGAGCAGTTGCTACTCTCGCTGTATAACTCTGTGCAAGCATCTATTTTTGTGGTAGATGTTTTAGAGGATGGGGATTTTCGGTATGTCTTGCTCAACCCAACTCACGAACGATGGACAGGTATTCGTTTAGAGGATTTGAGAGGGAAAACACCAGAAGAAGTTCTCTCCCCAGTTGATGCAAAAAATGTGCGTCAGCGTTATAGTGAGTGCGTGCGGTCTGGCAAAACCATTTCTTACGAACAATGCTTGCAATTCAAGGGAATTTCCAGTTGGTGGAAAACCACGCTAACGCCATTGCGGGATGCTAACTCCAGGATTTACCGATTAATTGGCACTAGTACTAATATCACAATCGCTAAACAAGCAGAAGAAGCAGGGGGAATTGAAGCGCAGCGGGAGCAACTACTACGAGCGATGCAAGAGCGGATTCGCTCCTGTGTAGAATTAGAGACGATTCTCAACCTGACAATCACAGAAATCCGGCAGTTTTTGGAAAGCGATCGCGTACTAATTTACCGCTTCCAACCTGATTCAAGTGGGGTAATAATAGCCGAATCAACCGTTGCTCCTGGTGCTACTCTAGTAGGAACAAACATCAAAGATGCCTGTTTTAGTGAAAAACATATAGAACGTTACAAAAGAGGTTGTCTGCAAGTTCTGGAGGATATTTACGCAGCCGGGCTTCATCCTTGCCAAATTGAATTACTCGCTTCTTTGCAGGTAAAAGCCAACGTCGTCGTGCCGATTTTATTACAGGAGGATTTGTGGGGCTTACTGATTGTCCAACATTGCCGCCAGCCACGTCAATGGCAGCAGACAGAAATCGACTTGCTCAAGCAAATAGCTACTCAATTAGGAATTGCTGTGCAACAGGTAGAACTTCAGCAACAGGTAGAGAATCTAAAAGCACAGCTTGAGTCGCAGATGCAAAAGCAAACAGCGCAGTTGCAGTTGGTTCTCAACTTTGAAGCAGTTGTGCGCCGGATTACCGAAAAAATCCGCGACAGTCTTGATGAAACAGAGGTTTTGCAAACAGTTACTCAGGAGTTAGTAGAAGTATTGAAAGTTGAGCATTGCAAAATCGAACTTTATAACGACGGCTGCATGGCAACAGTTGCCTATGAATATCCTACTACCATCTCGTTTCCGAAATTGAGTAGACATGCAGACTTCCCAGAATATCAGCAATTGCAACAACCTTTGCAATGTGTGCAAATTATTTCCGGATGGAACCCAAAGCTGGCTGTAGAGACACAGCTAGCTTGTCCAATTTTCCACGATCAAAAGATTTTAGGCAATCTCTGGTTGACGAGACAAACAGAAGACGTATTTGCCGAATTTGAGATTAAACTAGTGCAGCAAATAGCCAACGAATGCGCGATCGCCATTCGCCAAGCGCGGCTTTACAAAGCCGCACAAGCACAAGTTAGAGAACTAGAAAAACTGCAACATCTGAAAAACGAATTTTTGCGAACTCTTTCTCATGAACTGCGAACGCCGATAACTAGCATTAGCCTTGCAGCTCAAACATTAGAAAGTGTTCTTCAACAAGAAAGAGTATGGGAAATAGAACTAGTTCCGCAACTGTTGCAGATACTTGAGAACGAGTGTGGACGAGAAAGCAAATTAATTAACGATTTGCTCACACTTACATACCTCGAAGCCGACATCGAGCCAATGACGGCGATCGCCATTGACTTACAAACCTGGCTACCCCCGATTGTAGAGCCTTTTCGAGAACGCATCCACTGCCAGCAACAGCAATTAAATTTGAGTATTGCCAGTGAACTGCCATCCTTAGAAACAGATATCACAGATTTGGAGCGTATCGTCACTGAATTGTTAAATAATGCTTGTAAATATACACCTGCTGGAGAGGCGATCGCAGTTTCAGCTTACATAACAACAAATATAGTACGCCTTAGTGTCAGCAACACCGGAGTTGAGATTCCCCCAAATGAACTTCCACGCATTTTCGATTTGTTTTACCGCATTCCCAAAAATGACCCCTGGAAATATGGTGGAACTGGACTAGGATTAGCATTAGTCAAGAAAATGGTCAAACATTTAGGCGCCACAATTCAAGTAGAAAGTGCTGACAATAAAACCACCTTTACCATCCAATTTTCCCAACCATCTGTAGCATAACTCGTTCCCAACCTCCTATTAACTCGTTCCCAGCCGCAGTCTGGAAATGCCTTCAATCAGGCTCCGCGTCCCCTAAATCAATCAACTCCACCATCCAATTTTAGCCCCCTGTCAACTCGTTCCTAGCCTCCGGCTGGGAATGCCTTCAATCAGGCTCCGCGTCCCCTAAATCAATCAACTCCACCTGTAGCAATCCCGGTTGTCCCATATAATTACGGTAACTCGAATACCGCCAATGAGCCGGATCATCTATATAACCACGCTTCACCGGATTATTATGGATATAATCCAATTTTTGTCTAAACATTTCCTCATCCAAAATAGCCTGTGGATGAAAACCTTCTTGCCAAAGCTGATATTCTTGTTTTGTCTTATATTTTAGTTTGTAGAACTCAAGTTGATTAAGTAGATAGTTAGAGTTATTTTTCTTAACAAGTATGCTATGATTAATAATTGTCTGGGTGACTAGCTCAATGGTAGAGCAGTAGACTCTTAATCTATTGGTTGCGGGTTCGAGTCCCTCGTCACCCACTGAATGAACCCTAATTAGATAAAAATGAAACCCCTGCAAGCGCGAGAATGTCTTGCAGGGGTTAAGTTTTTTTAAGGCTTAGGAGCTAGGAGTTGTTAATTACTCCTAATTCCTAACTTAATTAAGCAAACGTAGCGGTTTTTACATCGTTGTTCGCGAGAATTTCTTGCAACTCATCAGCGTCCACAGTTTCCTTATCAACGAGCATTTGCGCGATGAGATCGAGAATGTGGCGGTTGCTAACCAAGACATCTTTAGCACGTAGATAAGCTATATCCACCAGTTTGCGGACTTCTTCATCAACAGCGGCGGCGGTTTCTTCAGAGAAATCACGTTCTGACATGATATCCCGACCGAGGAACATATTACCTTGTTGACGACCGAGGGCAACTGGACCCAAGCGATCGCTCATGCCAAATCGGGTTATCATCTGACGAGCAACACGCGCTACTTGTTGTAAGTCGTTAGAAGCACCGGTGGTTACTTCTTCTTCCCCAAAGATGATTTCTTCAGAAATTCGACCACCCAAAGCTACCGCCATCTGATTTTCCAGATAAGCGCGGCTGTATAAACCAGTGTCCATCCGGTCTTCGCTAGGGGTAAACCAAGTTAAACCACCTGCACGACCGCGAGGAATAATGCTAATCTTTTGCACTGGGTCATAATCTGGCATCAAAGCACCAACTAAAGCGTGACCGGCTTCGTGATATGCGACCAAGGTTTTACGCTTTTCGCTCATTACCCGGTCTTTCTTCTCTGGACCAGCCAAAACGCGATCAATGGCGTCGTTGATTTCATCCATTGAAATTTCCGTCAAATTCCGACGTGCTGCCAAAATTGCCGCTTCATTCAACAGATTGGACAAATCCGCGCCAGTGAAACCAGGGGTACGACGGGCAATTTTATCCAAGTCCACATCCTTCGCCAAGGTCTTACCACGGGCATGAACTTTGAGAATTTCACTGCGTCCGGCATAATCAGGACGATCCACGACAACTTGACGGTCAAAGCGACCGGGACGCAACAATGCTGCATCCAACACATCGGGACGGTTGGTAGCAGCAATAATGATAATGCCGGTGTTACCCTCAAAGCCGTCCATTTCTGTCAGCAACTGGTTGAGAGTTTGTTCGCGCTCATCGTTACCACCGCCTAAACCTGCACCCCGCTGACGACCTACGGCATCAATTTCATCGATGAAGACGATACAGGGAGCATTTGCTTTGGCTTGCTCGAACAAGTCACGGACGCGGGAAGCACCCACACCCACGAACATTTCCACGAACTCAGAACCAGAGATGGAGAAGAAGGGAACGCCCGCTTCACCGGCTACAGCACGAGCTAGCAGAGTTTTACCTGTGCCGGGAGGACCAACTAGCAGCACACCTTTAGGAATTTTTGCACCAACTGCGGTAAAGCGATCGGCGTTTTTGAGAAAGTCTACGACTTCGTTTAGTTCCAGCTTGGCTTGGTCAATACCAGCAACATCACCAAAGGTAATTTGGGTTTGCGGCTCCATTTGCACTCTGGCTTTGGACTTACCAAAGTTCATAGCTTGGCTACCAGGACCATTTTGGGCGCGACGCAGCAGAAAGAATAAGCCAACCAGAAGTAATACTGGGAAAAATAAGCTGCTGAGTGCCTTAAACCAAAATCCTTCATCGGTTTGCGGCAAAACAGAAATATCGACACCTTTAGCGGTGAGAGTATTGATCAAGTCTGGGTCGTTGACCAAGGTGACAACAAACTGCGCTCCCTCCTGGGACCTGACAAGAGCCGTAGACCGATCTGCACTAAGCTTGACTTGTACAACTTTGCCGCTTTCAACTTCTTGAATAAACTGGCTGTATCGCAATGTCTCTCTGCTTGGGGGTTGTTTGTCAAAGAATGCTGTTCCTAGCGCAATGACAACAATAAACAGCAGCGCATACAGCCCTGCATTTCTCCATCGTTTATTCACCTAAGTCAATCCTCCAATATTTTTTGTCTGATCGCGTAACGTCTCTGAATGAGAGTGCATTTTAAGAATTATGTTAACTTATCTTAAGGTATATCAGATTTCACTACCCTTATGCTTGAAAATGTTCCCGCAGTTGCTGAAAACTAGGATGTCCGGGATTATATTCTAGCTTTCCTGTAGGCTGAATGACGGTATGGATGGGGATAATTTCGACTACGCTATTACTGTAGGCGATCGCTTCAAATCCTTTGACTAACTCGGCTGTCCAAGGTTCCTCTCGCACTACCTGCTGAGTAGTGTGAAGCCAGTTTATCAGTTGCGATCGCATGACTCCCGGCAAAATTCCCGATACAGGAGGCGTCCACCAACTGCCATCCCGCCATCCCCAAAGATTGCCTGTACTAGTTTCTAGCCAATTTCCCGCTTCATCGACTAAAATTGCTTCTTGGGCATTCGACTTTTGGGCGGTAGTTTTTGCTAACCAAGCACTCAAGTAGTTTCCGGTTTTGTGACCGGGTAGACTGCGATATAATTCTGGCATAGCAAGGGTGCTAATTATACCAGTTTTTTGCTTATTTGTCAAATCTTTGGCTAAGAATCTGCCAGTTATCCACTCTCGTCCATCTGGAAAGACAGTGATTCTGAGAACCGGGAAGTGTGCCATGATAATTTCTGCGCCTTGACGCAGACGGTTCCAGTCTGGTTGCTGCCAATCAAAAGTTTGTAAACTAAATTGGAGGCGATCGCAGTGTGAGAGCCAGTTGGTTAAACTACTATCGAGGGAGTTGTGATAAACCCGCAGCGTTGTAAAAACCGTCGCGCCATAAAGTAAACCTGGATCGTTAATGTCTAATTCCAAGGTTTGAGATTGAATTAATTTGCCGTTGTACCAAAAAATATCATTAGTCATTAGTCTTTTGTCCTGTGTCAAATAACCAATAATCAATGACTAATGACAAATGACAAATTATTCAATCTTTTTGAGAAAATTTAATTTTGTTTCCTTGCGGAGTCTTAATTACCTTTCCCCCCAAAGATTCGATTGCTCTAATTGCTCTTTTACGAGTTTTATCATCAACTTGATTATTTAACACCATCGACCAAGCAGCAATTTGAGCGCCTTTACTATGAGGATTATGACTTATAAATTCAGCAGATGTTTGGGAAATAGATGCTACTTGTTTACTTTCTGCATCTGAATATTGATTAGCCCAGTTTGCGGCAATTTCAAAAGATTGCTTTGCCGCTTGAGAATTTCCTAAAAATAATAACTCATCAATTGCTTTATAACGCCACACATAATAAGACCTTTCAGGAAACCAAGCAGATAGTGACTTTAAACTTTTCTCCATCAATGCAACAGACCGTTCTGGCATGGCAGCATACATAGAAGTGCTGGTGGAAAGACCCATATAAGCTGTTAAAAATCGCGGATCGTGTCCGAGAATCACTTCAAAATATTCTGGGCTAAGACTGTAACCTGTTTTTTCGCGAATTTCATCATCGCCAAAGTATTGCAGAAAATCGAGATATACCCAATCAGCAATTAAGTTTTTATAACCAAAAGTTGGAGTTTTTTTGAGTAAATTGAGACGGGTATTTTCTGATTTAATTTCTCTTTCTATAGTTTTTAAAGAGGCAGATTTACTGCTATTGACCAGTTTTTGCAAGCGCGGAAATTGGAGCAATCCAACTCCTAATATACACAAAAAGATTATAAAAGATGTAGTGATTTGACGAGATAGAGTAAACATCCTGGTAAACTGACAAATAAACATGGGACTACAGATATATAGTTCCCAAAAATACGGCTCAAGTAACAGGCTCTATGTTCCGAATCGTCTTCGACTAAAAAAATCAGGACTTACGCAAAAACTCTCTCAAACTTTTACTCCTTGGCATCCTTGGCATCCTTCTCCTGTCGGAGACGCTGCGCGAAGGCGGTTCGTTTTTTGGTCTTACACCTATTTTCAAGTAAATAGACCTTTTTTGCCTCACGCAAAGCCGCATTCGCCGTCAGGCGTTAGAGCAGGGTAGACGCAAAGAAGAACGCTAAATCAATGTGGTCTAAACAAGTGAAAACTGCTGTAAATGCGTAATATCATGTCCGCTCAATAACTTATAAAACGTCATTACGAGCGCAACGAAGTGAAGCGTAAAGCCTTCGGCATAGCTTCGCTTAACGCGGAGCGTGTCGCAGACAAGTAATCACAAAGTCTATGCGATTGCTTCACTTCGCTATCGCGCCGTTCGCAATGACAAGCCATTAGGCGGATATGATATAAGTCCTAAAAATGTTCAGTTTATTAAACTTCTTGCGAAAGTAGGCGAATGGAATTTGCAAGCGACTGTGCGACAACGCGCTTTAATTTTTCCTCTGCGAACCTCCGCGCTGACTTTGCGTTCCTCTGCGTTTCAATTCTTACTTCTGGGCAAACCACCGTCGAATCAACTCTACCTGAAAACCGTATCCCTCCCCAACTTCCTCAATTAACTCTCTTTGCAACAGCAAATTAAGACTGCTTTCTAATACATCAGGAAACTGTTGCGATAAAGCTTTGCGGCTAACTATTACACCTTCCCCTTGTGCTGCGATAAAGCGTAAAATAGCAAGTCCCGCTGCATCTACTTGATTATTTTGAATATCTGCAAAGAAAAAACCGCCACTACTGAAAGCCGCTGGTATCCCCGCTTCTACATCGGTTAAAGTCGCCAATCGGCGCAAAGAAGGGTTTTGCTCATTTTTGAGGGCGACAATTTCTGCACACAGCAATTGTACCAAGAAAGGGTGACAGCGGGTAAGTTGCAATACTCGCTCAACTGCATCGGGTTCATAACGTAGGGTAAAATCTTTGACAGGATGCTCTATAAGTTGACGCGCTTCGTCTTCTTTCAGGTACGAGATATGCACAACTTGTACATTGATGAAATAACTAGCCCAACGCTGATATTCTTGGATAGTATGAGAGCCTGCAATTAATACCTTAAATTTAGGACGATGTTGTATTAAGTTACGCAGCATTCCTAAAACGTCTTCCTCATCAAAGCGTCCTTTAGTTATGGCGCTATCAAGTACCTCGAACTCATCTAGAGAAAGCAGTGCGGTGTTATCCTGTAACGCTTGTTCTACTTTATCTAGCCATTCATCAAAGCTGGTAAAGGCGTCTTTTTCCAGTTCTTCCCGTGTCAAGAATGGTAAAGTTAAAGCACTTTGGCGTTTAGCTGAGGTTATCATCCCTCTAGCCAGGTTGTAAAGAAAACCTGCATGATTGCTTGCTGATGAGGGTGCGCCTTGCAAGTCTACAAATAAGGGGATAATGCTATTAGGTAATAGCTTTCCTAAGTTGTTGAGCAAGGAAGTTTTGCCCATGCGTCGCTGTCCGTAGAGTAGCAGAGGTGGGCGGCGCCGATCTAGAAGTAGTTGTTCGATGCGTAAGCCGATGCTGGTGCGTCCGATAAAGATTTCTAGTTGCTCGTTTAGAGGTACGCCAATAATATAGGGATTGTCAATCTCTTGGAGAAATTCTGTTTCTTTAGCGAGTTCTTCTATATATTTGGTAATTATCTCACACCAACTTTGGGCAATGAGGTAGAAGCGAGAGGCGTATTTATCGTTGCTTCGGTTAAATTGCTGTAAATGTAAGTCTATTCGGTCTACAACATATCTAAGCGCTAAACGTTGGTTATAAGCACTTTCTTGATTTAAAGCAGCGTCTACATCTTCGCTAATGCGACTGATAAGACGTAATCTAGGGCTAATTGGGGTTTCTATTTCCCCAATTTCTAGTTGATGGTGAACTTGACGGATGGCTTTTACATCTGTACAGCGTTCTAAGGAGCGTACATCCAGTTCAATATGTGCTTCCTTATCAGCCCCACGCCAATATTTGGCAAGCAAATAACTAATAATTACGAATGCACAAATAAATGCAACTATATAAAAAAAGTAAATATAACTAAACAGAAAATTAATAGAGCTACTTGAATCAGTGTGTTATGTTAACTTCAGGGAACAGCTAAAAGTGCCCAATGTAGTTGCTGGGCACTCATGCTGCCTCTGAACCCTCTACCTTAGGCGCTGAGTTCAGAAGTCTAATCAAACTTTTGAACAATAAAGGAGAGTTAGATGGGTATTTTTTCCCGACTGTTAATTGTCGCCCTTCTGGTTTATGGTGTCATTTCCGGTGACATCAAACTAAACGCTCCAGTTTTAATCCCTGTTCTTGTAGAACTGGTTAAACTTATGGATCAACCCAGCAAAGGTGGTGATGAATAGCAACCCTCGTTAGTCTAAGCTAACGCCAGGTGGACTCTAAAATTCGCTAGGTAAGGTGACGACTTACCTGGCTTTTTTATGTTACTTATCACCATTACTAGCTTAACCTATCAACTTCTCTACCTTGGATGAGAATTAGCTGATTAATAGCTATATAATGGTAAATTTTGGATGATTTTTGGGTGACTTACCGTAGGCTTGTTAAAAATTCTAGTTTCAAATAAATCGACTCGGCTGGAGCGGCTTTAGTGGCTTGCTTTGGGTCTATACCTCTAATAAATGAGCAAATGGTTGTATTTGTCGTAACCCTTCCTCCCGCCACTCATCCCCAGTTTCCCCATCTTCTAAAATAAATAATCTTTCCATACAAAGAATTTGCACCAAAAGTGGAAAACGTCCACTTTGCATCAAAATCCACTCTACATCTTCTTCAGGAAATGGAATAGGAGAACTTGCTATCAATTCTCGCGCTTCTGCTTCTGTCAGCGCTCCCAATGTGGTAGTATAGCCGAAAATATTGAAGAAGGGTGAACTATGTCCGGTATTATGTGCTAGTTCAATCGGTGAAGAATGGGTTGCTAAAACAAACGCTAAATTACCATCTGTAGAGTTTGTAGCTAAAGAACGCAAACTTTCCCAAAATGCATCATCAAGTTCTGGACAGCGTTGTAATCCTACGCCAATTTCATCTAATAAAATAACTGTGGGATTATGCAAATTTTCACTCATCAAATCCATAAAATAATCAAGATTACAAGGATTTGGTACTTTTATTCCCAAAGATTCTAAAATGTAACTTAGTAGTCTTTCTCTGTTTGCCATACGTTGGTCTTGAAAGTCTACGAATATCCACTTGTAATTTTCTGGATGCGGTAGCCAATCAGACTTTTGATTGAGGCGTAAATTTTCTGTTGGGGTGGTAGTGATGTTTTTCAGGTAGTGCAGCAGTGAGGTTTTACCGCTGCGCTTTTTACCAATAATGGCAGCGTTTTGTAGGGGATGGCGTTTAAGTAAGCTGAAAAGGCGTTTAAGTTCGTAATTACGTCCGAAAAAGTAGCGAGGATCGCTGATTGGAGTGCCGATGATGAAAGGCGAGGGGTTTTGTAGAGACGCGAAATTTCGCGTCTCTACAATGTCTGGTTCTTTATCTGCAATTTCTTGCCATTCATACCCCAATTTCTCGCTTATCTGAACAAAATTTAGATAATCAACTGGTTTACCACTGATAAAATTTTTAACAGTGGATAAAGATAACCCTAGATCATTAGCCAAAGCCTGCTGGCTGTGATAGCTGTTACGCTGAAGGGCTGTTTTAACTTGTTGAATATACTCTCGTGCAATTTTAAGCGATCGCGCCATTACTCCTTATTGAAAACCTGTAAATATTCTAGCTATTTTTTAGTAACTAAAAGTCAGCGATATCTCAGCTACCAGTCAACTATTTCTCAACGCACAGTTACGACTACTCCGGCAAAAGATGCTAATGATAGGTTTGATGAGGCTGCCAGGGCATTAGAGGCCGAGTCATGAGGAGTAAAAATTACTGAGGAGTGAGGAATAAATAACTCCTAACTCCTTACTCCTAACTCCTAACTTTTTTACACTCCGCAACTCAACTCGCCGGCTTTTTGACTAAAGCGGCTGTTTTCGCGGTAGTCTACAGGACAATCTATCACTGCTGGGACATCTTGCGCCAAAGCTTCTTTGAGGATGGGAACCAAATCAGTAGCAGATTCAACACGGTAGCCTTTTAAACCCATGCTTTCTGCTAATTTGACAAAATCGGGATTGCCAAAATGCACAAAAGATGATCTACCTTTGCCAAAATGATTTTCTTGTTTCCACTCAATTAAACCATAGCCACCATCATTAAAAATTAAGGTGACAAAAGGCGTACCAACTCGCAAAGCAGTTTCTAATTCTTGACAATTCATCATAAATCCACCATCACCAGTTGCTGCTACAACTTTGCGGTTAGGATGAACGAGTTTTGCTGCTAAAGCACCAGGAATAGCAATTCCCATTGCAGCAAAGCCATTAGAAATAAGACAAGTATTAGGACTATGACAATGATAATGACGGGCAATCCACATTTTATGTGCGCCGACATCAGATATTACAATATCTTCTGGTCCCATCACTTGCCGCAAGTCATAAATTAACTTTTGTGGCTTTATCGGAAATCCATCATCATTAGCGTATTGTTCGTAATCGGCACGAATACTTGACCGTAAATTGATGGCAAAGGGATTGGGTTTACCTTGTCTATCTGCCAACTTTAAAATTTCATTCAGGGAATCAGAAATATCGCCTACTACTTCAGCGCAGGGAATATAACTACTATCAATTTCCGCAGCATTTGCCCCAATATGCACAATCGGAATCTTGCCGCTAGGATTCCATTTTTTGGGGGAAAACTCAATCAAATCATAGCCGATCGCAATCACTAAATCTGCGTTATCAAAGCCACATGTGATAAAATCTCGCTGCTGCAATCCCACTGACCACAATGCTAAGGGATGAGTAAAGGGAATTACGCCTTTGCCCATGAAAGTATTGGCAACAGGAATATTCATCTGGGTGGCAAATTGCGTCACAGCATCACTAGCTTGAGCGCGAATAGCCCCATTTCCTACTAATATTAACGGGTTAATTGCCTGGGAAATTGCCGCTGCTGCTGCCCTAATACTTGCAAAAGAAGCAAAGGTTCTTTCGATATTATGCTTCTGTAAGGGTTGCCCTTCTACGGGCATAGCGGCAATATTTTCTGGTAAATCGATATGAACTGCGCCTGGTTTTTCACTTTGCGCCACCTTAAAGGCTTTCCGGACAACTTCCGGTGTAATACTTGGTCGTACAATCTGCTTATTCCACTTCGTCACCGGCGCAAACATCGCCACCAAATCTAAATATTGATGGGATTCGATGTGCATTCTATCTGTTCCTACTTGCCCGGTAATCGCTACCAAAGGCGCACCATCAAGGTTAGCATCCGCAACCCCAGTCATCAAGTTTGTCGCCCCAGGACCAAGTGTAGAAAGACACACCCCGGCTTTTCCTGTCAGGCGTCCGTAGACATCTGCCATGAACGCCGCACCCTGTTCGTGACGGGTGGTAATAAATTGAATGGAAGAATTTTTAATTGCTTCCAAAACGTCTAGGTTTTCTTCGCCAGGGAGTCCGAAAACATATTGCACCCCTTCATTTTCCAAACACTGTACCAGTAGATCAGCTGTATTCATTTAATTTCCTTACTAGCAAAAGATATAACAACCGCAGATGTAGACGCGTAGCGGCTTGCCGCAGGCTACGCAGATAAACGCGGATAATCTCCTCTTTTATCTGCGTCCATCCGCGTGCATCAGCGGTTAAAATCACTTAACCCACACAGTTTTAACATTGACGAACTCGTGTATGCCTTGAATACTCAATTCGCGTCCATATCCAGAACGTTTAATTCCGCCAAAGGGCATCCGGGGATCAGATTTTACCATACTGTTGATGAATACGGCACCAGCTTCGATTTCGGAAATTAAGCGATCGCTTTGCCCCTCATCTGAAGTCCAAGCGCTTGCACCCAAGCCAAAGGGTGTACCATTAGCGATCTTTATTGCCGCATCGATATCGGGAACTCGAAATAACATCGCCACGGGTCCAAAAAATTCCTCTTGTGCGGTGGGGCTATCTGTGGGAATATTAGTAAGAATCGTGGGCGGATAGTAGTTACCAGGGCGATCGCTATCAGGTTGTCCACCGATGAGGATTTTTGCCCCACTTTTGAGACTTGCTTGCACTTGTTCGTCTAAATCCTGGAGAATACCGGGAGTTGCCAAAGGTCCTAAATCTATGTCTGGTGACATGGGATCGCCAACTTTTAGGGCTTGGAATTTTTCTAGAAGTAGTTTTTCAAATTTATCGGCGATCGCTTCCACCACAATAAAACGTTTCGCTGCAATACATGATTGCCCGTTATTCAACATCCGCGCTGTAGTCGCTGTTGCAACTGCTGTTTCTAAGTCAGCGCTTTCTAACACGATGAACGGATCGCTTCCGCCTAATTCTAAGACGACTTTTTTGATTTGTTTCCCAGCAGCAGCAGCAAGTGATGCACCTGCGGGTTCGCTTCCTGTCAAGGTGGCGGCTTTAACTCGATCATCAGCCATTAAGTCTGCTACCTTCGCAGCGCCAATTAACAGCGTTTGAAATGCACCTTTGGGAAAACCTGCCCTTTGCATGATATCTTCAATTGCCAAGGCGCACTGCGGCACATTAGAAGCGTGTTTCAGCAAGCCGACATTACCCGCCATCAGTGCCGGTGCAGCAAAGCGGAATACTTGCCAAAAGGGGAAATTCCACGGCATGACGGCGAGAATTACACCTAATGGTTGATAGCGGACAAAACTACGACTGGCATCGGTTTTCACTTCCACATCGGCGAGAAATTCAGCCGCGTGTTCGGCGTAGTAGCGACAGACAGAGGCGCATTTTTCTACTTCAGCGATCGCAGCTTTATAGGGTTTGCCCATTTCCAAAGTCATTATCTTGGCAAAGTCTGCTTTTTCTTGCTCTAAGATGTCAGCAGCTTGTTGCAACCAGTGCGATCGCTTTTCAAAACTAGTCTGGCGGTACTCATCAAAAGTCAAACCTCCCAAATCCAACTTAGCGGCAATTTCCGCATCAGTTTTCAGTGTTTCCCCTGTAGCGGGATTAATGGTGGCGATAGCCATTACCTGACCTCCCGTCAATAAATAGCTTGCGGTAGCTTTCCAGTCTTACATACATCAATTGCGGCTGCTACCACCCAAATTCTAGTCGTTTCGACGCAGCTTGGTTTCTCAATGTTAAAGTTTCGCAACTAAAACCGAAATAAAATATACTTATTGCATCTGTATTTATAATGATTTGGTGTGGGAAAATGTCACTTCTCCATCGCCCCCAAGCTCTTAGGGATGCTTTGTGCGCTGGCGATAAACCTCTCTCACCTGTAATCTTCACGCCTTCGTAGAGGCGATCGGCTCTCAGTTTCTCAGGTTGGCATCAATGAGAACTGAAAGTGCAGTTTGAGCAAAAGTTGCGCCATCAGGTGATTGTTCAATAGTTGCCATTAAGCTGGCACCGCCAATGAGAAGTAAATACTGCTGCGAAAAAAAGTCTGGATTTTTAATACCTGCTTCTGCTGCTAATCGCATGATAATTTGGCGAATCGATTCCCGTAGATTGATCGAAACCTGATGCGCTTTGTGGGAAGCATCAGCAATTTCCAAAACCGCGTTGATGAATGGGCAACCTCGAAAGTTCGGACTGGCGTACCATTCCCCCAGCACATCAAAGGTCGCTAATAACCGTTCTTTAGGCGTATTGCCACGCTCTGATACTGCTGTCTCAAACCAGCATATCCACTGACCAGCCCTATACTTCATCACTTCTTCGATTAACAGGTCTTTCGACGGAAACCATCGGTACAGCGTTCGTTTGGCAACGCCTGATTCTGCGATAACTTCATTGATGCCCACATGCTGAATGCCCTTCTGGTAGAACAGTTCAGATGCCGTTTCGAGGATTTGCTGTCGAGCGTGACTGGATTCAGCGGTCATAATCAGATGAGTAGACAAACTTGTCTCCTTTGCCATACAATAACATCTCAAATAGGTAGACAAGCTTGTCTACTAACACACCAATTCAAAGGCAATTACCAGTGGATTTTCCCATTTACACAATCGACACTGCCCCGGAAGCATCCAAAACAGCCTTAGTTCATGCAAAGGAAACGTTTGGGTTTATTCCGAATTTAGAAGGGATTTTTGCCCAAGCCCCTGAATTGCTCAAAGGTTCAATGGTGCTGTGGGATTTATTTGAGGCTACCAGTTTCAGTCCTGTCGAACAGCAAGTGATTTACCTGACGGCAAATTATGAACACGAGTGTCACTACTGCATGGCAGCCCATTCTGGTCTAGCAAAAATGATTGGCATGTCTGCTGACGATATTCAAGCGCTCCGCAACGGCACAGCCTTGAGCGATCCGAAATTACAAGCTTTGCGTCATTTTACCCAACGCATGATTCAGATGCGGGGTTCAGTTGACGATAAAGAGATTGAGGAATTTTTAGCGGCAGGTTATACCCAACAGCAAGTGCTGGAAGTAATTCTTGGAATTGCAATCAAGATCATGCACAATTATACAAATCACATTGCTAAAACACCCCTCGACAGACCGTTTCAACCCTACGTTTGGTCAAAGCCTGCGGTAACAGTGTAAATCACTTTTTAGCAAACTGGAGAGACAATCGCGTTGCGGTCATAGTATGCAATTGTCTCTCAACTGCGTATTTATTTTCAGAGCATAATTCAGCAATAATGTTTAACCACGCTCCTCTTAACCACGCTCCTCCTAACAACTTCCCATGTAGCGGGATTAATGGTGGCGATCGCCATAACCTGACCTCCCGTTTAAAATAGCTTACGGTAGCTTTATAGTCTTACACATAGTAATTGCGGCAGCTACCACCCAAATTCTAGTCTCTTAAACAAGGTTTGGTTTCTCAATGTTAAAGTTTCGCAACTAAAACCTAAATAAAATATACAAACCATATCTGTATTTCTATTGAAATAACAAGAAAGAATATATATTTTCCCCTTTCCCAGAATAAGTACAAAAAAGTCTAATATTATACTAATAACTTTTCAATAAATAAGTTCACATTTTTAAAATAGTGATAGTTGAAGCCAAGAGGTTATGGAACGAGTTCAATTTTTTCCTTTCAAGCAGATTGAAGAAAAAGCGAATGCAGCCTTTGATCTTCATCAATTACAATTACAAAAATTACTTCCTTTTGCTGAGATACAGCATATCGGGAGTACATCTATTCCTGGTGCAATCACTAAAGGAGATCTCGACATCGCGATCTTGGTCACTCAAGCTGAGTTCTCTCAAGCTGAAAATGTTCTCGCACAGCACTACGAGAGGAACACAGGTTCAACGAGAACCAACCAATTTTCTAGCTTTAAAGATGATCGAGCAAACCCACCTTTAGGTTTGCAGTTAATCGTCAAGGAGAGCGAGTTTGATATTTTCTGTCTTTTTCGTGATTACTTGAGACAGAATCCGTCTTTGCTAGAGCAATACAACGAGTTAAAGAGATTGCACGATAATAAAATGATGGACAATTACAGAGAACGAAAGGCTGAATTTATTGAGCGGGTGCTAGAGCTTGCAAGAAAATCCCGCACATAAGTGTCCTTTACGTGAGCTTTTCACAGCGTAATTCAGCAATATTATCTAACCACTAACTTTTGACCGTTGACTTTTGACTCTTTGCTAATTATGCATTTTCGTCTGATAAACCTTGACTAACCGATTAATCCCTTTAAAACGATAATATCCCATCTCTTGAAAATCACAGGATTGTGAAAGCATTTTATAAGTAACTTCACTGATGACACATTCACTAGGAGGACAAACTGCTTCCATCCGCGCTGCCAGATTAATAGTTGCGCCCAAAGCTGTATAATCTACTCTTTGGGAACTGCCGACATCGCCAACGACAGCCTTACCGCTGTTAATCGCAACACGTAATTGTAGCGATTCTTGCCAAAAATCATTGGCATTAAGATGTTCGAGCCGAGTTAACATACCCTTAGCAGCAGCGACAGCTCTATCTGCATGATCCAATTGCGGTTCCGGAGCGCCAAAAAATGCCATAATACAATCGCCAATATATTTATCCAAAGTGCCGCCCCAGGCAAACACTTCTTGCAGCATTTCTTCAAATAAATTATTCAGTAATTGAGCAATTTCAGTTGGTGTTACCCGTTCGGAAATCGCAGTAAAGCCGACAAGATCCGCAAACAAAATGCTGATTTCACTTTCTCGTGGAGGTAAACGACCATTGGGTAATCTGCGGACAGCTATTAACTGCTGTACAACTGCGGGAGAGTGATAACGTTCTAATCTTTGGCGAATCACTTCTTCGGTTTTGAGTTTCTCTACCAACAACCAACGTTGGACGCTAGAAGCGACAAGATTTGCTAAAGCTGAAAAAAAGCTGAGTTCTTCCTCGCCTTCATGTGCCCAATGGTAAGAAGAAAGATTAGCATCAGCGTAGAGAACGCCGACAACTTTATTTTCATCCCATAAAGGCACAGCCATTACGCTGCGAATTCCTTTGATCAAAATACTGTGTTCCCCAGCAAATCGTTCATCTTTCTGGGCATCAGCTGTTTGAATCGCGACTTTTTCTGCAAATACCTTTTGACAAATAGTATGGCTAATCCAACTACCATCCGCTGCTAAATTTTGCTGTTGGTAGGCGCTTCTGGTTGCAGAGTTCATTAACTTTAGTTCGCCGTCTCCATGAACATCGATTAACAACGCTAAGCGGTCAATACTGTCAAGGTAACGAAAAATAACTTGCTGCACTTGAGAGAAAATCTCTTCAATCGATGCTGCACCGCAGAGATTTTTAGCTATATCTACTAAGTCTTTGAGGCGGGCAATAGTTTGGTCTTTATTAGTGGTTTCGCCATCTTTGGTGTTAGCTTGTATCCATTGCTGTTGCAATTGTTGGACATTACGAAGAATCGTTCTTTGTTCAGAAACTTCGTTTTGCTTAGGGCTAAGCGGCGGTTCTGCATAATCTGTAAACAGTACTAGCAAACTAACATCACCCAACCAAATAATATCGCCGTGGTGCAACTGTTGGGGAAAGGTAACAAGACGTTCATTCAATTGCGTGCCATTTTTGCTGCCCAAATCCTCAATAGTCCACAAATCGGCACCGATTTTCAGAAGGCGAGCATGGCAGCGAGAAACTCCCCCAAAAGGTAAGTATAAGTCACATTCCGGCAAACGTCCGATGGTGAATATATCTTGATTCACCGTCACCGTTGTGTCGGTATTACCTTCTTGTAGGTGTAGGTTAAGTTCGATCATCACAGTGATAGATTCATCCACCGAAGCTGGGGTGCAAGCATCTCTAAAGCAAGGAATACGCCAAGGGTTAACCCTTGACTATTTCTTTATGACACTGTTAACGGCTTTCGGCAACTATATGTAGTAAATGTGACGGGAATATGTAGTAGGCGTGGAAACGCCTATTGACAGCACAAAGAGTGCTGATTACGAAACAAAAATTATTTAATTTGGTGGTAATTCTAAGAGAATTGTACCGAGAAATCCTTTGCGAAAATCTGTTAAAAGTTGCCTTGCAGTACGCTCGACATCGCCTTTGTAGCGATGTTCTGCTAAGGCGTGTAAATATGTTGCTCCGGTGTCTGTTGTAAGGTCGAGTTCGTAACGCGATCGCAAAGGTTCTTTTGGTAAAACATCACTCGCTACAGCTTCTAAGTACATCAATAAATCTACGAGGGCTGATGCTACCAGTTGATTATCATACGATGCTTCGCCAATATCGTCACAAATAGCTAACTTCAACGCGGCTTCTTGGTCTTCCAACTTCAAGGGAATGACACCAGGAGCATCTAGCAATTCCAATTGCTCAGAAATTCGCACCCAGCGCAAAGAGCGAGTTACACCAGGACGAGCTGCACTTTCGACTACTCGCTTTCCCAACAAACGGTTAATCAAAGCGGATTTACCAACGTTGGGAAAACCAATTACCACAGCGCGGACAGGACGAGGTAACATTCCGCGATCGCTTCTTCTTTTATTGATCTCCACCCCGGCTGCTTGTGCTGCTTTTGACACCGCTACTACACCTTGACCTTGCTGGGCATTGGTAAAATAAGGCACTTCACCTTGACGCTTAAACCAATCTATCCAAAGCGATCGCGCTTGGGGCGTAATCATATCTACCCGGTTGAGTACTAATACCCGCGCTTTAGTCCCCACCCACTCGTTCATTTGCGGATGGTTCGTCGCCAAAGGGATGCGAGCATCTCGTACTTCTAACACCACATCTACGCGCTTAAGCTGTTCTTTGAGCTTCTTTTCAGCTTTGGCAATGTGACCAGGATACCATTGAATCAGATTTAATTTATAGTTTTGAGTTATAGACATTTGTTGTTAGTTGTTGGTTAACGGGTAACCATTTTAGATTGATGTAAAATTATTCTATTGCCATCGGGGTCGTAGGCGTAAATTTCTCTACCGTGGTCAGCGGTTGTGATTTCTCCTGGTGGGGGATAACCTATGGCTGTAAGGTGAGCGATCGCATCTTCCAAGTTACTCACCTCTAAACATAAACTCATCTTACTTTTAACTGAGATAATAAATTCTGATTCATTAGTCTTTTTTAGTTGAAAAATACCTAATTTTACACCTGGCAGTTGAAACTCAGCATAAATATTGGCGATGACAGTTACTGGTTTTTTTCCGAAAAATTGGGTATAGAAACTCACTAATTTTTCAAGTTCAACAGTGGCTATGGTGACGAAAGCATCAGTATATTGGAAAACCATATTTACTAGGAATAGCTAGAAAAAATTCGATCTAACTGACATCTTGCAGCAATCTCAATAACGCCCAAATACCGCTTAGGGCTGCAAGCCCCAAGCTCATAACATAAGTCGTCTAAAGACGACTACATGAATGTTTCAGTCCATTTTAATGGACTTACTCTATTAGCCTTACACTTGCAGTGTAAGGCGGGATTTTGGGTAAATTGAGAATGGTGCAAGACATTCGATATATTAAATCTGAGAAAATATAGTTTTTCCAGACGATTCACCACCATAGCATGAAACTTCTTTTGAGCTAGTTTACTTGACTCAAGGCTCTAGCGGGTTCATGTTGAATATCTCTTTCTGGGTCGCCCAACTCGCGTACATTCGCTGCAAATTCTAACCAGATGCCATCAGGATCGTAAAAGTAAATTGAGGAAATAAATGTAGTTTCATCAAGTTCGGGAGCAATACCAGAGGGAACATCTGCATGATGTAAAATAGGTGTCACTTCTACACCCTTAGCTACCAGTTTTTCTCGATATTCCTCCATTTTTTCGAGTGGTACTTTAAATGCCAAATGGTTCATTGAGCCATGCGCGCTGGCTAGATTGCCAGTCTGTAAGGCATCAGGTCTTGCAGAGGCTATGCCTGGTGCTGCTTCTGGTGCTTGGGGAAACCAGAAAAAAGCCAAAGCATCCCCGTTGCCAATATCAAAAAAGAAGTGCTGTGCACCACCTGGTAGAGCGAGGGTTTTAATTAAATTGAAACCAAGGATGTTGGTGTAAAAGTCTACCGTGCGTGCCATGTCTTTGCATACCAAGGCGATATGGTTTATTCCTTGGATTTGAAAATCTTTCATATCAATTACCTGCTTGTGATATTTACTTTTGCTTGGTCAGGCTTTTACTATTATTACTTTTTCAGGCAGTGCGTATCCGCTCCAAACCAGAGTACACGTTGAAACGTTCCCCGCGCAAAAATCCAATTAAGGTAATCCCGAATTCTTGCGCTACGGAAACTGCTAAACTGCTGGGAGCGGAAACAGAGCAGACAATCGGAACGCCTGCTGCTGTGGACTTTTGCAAAATCTCAAAGCTAGAGCGTCCGCTTACCATCACAATATGATTACTTAAGGGCAATTGGTCAGTCAACAAAGCCCAGCCTATCAATTTATCCAAAGCGTTGTGGCGCCCAACATCTTCCCGCAAGTTCAAGAGATTTCCTTGAGAATCAAACAAAGCAGCGGCGTGTAAACTTCCAGTGGCGGTGAAAACATTTTGAGCAGACCGCAGCTTATCTGGTAGACTATAAATAATCTCAGGCTTGACTGTTGGATCTGGGGAAATGATTGGGCAATCCCGCAGACGCAAAGCTTCAAGGCTAGCCTTACCACAAACCCCACAGGCGCTGGTAGTGTAGAAGTGTCGCTCCAAAGGCTGTAAATCTGGAATTAATCCCTCTGTTAAAGCGACATTGACGATGTTGTAACGCTGCTCACCGTCAACACAATAGGTGATGCGTTGGATATCTTCCCTACGACTAATTACGCCTTCGCTGTAGAGGAAACCCGCAGCTAATTCAAAATCATATCCTGGTGTCCGCATTGTCACAGCTAAGGTGCGACGCGGAGATACAAGGCGAATTTCCAAGGGTTCTTCTGTAGTCAGTTGATCCGAACGGCTACGCACTTTACCATTTTCCACCACCCAGACAGTGGCTTTGGTCTTGCTTGCAGTTAACTTTGTCATGTGTCAGGGTTGGTGATGCCACTTTTATTTTCAATCAACCGGAGGCGATCGCCTATATTTTGCCTAAAATATTTGTTTTAACCCAAATAATCGTTCAAATCAGCACATTTTTGAGGGTGCTGAATTTCTTAAGCTAAAAAGATGAACCTGAAAATTTTAATTGCCATAACTTTTGTCATATTACTTGGTTTCACCGGATATTTAGAAGGAAGTAATGTAAAAAACGCAGCAATCGGCAAATCTGTTGCTAAGTTAGTGCATTCAACGTCTACAGCACTTCCGAGTTTTAAACTACAAACGTTGTTAGATGATGTAGTCTCAAAAAAAAAGCCTCCTGGAGCAGTGATGTATATTTCTACTCCTAAAGGTAAGTGGTTGGGAGCATCTGGTGTCAGTGATTTGCAGTCACAAACACCTATGAAAACTACAGAAGGCTTTTCTATTGCCAGTATGAGTAAAACCTTTGTTTCAGTGGTTGTACTGAAAATTGCCGAAGAAAAGAAACTAAACTTAGATCGAGCGATCGCCTTTTATTTACCAACAAACATCAGTTCTCATATCCCCAACAGCAGCAAAATTACAGTTCGCCAACTCCTCAACCATACCAGTGGTGTAGCTGAATATCTAGACACTGAAGCTTTCAAAAAGGCTACTGCAAAAAGAAGCCGTCAACAGCCTTGGACAGCAACAGAAGCAATCAAGTACATTTACGACGCTAAACCCCAAGCAGCACCGGGAAGGAAATTTGCCTACACAGACACTAATTATATCCTCTTAGAATTGATTGTCGAGAAGACTACCAACGGAACACTCGCACAAGCGATTCGCAGTCGCATCTTGAAGCCGTTGGGGTTGAAACATACTTTTACGGAATTGCGCGAACCGATTATTGGAGAGGTAGCCACAGGTTATGGCGATCGCAATAAAGATGGCAAGCTAGATAGTTACGCTAAGGTAAATGATGGAAATGGCTTGGGAGATGGGGGATTAGTTTCTACCGCCGAGGATTTAGCCAAGTTTACCAAAGCTTTGTTTGCCAAAAAAACCTTACTTTCGACCAAGATGATGAAACAATTTTTGACGTTTACAGATAACGAAGGCTATGGATACGGGTTGGGTGTAGAACGTTTTCCCACACCTTTTGGCGAATCCTTCGGGCATACTGGTACAGCTTACGGATTCGTAACTCTGATGGCATACATACCAAGTAAAGATACTACCGTAATTGTGCTGCTGAATGACCAGGATGTTGACATTAAACAAATTACCATGAAAGCTGTGGAACTAGTCAATAGTAGATAGTCAAGACTCAATTGATTATAGGCTGATATAAGTTCGTAGTGAGGACTTTAGTCCTCCCTCATATTATACGTTCGTAGTGAGGACTTTAGTCCTCCCTCATATTGTAGTAAGGACTGAAGTCCTTACTACAATATGACATCTAGTGGGGGTTCAAAATCTTTGGCGACGGACATGACTACAACTATTTGGGTGATATAGCTTTAGTGTAGCTGGATGAGAGATTCAAAGCTTTTCCAAACGCACTACGGCATTGTAATCCGGAACTCCTTCAAGCGATCGCTTACTTTTATCTAACAATATATTCCCCTCGGGCCAGTGAATCTGCAAATTTCCGGGATTAATTGGTGCAATGTACACCTTACCCGAAAAAGTACCAAGTTCATTCTTCAAAACAACTGCGTCACCATCTTTCAAGTTTAATTTTTCAGCATCTTGGCGACTCATCAACACTGCTTCTCGCATTGCGCCGGTAATTGCATCTTTGCGTTCTTGTACCATACTATTAAATTGTTTACCTCGGCGCGTCGATACCAAAAAACAACCCTCTGGTAATTTTCTTTCTCGATGCGACATTACCGCAAAGTGTGCTTTTCCATCTTTTGTGGGGAAATTCCAACCAAAGCACAAATGTGAACCGCCATACTGAAATTGGTCCCCTGCTTCCTTCAGATGTTGAATCCCAGCATACTGTGGAACTACTTGAGCAATTTCTTGGCGAATAGCTATTGTATCATCAAAATGTAGAGACGCGATAACCTGTGTCTCTACAACCCGTTTTGCTAATTCCATAAATACTTCCCACTCCGGACGCGCTTCACCAATGCGCGAACCGGGAATTTCCGGACTGAAAATGATTCTGCGTTCGGTGCTAGTTTCTGTTACTCCCCCCGGTACTTCATAGCGAGTCGTTGCTGGTAACAGCACTACCGTATCTGCGGGTTCAACTAACATTTGGCTTGACAAAACAATATCCATATGCACTCGCAACGGCACGCGTTTAAGTGCATCTTCTACATAATCGGGTTCTGGCAATACTTCCAGGAAATTGCCAACAACATCCTACTACTGCTGCGCAGTCGATTGTCTCTTATCATGTCCAGCGGCGAAGGTCTTGTTCAAGATGATTGCGCTCTTCAACGTGCAGTCATATCTCGGAC
>CAXTNZ010000041.1:0-33347 GCA_964245695.1 uncultured bacterium | reverse complement strand
GTAATGCAGTGCTTGCCATTCTGGTGAGAAGATGGCAAAGGGATAGTAAACACACTTTTGGGGTTTATCAGGGACATATATTAGTAATGCGACTGGTGGCTGCATTGCGGGTGAACTTACCAGATGCAGTACTGATTCTGCGTCGGGTGGTCCTTCGACGAGGATAATGTCGGGTGAAAGGGTTTCTAAGGCTTGACGCAGGCTGCGTGCTGAACCGGGACCGTGATGGCGTATGCTGAATATGTGGATAGTCATGATTTACGAACCGCGTTGGCGAAGCCTCTCGAAGAGAAGGCGCGAAGGGCGCGAAGGAGGGAGGACGAACCGCAGAGGCGCAGAGGACGCAGAGAGAATGAGGTGTGCCGTTTGCTACGAGTGCGTGAGACTTTCCTCTTCAACTCACTTCCCGACACGCCCGATACAAATCCTTCCAGCCATCCCGCTCTTTTACTACGGTTTCCAAATACTCGCGCCATACAACTTTATCTTGCACTGGGTCTTTAATTACTGCCCCAATAAGTCCAGAGGCGACATCTGCTGCACCTAAACTACCATCGCCAAAATGCGCGGCTAATGCCATACCATTATTCACAACAGAAATAACTTCAGCGGTGCTAAGAGTACTACTAGGAGATTTAATCTTGGTTTTCCCGTCTTCGGTAACGCCGCTACGCAATTCCCGAAATATAGTGACGATGCGGCGAATTTCTTCTAATGCTGGGGGTTCGGCTGGTAACTCTAAAGCGCGTCCCAAACTTTCCACCCGACGCTGGACAATTTCTACTTCTTCATCCACAGTTTTTGGTAAAGGCAAAACTACCGTGTTAAAACGGCGTTTCAAAGCGCTGGAAAGTTCGTTTACGCCTTTGTCGCGGTCATTTGCAGTCGCAATTACACTAAAACCCTTCCGCGCTTGCACCTCGGAATTAAGTTCCGGCACAGGCAGTGTTTTCTCGGAAAGAACAGTAATTAATGTATCTTGCACCTCAGCGGGAATGCGAGTTAATTCCTCCACACGGGCAATTTTGCCATCTTCCATCGCCCGCATCAAGGGACTTTGAACCAACGCCGCCATCGAAGGACCATCAGCCAACAACCTAGCATAATTCCAACCGTAGCGAATCGCTTCTTCACTCGTTCCCGCCGTACCCTGAATTAACAGCGTCGAATCTCTAGAAATCGCCGCCGCCAAATGTTCAGAAACCCAAGATTTCGCCGTTCCCGGTACACCAAGCAACAACAACGCCCTATCCGTCGTCAAAGTAGCTGTCGCAACTTCAATTATCCGCCTGTCCCCGATATACTTCGGCGACACCTCAAAATTATTCTCCAACCTCCCCCCCATAAGATACGTCACCACCCCCCAAGGCGACAACCTCCAATTCGGCGGACGTTGCTTATTATCCACCTTCGCCAACTCCGCCAACTCCTCAGCAAACTGCTGTTCCGCATGTTCCCTTAATAAACTCGTCTCTTTATTTACCTCAATTTCCTTCTCTGTGCCCTCTGAGCCTCTGCGGTTCGTTCTCTTTTTTTCACTCATCTTAACTCCTGTATCATCTCAAAACGAAACAACAAAGTTGCTAAAAACTCCTTTACAAAATCCTGCCAAAACGAACCCTCCTCTACAACTGCGGACAACTCAGCAGCAGCTTCCACAACCGAAGGTTCCATATAAAGAGCGAAATTTTGAAACAGCGATCGCATTCCCCATTCATACTGCTGATTATGAGCTTTTATGTATCCTCGTATACTTGATAGCACAAGCTGACTAACTTTCCCATCCCAAGGAATTTTGTGATGCTTCAGCAACGTATACGCCGGATGATTCAAATTAACCATTTTGCCTTGATTCTGCAACAATCTCTGCAAAATTAAAGCATTCGCTTCATCCTGTCCGAGAATTTTCAACAACCCAACAACCAATTCCTCGCCGTTACCCAAAAAACTAGGGCAAAACTTATTTACAAGTGGGAGTAAAGCTTCTGCCCATACTTTATCTTGATTTTTAAACGCTGCTGTCGCCCAAGCTTCCAACAACATCTTTTCCCACTCACTACCATCAACGACTTGCAATAATTGCTTCGGCGTTTTGTCCCAATTGTTACACCAAAAACTCGGCGGTACACAACAAAGCATTTGCAATAGCAAACTAGCTTTCTCCCCTAGTGCAGAACTGTATCGAGACTGATCGATCCCGTCACGGATCATGTCGCGATCGCACGTAGAAGGCAAAGTCACTTGCACGCGGTTTTGGTTAAGTTTAACTAAGAAACAAACTCGTTCTATCATCCGTTGACATAACCTAGATTCTGGCAGTTTTGACAGCAATTTAGCGGCAACGTCTCGCACCTGCTTGCGTTTGTCATCTAATGCAGCTTCTAAAAACGGCTCATCGTTCATGCTCAAATTGATTTCTAAAGCTGCTAATAAAGTCGCTCTCTCATCAGCGCTTTCCTTTTTCCAACTTGCTTGCAGTTGTTCTCGTGCAAGCTGTGGATCTTGTTCGCGCCATCTTTGCAGCAGTAATTGCCTTGCTTCTTTGCTACCTGTTTGCCAACTTTTATCGTTAATTTTACTGATTACATAATCCCAGTCGGGGTTCTGCATTGCCAACCAAAGTCCCCGCTTACCCAACACTGGTAAGATAGCTGCGCGTAAATTGCTTTGCTTTTGCCCTAACGTCAGCAGTTGAGGCAAGTATTCTGAAGGAACTCGTTTTCTAGCAGCGGCTGCCACTGTTAACCATTCTGGCAGAAGTTGGGTATGTTTCCCACCCAATATTAAAGCGAGATGTTGCCGAGAAAGAAGACTGCAATCAAGTAATTCTTCAGGTTCACAGGGTTCTCGCTTCCGTGGCTTATCGCTCAAGGATATTTTACCAGCGCGTTGATAAAGAGCGATCGCACTAACTGCACTCAGTAAAGCCGTTTCTGGATCGGAGGTATCAAGACGACTCAAAAGTTCACCCAGTTGATTATCTGGTGAATTGAGTCGCAAGGCTTGCCGCTGAGTACCGACTAATGCCGTTGTCACTAAACTTTGCCACATTGAGTGCTGAGTCATGATTGTCAACTACGAAAAAAAGACAAATGTGCTTTCTGCATACACACTCAAAGGTAGAAAGCGATCGCCATTCCATTCCCCAAATATGCCGATGGGATGTCCGCCACTGAGTGCCAATAATTGCCATTTATGTTGAGAATTTAACCCAACTAATGGAATCATATATCCATCGGTATCACACAGCCCACGACAGCTACCATCATCATTAAACGTAGGAATTACAGCTTGTAACGCAACAGGAAACTGCTCGATCCAAGGATTGCGTGCCAAGGCTTTGGCGTAAGTTGACATCATGTCTCGGATGCTACTATATCCCGGCATTGTCTGCACCCTATCTGCTGCATCATGATGAATTTTAACTAGCGATCGCAACGGATAAGCACTCTCGAAAAATACTAACTCTGCATCTAGACTAGTTCCTGGGATCAAGCTACTATCTAATGGTTGACTGCCATAAGCAAAATTTAAAATTAGGGCAGGTTGTTGAGTTTGCTCGCCCCATAACCAATTAAACTGCGATCGCAACTTGTCTTCTTCGGTGACACGTTGACCTAAAATTAACCAGCGATCGCGCACACCTGAAGACGTTAATAATTCTTCTTGATTCTGCGTCCAGCCAATTTGGGTGCGGATGTCTGCTTGCATTTGGGCTGGGAAAGTTTCCAAACGTTTAAAGCCGGAAATCAACAAATAAACACGCCCCAACTGTGTCAACAGCCTTTCTTCCCACCCGATACCAGAATGTGGTATACTCCCCATCTCCCTCACCATACGAGCAACCCCTGGCGCTTGAGCATCTACCAGCCGCGCTGCTGCGGTATCCCAAAAGCTGTAGGGTTGTCCTTGCGCCACAGCTAATCCCTGACGTACCAAATCCTGTAACCAAAGTTCTAAATCCTGCATTCCCGCAGTCACTTTGTTGTAGCGCATTTGGGCACGCTTTGCTTGGGCGGCGGTATCAACTACTTTCTTTGTGGATTCAGTTTTCTTGTCTGGTTTTTGGCTAGGGGTATCGAGACTCGCTTCTTGTGGCAAAGTTTTTTGCGTAAAGGCATCCTTTTGGCTCGCAAAAAGCAGATACAAGCCGATTGCGTGCTTACACGGTAACTGGCGACTGGGACAGGTGCATTTAAAAGCAGGTTCTGTAATGTCAATCTGCGTTAGGTAAGCATTGCTACCGCTACCCTGGCACTCACCCCAAACAGTTTGCTCGTTGTAACCCAACGACAACCACTTGAAAGGCGCAGCCAAAGCTTGAGCATTCTTAGCAGAACTGGTATCTGGTGCTAGCGCTAGGATTTGTTCCTGAGTCCAAGTTGCAGACATGAGTGTTGTTGCTTTAGTGCATAGTCCAATAGTCCAAAATCCAAAATCCAAAGTCCAAAGTATTTATCTTGACCCTTCGGGTTCGGCAGGTGCTTACAGAATAGGAAACCCGTCCACCGCACTGCCTCACCATTGACTCTTGACTCTTGACTATTAAACCTTCTTTTCGGTGTCAGCGGTGAATTCCCTTGGTTCATAATAACGGCAATCCTGACAAGGTCCTGACGGATTGACAGCACAGCGTACATAGCCAGATTTGGCATTATATTGGCAGCTGATGTCACCGATGAGGTAGCCGACTCCTTCTAAATAGTAGCGATCGCTTAAACCAGGTTGAGAATTTTGCCGTAGCCTTCCTCTGGGAAAGTTCATGGCTGCTTGTCTCATTTGCGATCGCATCCGCAAATGACTTTTACGAATCATCCACAACGAGAACAGGGACGGTAAGAAACCAACGGCAATAACCAAGAGTGTGTTTAATGTCTTTAACACCTTATCTTTACCTGTTTGTGGGTTATATGAGTCAAATCTTAAAACACTTGCAACAATCTTGAGTCATAAGTTTTAACATCTTTCAACTGAAGTGCTGTTTCTAAGTTGCGATTTCAGCATTCACTGATTGCTACTGCTCTCACCTATTATGACTTTAGCGAAAAAATGCGCTTTAATGCACCCTACAGATTTAATATTGACTTTAGCAGGACTTACGCAACAATTAACTGCATAAGCGTAGATAAAAAGATGATAATAAGTAAGTTATATTTATTTTAAATTTTATTACCCATCAATGTAGAATATTTTTTTTATAGTTTTTGCGCCATTTTTCCAAATTATCTATAGAGATTGATTTAGTTACGACATTAGCATCGTTTCCTCGCCAATCAATTTCTGAATCGGTTGTAAAAACACCACAAGCTAATTGTTCTCTTTCCAGATTCCAATATTCACTAAATCTGTTTTTTAAAGTAATAACTTGCTCAAATACCTTATTTCTGTGCTTATTTCTTCTTTTTCTTTCTGTTGCTCCTGTCGCTTCTGTATCAATAAATTTAGTTTCTATAAAAAATAGACTGCCAATATATGTGAGGTAAACAAAATCACATTTTCCTAAATCTGTATAATCGGAAATAGGAGATTTTTCAAACAAAAGTAATTCGGAGCATAAAGGAAATAAGTCTTTGATATTCAGAAATAAATAAGCTTGCAACAGAAGTTCTTTGTCATAAGGAAAGACAACAACTCCCTCAAAAAATCTTTTAATATCTTCCTGAGTTTGAGGTTGAATTTTTTTACAATAATAAACAAATTTATTTAGCTCATTTACGGTCATCAAGTTTTTTTGCTCCTTCCCCTGGTCGCCGCAGTTGTTTCATGGCATTAAAAAATACCATGTACCCAAGGAAAGTATCATCCGCATAAGTAACTAAAAAAACGATGACCCACTCAAAATAATACGGCAATATACTGATGCCTTAGCGCTAAAGACGTGTTCTATTGAACAATCATAGGAAATTGCATTCAATTGTGAACACCGAGTGGGAAAGGGATCGGGCGAACGATTGCCCTATCTTTGCATCTTCTTTCTTTCCCCCCCCTGTCTCCCTCTCCCCAATAGCCCTAACTACTATCTTTAAACGCAACTCGGTATCAGCACTTTTGTGCTCAAGTACCAGTAAGCGGTTTTACCTCTGTAGGAAATCCGGCGCTGTTAAGAGCCTGAAAAGCTGTTATTGAATCTTGCACCCAAAATTGCCTTCCAAAACGGACAAGTTGACGAGAATTTCCCGCCTGGACAATTCCGATGACTGGCACTTTTGCTTTTTCTTTGTCCCCTGACTGTTCTTTCAAAATTGTTCTCAGAAGATGCTGTTCTTGGTCGGTGGCGGCTTGTTGAGGAGTTAATTCCACCATCACCAGTTGTACTGTTTCCACTTGTTCCGCATCTTCAAGAATAAATTGGCGTTTATCCTCTTTTATGTCTATTTTACCCCAAATAATCATGCGGGAATCAACTTGAAGTAGTAAATTAATGCGTTCATAAGATTTGGGAAAGACTACCGCTTCCGATTGTCCAGTTAAATCTTCTATTTGCAAAATCGCCATTGGTTCGCCTTTTTTTGTCATCACCTTTTTTACCCCATTCAGCATGACAACCACACAAATTAGGATTCCTTCTTTTTGTGCGCCAAGTTGCGTAAGGTTAATAGGAGCAAGGTATCGCGCTGTTTGCTGTATGGATTTCAGTGGATGGTCTGATACATAAAATCCTAGCAGTTCTTTTTCTTTACGTAACTTTTCCGGTTGGGGTAAATTAGGAACAGGATTCGCTTTAGGAGCAGTTTCAAAAGCTTTGCTTACTTGATTATTAGCTGTATTATTGTTAGAACTTCCACCATCAAAATCAAAGAGATTTCCTTGACCGCTAGCTCTATCTCTGGCGCGGGATTGTGCCCACTCATAAACTAATTCCAAGTCTTTAATTAACTGGTTACGATTGAATTGGATTTTGTCAAAGGCTCCGCAGTAAATGAGCGACTCTAAAGCGCGGCGGTTAACAGCACGCAGATCGACGCGATCGCAAAAATCAGCCAAAGATTTAAACTCGCCGCTTTCGTCCCTCGCTTCCAATATACAGGCGATCGCATTCTGCCCCACGTTACGCACTGCACTAAATCCAAACAAAATTTTTCCAGCCAGGGGTGTAAAGTCCACACCAGAGCGATTGATATCCGGCGGATCTATCTGAATACCCAGAGTCGTACAGCTTGCAATATACTTCTGCACCTTGTCTGTGTCACCACTGTTAGCCGTTAACAGTGCCGCCATATACTCTAATTTGTAATTAGCTTTTAAATATGCAGTTTGATAAGTTACATACGCATATGCCGTAGAATGAGATTTATTAAAGCAATTAGACGCTATCAAACCATTTTTAATTGTAAAATTATGGTCGCGCTCAACGCCAATGTCATAGACATTTTGCGTTCCTAGAGATTTACGTGTAATAATTTTAACCATTGTTTTAGCGATCGCAAATGTGTAAATTTAATTAATTTATAAAATAAATAGTAAAGTAGGCAGTGCCCGCCCTGCTGGAAATTGACGCTAAACATCATAATTCATTAGCAGCGACACAGACACTTGCTAGGGATATAGAGCTTCTCGGTTGAGTTAACGTACTAAAAGACCTAACCCCCAACCCCTTCCCTACAAGGTAAGGGGGGCATTCTTTCAAAGCCTCTCAAAAAGCAGGAGAGAGGAATGGAAGCGAGGTCTAGTTGTGCAGCAAAATATAACTGGGCAGAGATTATCAAACTGTACTAAAATCAATGATTTGAGTCACAAAGGGAGTAATGCATGGCATCCATCCGCGAGTTGCACGAACAGCTAATTAAGAAAGAACGCTCTGCCGTTGAAATTACCCAAGAAGCTTTAGACCGAATTCAAGCGTTAGAGCCAAAATTGCACAGTTTCTTATGCGTGACGGCAGAACGGGCGCTCTTACAAGCGCGGGAAGTGGATGCTAAAATCGCTGCTGGCGAAGAAATTGGGATGCTGGCGGGGATTCCCATTGGCATTAAAGACAATATGTGTACCAAGGGTATTCCCACCACCTGCGCCTCGCGAATTCTGGAAAATTTTGTGCCGCCTTATGAATCAAGTGTGACGCAAAAACTAGCGGATGCAGATGCAGTAATGGTTGGCAAAACCAATATGGATGAGTTTGCAATGGGCGGTTCTACAGAAACCTCAGCCTATCATCTCACCGCTAATCCTTGGGATTTGTCGCGGGTTCCCGGTGGTTCTTCTGGGGGATCAGCGGCGGCTGTGGCGGCGGAAGAATGTGTAGTTTCTATCGGTTCTGATACTGGTGGTTCGATTCGCCAACCTGCATCTTTCTGCGGTGTTGTGGGGATGAAACCAACTTATGGACTAGTTTCGCGTTATGGGTTGGTGGCTTTTGCTTCGTCTTTGGATCAAATTGGACCATTTGCCCGCACGGTAGAAGATGCAGCAATATTATTGCAGGCGATCGCCGGTCATGATCCCAAAGATTCCACCAGTCTCAAGGTGGAAATTCCCAACTACGCCGCCAGCTTAAAACCAAACCTCAAAGCCAGAAGGAAGCTGAGAATCGGTGTCATTAAAGAAACTTTTGGTGAAGGCTTAGACCTACAAGTTGAACAAGCTGTCACCAAAGCTTTGGAACAATTACAAAATTTGGGTGCGGAAGTTGATATAGTTTCTTGTCCCCGCTTCCGCTACGGCTTACCTAGTTACTACATCATCGCTCCATCAGAAGCATCAGCAAACCTAGCTCGTTACGATGGCGTTAAGTATGGCTTACGCGCTCCTGACGCAGACAATCTGTTGTCTATGTACACTCGTACTCGTGCAACTGGTTTTGGTGCAGAAGTCAAACGCCGAATTATGATCGGGACTTATGCCCTTTCTGCCGGCTATTACGATGCCTATTATCTGAAAGCTCAAAAAGTCCGCACCCTGATTAAGGAAGATTTTGAAAAAGCTTTTCAGCAATTTGATGTGTTAGCTTGTCCCACTGCTCCCAGCACAGCTTTCAAAGCAGGGGAAAAAACTACTGACCCCTTGAGTATGTACTTAGTTGACTTGATGACTATTCCCGTAAACCTTGCTGGTTTACCAGGGTTAAGTATCCCGTGTGGTTATGATAACAATGGGCTACCAATTGGATTGCAGCTAATTGGCAATGTGCTGCGAGAAGACCAACTGTTTCAAGTAGCTTATGCTTACGAGCAATCAACTACTTGGCATCTGAATAAACCGCCACTAAGTTAGTTATTAGTCATTAGTTATTGGTTATTGGTTATTGGTCATTAGTCATTGGTCATTGGTTCGGTGCTTTTAAACTATTGACTATTGACTATTGACTATTGACTATTGACTATTGACTTCGGGAATGAATGTAACTTCCTTAACAGCACCCATATTTCCTAAAATTTGTGGTTCTTTTTTATTTGCAGTAACTAATACAGCACCCGCATTACCAGAGCGTACAGTTAACTGTTTTTTTGCTGTCCAGGTTTTTCGTTCTCCTTTTGGTAAAATTCCGACAAATGTAATTTTGCCATCCGCTTTAACTTGCAACCATGATTCGTCTTGAAGTTCCAAGGTTACTTCAACAGTTGAACTTGCTTCAGTGTTTGGAGAAGCTGTAGGTGAAGGCACTGTTTGTGGTTTGGCTACTGTAGATACGGGCGCTGTTTTTTGTTTGACTACAATCGACGAGTTTTGTTTCTGACTTATAGATTCGCTGGGACGGCTTGGATTGAGTATATAAAACAATCCGAAAGACGCAGCCGCTAATAATAAAAGATAGGGTACTGCCAGAGGTACATATAGATTTGGTTTTGTATCTAAATTGCTACTCTCATTTTCCGAGTCGGAAAGGAAAAAATTAATTGCAAAAGAGCGTGCTAAAGCAGTACCATCCAACCCGACAATATCTCCATAGCGGCGAATGAATCCTTGCACATAAATCGGCTCAGGCAAATTTTCAAATCGCCCTTCTTCTAAAGCTTCCAAGAAACGTTGTCGAATTAAAGTTTTAGCCGCTATTTCTTCTATACGGATGGATTTTTCTTCTCGAACTTGCCGTAATTTTGCACCTATTTCCTTGAGTTGCTCTTGTTGAGCCTCATTGAAAAGTGTCACAGCCTTCTCCTGATATCCACTCATTTTATTGTTCAATAAAGAAACTACTTAAATAAATGTATATAAGTTTACTAATATACTAAACTTATATTAAAAGACAATTGGCATAACAAAATCATAATTTTAACATAACAAAGCCACCTAATTAGAGAATGACTATTGTATTTATAAATACATTTAATAATAAAAAATAGCGTACATGGAAACAAATAAGCTGCAACTTACAATACAAGTGTTATTCAAGTTACTATTATGTGTGTGTGTAGTTGCGGCGATCGCTTACTGTACTATCTGTTTATATCTTTATTTTCAGCAACCTCAATTCATCTTCTTTCCCTCTTCTGTCATCCAAAAGACACCAGAGTTTTTTAAACTTCCTTATGAAGAAGTTTGGTTACCCGTAACAGCCAAAGGGGGTAAGGTGGAACGCATCCACGGTTGGTGGATAAAAGCAACCCAACCCAATTCCAAAGTTTTGCTGTATTTACACGGTAACGGTATCAATATTGGTGCAAATGTAGGTCATGCTAATCGGTTTCATCAACTGGGATTTTCCGTCTTGCTGATTGATTACAGGGGTTACGGTCGCAGTGAAGGCACTTTTCCCAATGAAATGCGGGTTTATCAAGATGCAGCTACGGCTTGGAATTACCTGGTGCAGCAGCTACAGATTCCCCCAAGAGAAATTTTTATTTATGGACATTCTCTAGGTGGTGCAATAGCTATTGATTTGGCTGTTCAACACCCAGACACCGCCGGCTTGATTGTGGAAAGCTCTTTTACCTCAATTCGCCAGTTAATAGCTGCTAGGAACATGTTTTGCATGTTTCCCGTCGATTTAATTCTGACACAGCGGTTTGAATCGATTAAAAAAATACCCCGGTTGAAAATGCCAGTTTTATTTATTCACGGCACTGCCGATTCGACTGTACCAGCTTTCATGAGCGAAAATCTGTATGCTGCTGCTCCTGAACCGAAAAAACTGATTTTGGTTTTTGGCGCAGAACATAACAATACAGCAGACGTTGCTGGTTTGCAATATCTCAAATGGGTGCAGTCTTTTGTCGAAAAAGTGTAGGCTCTCAAATAAGGGTCGAGTTGAATTAAATTGAATAAGTCAAAATCAGTAGTTTAGGCAAATTTTCGGTAGACTGTTGACTGTCAGAGTGTACTCATTCATCAAGCTTGTATAACTGTCAATAACCTCCATCCTAAGATAGATATATGTTTAACTTTAATTTGAGAAATCTATGTAGCAAAATTTAATGATTGGGAATTAGCTATTTGCCAGGAACAGTTAAGCAAAAGTAATAAGAACAACATTATTTATAAATAAAAATTCTGGTACACAGATGCATTATTTAATCACCGCGTTTCCAACTATTGGTAACTATATCAATACTGAGGCTAAAAAGGCTTTTATCGAAGGTGTAAGGCTTTTGAAGCCTAAATAAATTATGAAGATGGCAAGAATTTTTACAAGTATCGTAATAATAGCAGAAAATTGATACCTAACCGTCCGGATAGGGCAGCAAAGCAGAGAAGAAATTACACATGTAAAACTACTTTTTGACCGAACAGTGGGAGAGGCTTCAAAAATGACTACCGCACCTGTGTATTTATTAACAATTCCTGGAAATTCTACTATTCAAATTTCTCAAGATGAATTGCGATCGCTTTTAAATCAAATAGAAACGCAGCTGCACCACAGTAAAGTTTATCGCCGTGCTTTGGCTACGTTGCAAAATTTGCTAGGATCTTCAGCTGATCAAGCTAAGGTGTTGTTTAAAGCTGTCAGCAGAGAAGCGATCGCTTTGTCATTCCAGCAATTTGCACTTCAGCAACAGAAAGCTACAGATGTCAACGAACAGGCAAATACTGCTGATGTTCCACTCGTTGTTGAACCAGAAAATGGCGACTTATCGTCGGGCTTAAATGCTGTCAAATTAGATACAAATATTTCTGAGGTAAACAGTAGCGAAGGCAACTTGCCATCACAACCTGAAGTAGTGGCAAACACAGCCGACGATTCAGTCAAAGCCACTGAAGATAATGCGAGTTCCAGAACACCAATGAGGTGGCTGAAGCGGACTAAAAAACCTTCCAAAGCTGAAATAGCTAAGCAAATAGCAGCTGAACAGCGTTTGGAAAGTCTGCGTAAAATCTCTCAAGAATTACGGCAAGCTCGTGAGTCTCAAGGTCTTTCTCTCTCGCAACTTAACGTTTACACTCACGTAGCAATCCATCAGATGCAAGCTTTGGAAAATGGCAATTTCGAGTCATTGCCAGAAGATGTCTATCTTCGTGGCTTTATCCGTGTAATGGGAAATGCCTTGGGACTAAATGGCACAAATTTAGCTGCTTGCTTACCAGTAGCTGAGACGCCAAAAGTAGTTTTACCAATGAGCTATAAGCCTAAAAGTAGTTCCCCGGGATTGGGATTAGACATACGCCCTGTGCATTTGTATGTCGGCTATACAGCTTTGGTTGCTGGAGCAGTGGGAGGATTGTCTGTTATATCTCAGCAAGCAAATGCTGACAGAGCGCTTATTCCAGATGAATTTAAGCCCTCCTCTCCATCAGTTTCTCAGTCATCCCAACGGATGGAATCAACTGCTAGACCAGGACTTAGATCTAGTAGTGCCGGTGTGAGTGTCGGACCCGATATTGCTCCGCCAGAGGCACTTTAAAAGTTATGAGTTATCAGTTGTGAGCAAGATAGAAGATAGAAAAAAGAGCGAAGATAGGCACATTTATTTACTCTTAAGTACGGGCGGGGTTTCCCCGCCCCTCTTTTTTACTCTTCCTCTGCTAAAATGCTGTAAATCTCGCGTTTTACTCGGTTGAGAATTTCGCGCACTCTGGTCACTTTATCGGCATTGTTACTGCGAGCTACTTGCATTACTGCTGCACCGACATCAGCGATCGCCTCTTTCAATTCGATTAGCTGTTGGGGTCGGTTTCCCCTGTCCATCCTTGGTGCGCGATCACCACGTTCGCTAAGTAATTCTCTGCCAGTCTCAGTAATTGTATATACTTTCCTACCTTCTATTTGCTCAGAGGTGAGATAACCTCCTTCCTCCAGCAATTGCAGAGTCGGGTAAACCGAGCCTGGACTTGGTTTCCAGAAACCACCATAACGCCCCTCTAATTCTTTAATCAATTCGTATCCATGCCGGGGTGACTCTGCAAGTAACTCCAGCAAAATGTATTTAATGTCACCACGTGGAGTCCGTCGCTCGTCTCCCCAATCTCGTCTTTTCCCGCGACCGTGGTGATGATGCCGTCCTTTTGGTGGCATATCGTCGTATCCAGACTCAAAAAAGTGGCGATGTCTATGAAGTCCTAAAAACATACTTGTTTCTCTCAAAGTGCTTGTAATTCCATTGTAGACATATCGCGATATATCGTTAATTAAACTTAACGTAAGACAAAAAGCTTGTAATACCTACTTATTCAAAGTACTACCATTTAGTAGGAAGACTTATTATTACCAAGTAGTCATACTATGCACGTTGAAAAGATATCAATTTCTTTGCCACAGTCCTTGGTGAAGTTTATTGAGAATTATCAGGTTGCTAAAGGGTGCAAATCTCGCTCTCAAGTGATTCAGGAAGCGGTGGAATTATTGCGGAGTCGAGAACTTGAGGAAGCTTACCGAGAGGCTTCTAGAGAAGTTGATTCAGATTGGGATGTGACGCTTGCGGATGGGTTGACAGATGAAACGTGGTGAAATTTACTATGCTAACCTTAGCCCTGTGGTAGGCTCGGAAATGGATAAGCGCCGTCCAGTGCTGGTGGTAAGCAATGATGCGAATAACCATGCTGCTAGTACGGTAACGATTTTACCAATAACGTCTAATGTCAGCCGTGTTTATCCCTTCGAGGTTTTGCTGAATTCAGAGGACAGTGGTTTACCCAAACCTTCTAAAGTGCAAGCGCAGCAGGTACGAACAATTTCTAAACAACGCATTGTTGGAGAAGTGCTGGGTAGTTTAAGCGATGAGTTGATGCAATTAGTTGATGCTGCGCTGAGGCTACATTTAGGGCTGGATTGAATAAAGCAGCACTTCGACAGGTAGATAGATTATTTGACAAAGTTAGTTAAAGAGGAACCATTATGTGAAACTATCGCCTAAAGCAATCCGGTTTATTATTGATGCTCTGGATTATCGGATCAATGCATACCAAGAACGTCTAAAGCTAGAAAACCTAGATAAGGATGAAGTCTCTGATATCACTAACGATTCTATGTTTTTAGAAGCGTTGCGTGAGGAAATGGCTTCATACATTAGTAAAGTCAGCGTAACTTAAACGAAGAATTAACTAAAGCTAACAAGCTGTTGAGGAATCATAGCTTGCTGGAAGAAGGCGATCGCTTTTTTGTGGTGATTTTGAGATTAGCGATCGCTTACAGTATGGAATATGCAAGTAATAATTGTATCCTTGTTGCGGCGAGGGCACATGTTCTTGAGTAACTATCCCAAATTGAGTGCTTGGTGCGATCGTGCGAAATCATTGTCTTTGCCACAAAAGCTATCTAGAATACGACTTTTTAGTTATCCTCTAGACCTGCGAGTAGCTTGAGTAGCAGGAAATAAAGTTGCTCCTGTTCCTGCTCATTTAAACCAGAAAGCAGCTTTTGCTCATTCTCCACATGTTGCGGAATCAGTTCATCGATGAGGTCATATCCCTTCTGAGTCAGACGCACTAACCAACACCGTCGATCATTCGTGGCATCATACCGCTCGACTAAACCCCGTGCTTCCAAACGATCAACGCGATTGGTGATGGAAGCTGGTGTTACCAGGACAAATTGAGCTAATTGAGAAAGGGTCATTCCCTCCGACGGCGAAGAACGGCGCAGAGTAGCGAGGACTCCAAACGTTGCCGTGTTCAAGTCATACCGGGAAAACAGCTTTTCAGTCGCCTTTTCGAGTTCTAGGGCTGAACGAAGCACTGCCAGCACTCGCACCATCGGGCGTGGATCGATTTCCGGTCGCGTCACTTTCCAGTCGAGCGCTACTTGTCTAATCGTATCTGCTTTGTTCATCGCTATTGAGTAAGTTGCTTACGACTGAGTGATCTCGAACTGTTCAACCACCCAAGAACAACACTCTAGCAATTTAAGAGAGTGAGTAGAGCGACGAGTTCAACCATTGATATTTTAGCGCTCAATATTCCTTTAGTTATATTTGAGTTTTTAAATAGTTTAACGTCTAAATATTTAAAGTTATAATTTTATTGATAATAGTAGCTACTCTTGAAGAGGTTATGTTTTATGACTCAGAAGCAAGCCGTCAATGGCATTGTTGAATCCGTGCTATATGTCCAGAACTTGGCACACTCGGTTGAGTTCTACGAAGACTTATTCGGATTTGAGAAAGAGATCGCGGATGAGATGATCTGTGTGCTCCGGGTGCCCAACCGACAAGCCCTCATCCTGTTCCCCAAAAGCATCGCTCTTGAGCCGGGTCGGGCAACGTCTCCCGTCGGTACGGTAGAAGGGGTGATTCCTCCTCATGGTGGGAGTGGTCGCTTGCATGTGGCATTCTCAATTGCGGCGTCTGACCTTGAGTTTTGGGAACAAAGGCTGGCTTCTAGAGGTATAGCGATTAACAGCAAGGTTCATTGGGAACGGGGCGGTTGGAGCCTGTATTTCAGAGACCCGGATGAGCACCTCCTTGAATTGATCACTCCAGGTCTGTGGACATTCTATTAATGCCGACAAAGCGCGAAACCCAAGCTCTGCTCAAAGTGGATGTTTTGTCCTGAAAAAGTTTTTATGACACAACTGTATTGGGAGTACGTATGGATAGGCTAACTGGAAAATTAAAACTTGCCTTCGACGACATAGGAACAGGCGAACCTGCCTTACTCTTGCTTCCTGGATGGTGCGCTGACCGGGGGATCTTGGCAGCACTTGCGGAAGTCGAAAGCAAAAAGCGAAGAGTTATCAATGTCGATTTACTGGGACATAACGGATCGCAACGTCCAGAGGGAGACTTTGGCAGTGAAGATATGATCTGTGAAACTATTAAGCTTGTAGATTCACTTAACATAAATGAATTTGTCACAGTCTCAGTAGCACACGCGGGATGGATAGCGACTGAACTAAGGCGTAGGCTGGTTCATCGCGTTTCAAAGATGGTCTTTCTGGAGTGGATCATTATTGAGCCGCCTCAGATATTCTTTGAGACCTTGGATAAAATGCAAAAGCCCGATCAATGGCAAAGTGCGCGTGACGCATTATTCACCCGTTGGTCGTTAGGTATTCCTAACCTCGCCAAACCCTTCCATTCGTTTATGACGAATTACGACTTCGACATGTGGTCACGCGCTGGTCGAGAAATAGGCAGGTCATACAGAGAATTTGGCAGTGCTTTGCGCTTTCTTGAGATGCTTGCTCCAGCTCCAACAGTGCTCAATATTTACTCGCCAACGCAAATGAAGAACCTTTATTCCCAACCGGATGATAGCAAGTATCTTGAAGTACAAGAAGTTTTTGCAAACAAACACCACTGGTATCACATTTATAGATCGACATCCAAGAGCCATCTGCCTTCTGTCGAAGTCACGCAGGAAGTCGCAGACGCAATCGAAAGCTTCCTTTCCGGTTCTGCATCATAATTTTCGTCCGCGAACAGCAAAAAAGCTGAAATTTACGTGGATGCCTAAGTCAGAACCAAATTGTCCCGGTGAACTACGGTTTCCACACCCGCATAACCCAAAATCGTGGAAATTTCCCTAGAATGACACCCGCGAATCTTTTGCAGTTCGTTGCTGGTGTAGTTAACGAGTCCTCTGGCGATTTCGTTACCCTGGCTGTCGCACAATTGTACGGCTGCTTGAGTATCAAATTGACCTTCTACTGTTTTTATACCAGCCGCTAATAAGGATTTCCCACTTTGCGAAATTGCCGCGCTCGCACCTTCATCTAAATACAATTTCCCCGCAGGCACAAGCCCATAAGCTATCCAACGTTTGCGGGCACTCGTTGGTTCTGGTTGCGGTGTAAAGTGAGTACCAATTAATTCGCCTTGTAATATTTTTTCTATATTTCGGGGATATTTTCCCTGAGTAATTACGGTACGAACACCCGCAGTAGTGGCAATTCTAGCGGCGGAAATTTTTGTCACCATCCCGCCAGTACCCCATTGGGAACCTTGAGTACCTGTTTGTATTTGTAGTTTATTTAATTCTTCGATGCTATCAACTAAGGCGATCGCTTTCGCATCGGGTACAGAACGGGGATCGGCGGTGTAAAGTTGATCTACATCAGTTAGCAAAAATAGCCAATCTGCTTTGACTAAACTGGCAACTAAGGCTGATAAAGTGTCATTATCACCAAATTTCAATTCTTCTACTGCTACAGTATCATTCTCATTCACCACGGGAATCACTTGTAATTCCAGTAATTCCTTGAAGGTGTTGAGGATATTCAGATAACGGCTGCGCTGTACCAAGTCGCTGCGGGTAAGCAAAACTTGGGCGATTGGCTGTTGCAAAGTAGTAAATAAATCATCGTAGACGCGCATCAATCTACCTTGTCCAACTGCGGCTACTGCTTGTTTGAGAGCGATCGCTTTTGGGCGTTCCGTTAAACCCAACCGCGCACAACCCACCCCCACAGCCCCAGAGGAAACCAAAATCACGCGATGACCCACAAGCCGCAGGTGCGAGAGAGTTTCCGCCAAGCTAGCAATGGTGGAAAGCGCCAGTTGTCCGGTTTCTGGTTGGGTGAGACTGGAAGTCCCAATTTTAACGACAATCGTTTTGGTCATGGGGCATGGGGCATGGGGCATTGGGCATTAGACTTCTTGCAAAAATGCTAATTTTAGCCTCTTTCTCTGCGACGAGTGCGACTTTGCGGGAGACTAAAAATTATTTATCCAAGAGGTCTATTGGACAAAGAATAAATAACTACAAAAATTGTAAAGCGCCAAACCCTCTATAAGTGAAGGCTGACGCTTTACAGATATATTTATTTTGTATGGGCTAGGATCTATATTTGATTGATCCCATCTAATTAATACCTATAATCTCCGATTTTTGTAGCGATCCCCGATTTCTTTATTATTTCTTTAGATTTACTTTCCTGACAATTTCTCAACCTTTGTGACGCTTTGTGACTCTTTGTTTCTTGGGAGTAATAGAAGCTCCCAAGATTTCTGACACCAAAACCTCAAAGTTGCGTATGGGATGCGATCGCAAGACTGCATCTGGATGGATAATTGGTTCAACTAATATGGTAAACATCCCCAAGCGATTACCCGCTAACACATCTGTGAACAAGCGATCGCCTACCATCGCCACTTGCTGCACTGGCAAATTCATCTCCCTGAGTGCGGCTCTAATCTTGCGTCGCGAGGGTTTAGCAGCGCCCAGGTAGTAAGGTAAATTCAGAGAACGAGCAATCCCACCGATGCGGGCTTCACTCAGGTTATTGCTTACCAACCACAATGATGTAAAAGGGCGAATTTGTGCTACCCACTGTTGCAGTTCTGGCGAAGCCGCTGCTACTTTAACGGGAACCAAAGTTTCATCCACATCCAACACCAGCCCTTTGAGCTGATATTTTTGGATAATCTCTGGGGTGAGGTTCAACACTGAACCTTCCAAAATCAAATCAGGCTGTAAGAGTTTGTTCCAAGTCATAGTCATTTGTCAATTAAGAGTCAATGCTCAATAGTCAAGAGTTATTACTTTCGACTATAGACCATTGACTATTGACTAATTCGTTGTTGGCGGATTTTAGCAACAGCTGCCAAGTGTTCTTGTAGGGTGCGGCTGAATACATGAGTGCCATCGTAACGTGCTACAAAATACAAGTAATCAGTTTTTTCTGGATTCAGGGTCGCTTCTAAACTTGCCAAACCAGGAGCAGCAATCGGTGCGGGTGGTAAGCCAGGATTGAGATAAGTGTTGTAAGGAGATGCGATTTTTACTTGGGTGAAAGTAAGTGGTTTATCCGCTGTTTGTCGAATGCCCAAGGCGTATTCTACTGTGGGATCGCTTTCTAAGCGCATCCCCTTTTGCAGCCTAGAGGTGAACACGCCAGCAATACGCGATCGCTCACTTGGCACCGCCGCCTCTTTTTCTACGATACTAGCAAGAGTTACCCACTGCTTCAGGTTAAGATTTGTCTGATTTCGTCCTTTTTGATACACAGGCAGTGCTACTTGCTCGAAGCGCTTGAGCATTTGTTTAACGATGCCTTGGGAAGTAATTTTACCGCTTTCAATTTTATAAGTGTCTGGGTATAAAAACCCTTCTAAATTTGGTAAATCAGTTGGTAGCCAGGGAAACTGCTTGCTGTCGATTTTACTTGCAGCTGCGGTAAACTCTTGAGCCGAAAAAAAGCCCTTTTCTTGAAAGTAAGCCGCCATTTGCCGTAGTGACCATCCTTCGGGAATGGTAAAACTAGCTTGCACTACGTCCCCTTGCCAAATTTTTTCAGCGATCGCGGATAATGGTTGTGAGGGTGACAATTCGTAGATTCCGGCTTTGAACTCACCTTTGGGGTTTTGCCAAGCTAAATACCGCGCCCACAAATTCCAGGCTAACTGAGAACGAATCAAACCTGCTTTTTCTAAATTGCGACCAATTTGCTGCGTTGCTGTTCCTGATGGAATTTGAATTTTTTGCGATTTGGCTGCTGCTATTGGTTCGGTTGGCGCACTTGCCCAACTCCACCATGCCAAAGAACGCCAAGTAGCAATTACTAAGGTTAAGGGCAGCACACCCCAAATCAATGACCGCTGCCAAATTTGCCTAACTTTCATGTTTGTTGCCAAGAAATAATTAAAAATTAAAAATTAAATTATTTTAATTCTTAATTTTTAATTCTAATTATTCAACTTCATTAAACAAATGTTCTTCTAACAGTGGTTGAACTTTGCGAAACTCTTCTGGAGACAATAATTCCGGTTTACCCGTTGTCGATATCCGTGCAAAAAATAGCAGTGGATCGAGGGGCGTGTAAATTGCGTACTCCTGGTCTTCATAGTAGAAACTAGCTAAGAGCTGTAATTGCTCTGGCTCTAAATCTGCCTCTTCGTCTTCAATTTCTAAAGTGAAGAGTTCTGACTCTTCGACTGGCGGTAACTCACCCGCCACCGTTAGAGCGTATGCGGTATTTTTGAGTACCAAATTTTGCTCAGATAGGACGGCTTGAGCTGTGCCAAAAATTTCGTCAATAGTGGCATCATCTTCTACCAGAATAGCTTCTTCTTCCTCGCCGTCACCTTGCCAAGCAAAAATTTCCACAGGTGAATCAACTGGAAGAAGTAAAACGTACTCTTGTTCATCTACAGCGAGCGAATGCTCAATGTAACATTCGAGCGATCGCTCTTTCTCATCCGTCAAAATGATGGAACCGGCATGAGCGTTGTCATTTTCTTCTGGAAATGGTGAGGAAAACATAGCCGAGGTGTGGAACTTTATAATTCCCAGCAGCTGTAGAAATCGCTTAACTATTTAATGACATATGAAGTCAACCAAATAGCTTTCGCTCTCATATCAAGTGCTGGCTAACAGATTTCAGAATATCACGTTCAAAGGTATCAATACTCAGACTATACTCTTGTCGCTTGTGGAGCTAGCTCGCTTAGTATCCAGCCATTGTTGTAAAATCAAAGATGCTGCCAAGCGGTCAATCAAACCTTTATTGCGGGATGGGGAGAGGTTTTGGGCTATTAGCATTTGCTCTGCCTGAAATGAAGTTAATCGCTCATCTACATATTCCACGGGCAATTTCAGAGCCTTAGCAACTTTTTTGGCAAACTTTTGTACTTGTCGTGCCTGAAACCCCAAGGAACCATCCATTGAATAAGGTAAACCGACTACCAGGACATTACAGGAGCGCTCATTCACGAGTTGTCTTATTTGCTCCACATCTTGCTGAAAATATTTCCGCTCTATAGTGGTGATCCCAGTAGCAATCAAACCAGTGCGATCGCATCCTGCTACACCAATACGCTTGCTACCAACATCCAATCCCAAAGCCAAGATGAAAGGGGACTGGGGACTGGAAACAAAAAATTCCCTTCTTGTCTCCTTGTCCTCCTTGTCCTCCTTGTCCTCTTTGTCCTCCTTGTCTCCAAGGAGTCCCCTTGGAGACAAGGAGTCTCCTTGTATCTTTTCTACATTCACAAACCTACTCCTGCTTTGCATCTGCTGATTCAGGCTGGCAAGATGGTTCTACGTTACACTTGTTGCCTAAAAACGAAACAGAGTCTGGAGATAAATTTATTTTCACTGTTCTATCTGGCAACGGCTGCTTTGGTGGTTGTATCCATGACATACCACCCGGTATTGGTTTGCGTGCCGGTTGCAGACCTTGGAGTACTTCAGGCAGCTGAATTCCTTCTAACGACACAAATTTAGACTCCCTTACCTTGTGCCACACTGAGCGAGACATAATTAGGGTGTGTTCTGTGCGATTTGCCCCAATTTGCTCTAAATACTCTTCTCCTTCTGGCTGATAATCTGCCGAAGCTAACTGCAACGCTTGCTTGGGGAAATCCTGGGCAATCCGAGCCAACTGAGACAGTAATTCTGGATACAGCCAAGTGTATGCCGGGTGAACAGTCAGTGTTGCTACATGTGGCTGTTCACCTTTGCGGTCTAGTGAAAGCTGAAAATAGCCGATCGCTGCTTTGCGTTGGGGTTCAAACAAATAGCCACTCACTACTTCTGTTTTGCTCACCCACTGCTTCATAGCTTCAATTAAAGCGCCGAACAAACTGGTTTTGAAGTCTTGGGTTTGGCGATCAAACACTTGCCGCACTAAAGGAGGCATTGAAGCCGTATCTAATTGATATAATAACTGGGCATCGGCATTACTCACTGGCAACAAATTGTGCAAGTCTGGCTCTGAAGATGCCAATTCCTCCAGTAACTCTGGTGCAATTTCCCAGTAGGTCATTTCTGCTAAGCGCTGAAATCCATTTTGCCGATAAAGTGCCAGCGCCTCTGTATCATTAATATTGACTTCCAGTATCCAAGTGCGAGCCTCTAAAATCGACTCAAAGCAATAACGCAAAAGTTGTGAGCCAATTCCTTTATCGCTTGCACGATCCAGCATCACGCGCTCAACACGCCATGTACTGCGTGTCCGGTTAAACGGTGACACTTGAATCATCCCTAGAACTGTACGTCCCTGCTCTGCTACATACGCACAGAAGCGATACTTCAGCGGGTTGGGAAACCAACTCAAAAATTTGAGTAACCCATACCAGCGACGCAGCGATTGCATCTGGCGTATGACAAAACTTGCTCCATTAGGAGTCTGGGCTGCGAATGACTCTTGAGTTAAGCGTTCTACTCCGTCCAAGTCCCGGTGTTGTACTGGTCGGATAACTACGCTAAGATTTCGAGGAATTAATGAAGTCATTTTGATTCGAGCCGCCATTCAGCCTTAACTAAGTGCTCTTGGTCAGGAACTGCTGCCATCATTTTAACGGCTTTGCGATCATTGCCGTTGTTCCAAAAGAGTGATTTTCATAACTTTATACTTAAAAAGCAGACTTGATGGAAGCACCAGCACGGGTTTACCCAACAAAATCTGCTTTTATTTTATGTTGATTTTGGTTAAATTTTGTATCTTCTACAGCGCTTGTCGAGAGATTAGCTTTTCAAAATTGGCTTGGGTTTGATGAAGTAATTCTTCCCGACCACCTTCCAGCTTCTGCTTGAGGCTTGGAACCAGATTGCGAGATTGCAGAGCCATGTGAAGTTGCAAGTGGGCAACGTATTCGCTGAAATCTTCCTGCACTACACTTGTGCCCGTTAAGAAATTTGATTCCATTGCCACTGTGTTCTCCTTTGGTGATTAATGTCTGTACTGTTTCTTCACATCATCAATACTTATCACGTTGTTTTGCGTAACTTCTTAATTCGCAATGAAGTTTAACGGTTTTTGTGATGGCGATCGCATGATTGAAAGATATAGGCAATTTCAACATGCACGCAATCCCCAACAGTGGCGACTGCAAGCAGCTTCCGTAAGCTAGCGCCAATTTTGCTATAGTCACCTGTAGTCACATCCCACAGATTTTCTGTCGGCACTACTGCTTGCCATCTTGCGACCATCAAGGCTAAATGCCACTGAAAAAATAAAATCGGTATGTCCAGATATAAAGTTTAAGTTGGCATTTTAACACCTTTATCTTGCTCTTTCCGGAAAATAGGTCATTACAGACTGTAGTTATCAACGTTTAGAAGCACTGGAAGTTGTAATTTTTACACCTTACACAAAAAACAGTGCAATTCAACAACTTGAAATCCACAATTCTGGGGGTAAACAACCCATGACCAACTCAATTATCAATCGTGTTGAGCGTCCGGAAGTAACGCAACAGCTATCTGAAAATATCATCCTCACCACTGTAGATGATTTATACAACTGGGCAAAAATGTCAAGTCTGTATCCGATGATGTTTGGTACAGCCTGCTGTTTCATGGAATTTATGGCAGCTTATGCTTCTCGCTTTGATATGGAGCGCTACGGAATGATTCCCCGTGCGACTCCCCGACAGGCAGACTTGATGATTACCGCAGGTACAATCACTATGAAGTATGCTCCTAATTTGGTGCGACTCTACGAGCAAATGCCAGAACCAAAGTACGTGATTGCGATGGGAGCTTGCACGATTACAGGTGGTATGTTCAGTGTAGATTCGTCCTCCGCAGTTCGCGGTGTAGATAAGTTAATTCCAGTTGATGTTTATATACCCGGATGTCCGCCCAGACCGGAGGCAGTTTTAGATGCGATTATTAAACTGCGGAAGAAGATTGCCAACGAGAGCATCCAAGAACGGCAGCAAATCCAACAAACTCAGCGTTACTACAGCATCCCGCACAGCATGAAAGTAGTGTCTCCCATTCACGATGGGCAATATCTGAAGATTCTAGAACAGCAGACTCCACCAGAAATTGCCGCAGCATCAGGATTGCCTTTACCTTTGTTGTCAGAAGGTACTGTTAATCTTGTTCAGAAATAAAAGCGCGTTTTTAATCGCATTCAGAAGGCGATCGCTATTTGGAGATAATTGTGCAAATTATTTTAAAATAGTCTGAGCCGTAGCGATCGCCTCTTCCACCCCATCCACAACATAAACATTGTTCGGCGAGATTTTTTCAAAAAAAACTTTGCTTTCTGCGTCGTCATTCAACAAAATCACCTGCTTACTTCCTTTCAAAGCCAAAGCAATTTCTGACGCTGTTCCCGCACCCATACCACAAGCAATCACCAAATCGCTGGAAAGTACATTAATATTATTACGAGCATTCCCCATATCAGTAAAAATGGCAATATCAACCGCGTCAGAAATGCCTTTTTTACTATCATCAGGTAGAATACCAATAGTTAAACCATTGGCTGATTTTGCACCCTGAGAAGCTGCATCCATCACGCCGACATTTCTACCACCAGTGAGCAAAATCCATTGTTGTTGGGCAATGCGTCTACCAAGTTCCTCGGCATTTTGCAAATCCTTTGCTGTCGCCTTTTCACCAGGTCCCATCACGCCAATAATGATTTTTCTCATTGTCGGAAATTAAAGCGATCGCATCAACCTAACAACTAACCACCAACAACTATCCACCAACAACGAACTTACCACGCTTCAGCCCAATAGACAATTTCTGAGGCTGAACTATCAATCGCTACCCCATAGCTATCTCCATGATTCCATTTGAAGCCAGGAGTTCCTTTGTTTTCTGCATCCAAGACCAATATTTCATAAGTGGTAGGAAAGGAATCTTGGGCATCACTGGTATAAAAGAAAGTTGTCGGCACACCATTAAATAAGTTCGCGTGGTCGTTATTTCTTTTGCTAATTCGAGGGTTGCGATCGCCTGCTCACGGCTGACACTGGGAAAATGGTCTAAAAACTCGTAGCTGTGAGTTACCTGCTTCAAGATAATCAAGCAATGTTTTCATTGGTACGCGAGTCCCAACAAAAACAGGAGTTCCCCCCAGGATATCAGGGTCGCTATGAACAACACGCGATGTGGATGCCATAACAATCTAGCCTACTGACATTAATATTTCTTTGATCCTAACCCAGAGTCCTCTATTTCACCTGCTTAATCTTGAGGAAGTGTTAGGCTGCTATGGGTGCAAACAGGGGTGTTGTATCTGTATAGAATCTGACAGAAGTCGCTAAACCCTTTTTGTTGCGATCGCTGAAAGCTACAGCTTTGATTGTTACAGCCTGTCCATCATTTCGTTTATAATGATTCAAAGCTTCCAGAACAAAAGACGAATCGGTGCCGTAAATATTTAGCAAGTCGTGTTCCAAGCTATCAAAAGTAGTCCAATAATCAGAGAGAAACTGTACAATAGCAGCTTTACCCTGAACAGGAGCATTGTTGTTAGATTGCATAACACAATCATCTGCTAGGAAAGTAGCGTACAGTTCAACGTTCTTGGTATCAATAGCTTGCAAGTAAGCGAGATACCACTCGTAGGTCTGAGGTGAAAGCTGATTGATTCTAAGCTTGTCGGTTTTCATAATACTACACAGATAATTTTTGTTATAAATAATCACCCGCACTTAATATTACACCTCAAAAAAAAACAAATGTTTGCTTTAAAAGTGTAAAAAAAACAGATGCATACTTTGTTACTTGCATCTGATGATAAAAGAAATATTTACAGTTGATAATTAGAAAGACCCGGCAATCATTCCCGCAAGTACGATAAAACCAATCCAAACATTTTGCCGAAACATTTGGGCGTAAACAGGATTGGGAAGGTCTTTCTTGATTAATTGAAGATATTGCCAAATCCAGCCGATAGTAGCAATTGTCAGGCTAATCCAAAATGCAAGGTTAAGGTGCATTAATATACCTAGCCAACCTAGAAAAAAGATTGTGCTAGCAAAGAAAATTCCAATAGCAAGAGGTGCGCGATCGCCAAAAAAGAGAGCGCTAGAATTAACGCCAATGCGCTGATCATCTTCGCGATCGCTCATAGCGTAAACAGTATCAAATCCCAATGTGTAAAATATAGTCGCACTCCAAAGAAGCCAAGTTGGTTGGGAGATGTTTCGCGTCACCGCACTCCAGCTAATTAATACGCCAAAACCCCAAGCAATAGAAAGCACCAGTTGCGGTACGGGAAACACTCGCTTTGCGCCTGGATAAAGCACAATCACGGGAACCGCCGCCACACACAACCAAAAGCTGAGTGCGTTAAGATAGAAGGCGAGAATCGCTGCACATCCCATCGCGACTATAGCTACGACAATTCCCACCTTCACAGACAGCGCACGGGAAGCCAGGGGGCGATCGCTTGTTCTTTCCACTTCTGGATCGATATCTTTATCCCACAAATCATTGACAACGCACCCAGCCGCACTTGTGGCAAGGGTTCCTAGGATAATCACACCAACCAGTGGTAACGGCGGTTTGCCAGCAGCTGCCAAAAAAACAGCCCAAAGGGCAGGAATCATCAAAATTAACCGTCCTTCTGGCTTATGCCACCGCAAAAGGCGGAAAATCTTGCTCCACAATCGTTCCTGATTGCTTTCTGGTGTCGTCAGCATACTTTAGTGTTCTGGAGTTCACACATCTTTACATCTATAGAATAACTTTATTTGCTATTTGTTAAAGCAAACAAGAAAGTGGCTACTTATAATACATCTAATTTGTCACTTTATTTGTAAGCAGCAAAGTGAATTTTCGCTTTTCAGGCAATGTCACAGACATTCAACCTGAGAAAATGTAAGTTTGATTTTATACTTAGGGCAATGTCAGCACAGCCAGATTTTACCATCCTTAACAGAGAGAAAAACTAAATGGTGAATTTAGTTTCAGTTAGTCAGGTGAGTACTCCTACTCAAACAGCACACAACCGGATTATTGCTGCGATTGACATGGGGACAAATTCCCTGCACATGGTAATCGTACAAATTGAACCAACACTGCCGGCATTTAGTATTATCGGCAGAGAAAAAGAAACGGTGAGATTAGGCGATCGCGATTTGGTGACAGGGAATCTGAAACCAGAGGTGATTAAACGGGCGATCGCTGCCTTGGGACGCTTCCAAGAAGTTGCCAAAATGCTCAACGCCGAAACAATCGTTGCTGTGGCAACTAGCGCTGTGCGCGAAGCCCCCAACGGTAAAGATTTTTTACAAAGGATAGAAGATGAGTTAGGTTTAAGCGTTGACTTGATTTCTGGTCAAGAAGAAGCGCGGCGAATCTACCTCGGTGTGCTATCGGGGATGGAATTTAACAACCAACCTCACATCATCATCGATATTGGCGGCGGTTCCACAGAAATAATTTTGGGCGATAGCCATGAAGGGCGAACCCTTACCAGTACCAAAATCGGTGCAGTGCGACTAACAGGTGAGTTAATCACCACTGACCCGATCAGCAACGTGGAGTTTCATAAGCTGCAAGCGTATGCACGCGGGATGCTGGAACGTTCAGTTGACGAGGTACTAGCAAATTTACAAGTTGGGGAATCTCCCCGTTTGGTGGGAACCGCCGGCACGATTGAAACTTTAGCGATGATCCATGCACGGGAAAGTTCAGATTCTGTGCCTTCAACACTCAACGGCTACCAATTTAGCCTGAAAGACTTGCGCGAGTCGGTTAATCGCTTGCGGAAATTGAGTAACTTAGAACGGGCGGCAATTCCGGGAATGCCGGAAAAACGGTCTGAAGTTATACTAGCTGGAGCAGTAATATTACTGGAAGCAATGACCCTTTTGGGCGTTGATTCGGTGACAGTGTGCGAGCGTTCCCTTAGAGAAGGTGTCATCGTGGACTGGATGCTCACCCACGGTTTAATTGAAGACCACCTGCGCTACCAAGGTTCAGTACGCCAGCGGAGTGTCCTAAAAACTGCCAAGAAATACCACGTCAATTTAGAACATAGCGATCGCGTGGCAGTATTTGCCCTAAGTTTATTTGACCAAACTCAAGGCATCTTACACAACTGGGGTGTAGAAGAAAGGGAACTACTATGGGCAGCAGCAATATTACACAATTGCGGTCATCATGTCAGCCATTCTGCTCACCATAAGCACTCTTACTATCTAGTTCGCAATAGCGAATTACTCGGCTATACCGAAACCGAGATAGAAATTATTGCCAATTTAGCGCGTTATCATCGCAAATCACCGCCCAAGAAAAAGCATGAAAATTACGCCAATCTACTTCACAAAGAAGATAGGCAAATTGTCAGCAAATTGAGTGCAATATTAAGATTAGCAGTCGCTCTTGATAGAAGACAAATTGGAGCGATCGCACGAGTCCAGTGTGAGTATTATCAAGATTTACACGAATTGCATATAGGAGTCTTTCCGTCTCATCCTGATGATGATTGTGCTTTAGAACTTTGGAGCTTGGATTACAAAAAAGGAGTATTTGAAGAAGAATTTAGCGTGAAATTATTCACGAACTTGGAACGCGCTGCCATTGTAGTTAGCTAGATAAAAGTAGGGTGCGTTACACTTCTTTAACGCACCTTATAAGTTAGTTTTTACTTGCAAGTTATAATCCAGATAAATATTGGAGGTAAACAATATTATGAATTTATCTTTTTTGACATCTCGTAGTAGAAAGTCATCTAAGTTGACTTATGATGTGCTGATTGAACATGAAGAATATGGTGGGTTTACTGCAACGGTGATAGGTTTGCCAGACTGTCAAGCCACAGGTACTACTAAAGAAGAAGCTTTAACAAGTTTATATGAGCGTTTGACTGAGCGTTTAGCTAAAGCCGAAATTGTTTCTATCAAAATTGAGCCTCCGAAAGCCGAACATCCTTGGATGAAATTTGCTGGTATGTATAAAGATAATCCGCTTTTTGATGAGGTGCAAGCTTATATAGAAGCCGATCGCCGTAAACTTGATGCAGAAATAAAGGAATATTACCAGCAACTCGATGCAGAGGATAAAGTTAAGTGAACCTGTGGATACTTGATACCGATCATCTGACGCTTTTTCAAAACGATCATCCACTTATAAAGCAGCGTATAAACCAAATTAATCCAGAAAATATTGCTGTAAGAGTTGTTACGTTTGAAGAACAAATGCGAGGATGGCTGAACGCTATCAATCAATCTTCGCAATCTGAGCGACTGATATGGGCTTACAAAGGATTATCGGATGGAATAAAATACTTCAACAATGTTAAGTTACTTGATTTCACCCAGGATGCTGATACTTGTTATAAGGATTTAGTTCGTCAAAAAAACCGTATTGGTACGCGAGATTTGCGAATTGCGGCAATTGTCCTTTCGGTCAATGGTATCGTAGTTACACGCAATCGCAAGGATTTTGCAAAAGTTCCTAATTTAACAATTGAAGATTGGACTGTAGGTTAATATTCTTGGATTGAGGTGCGATCGCTTCACCCACACCTTATTTAATTCAGCAGAAAAAGAGCCAGCGGTGTATTTGTTGCCGCCCAGTACCCTTCAGCAGAGCGCAAAATGTCAAGTGCTATTTGCCATTGAGTCCTGATCTGGTATTTCTAGATTTTGGACTTGGGTATAATCTCGACCATTGATCGAACATGAGCGATTCTTGGCTACCCCTACTAAAAACCCTAATCCCTTGTTTTTAAGGAATTTCAGGTTTTAGAGACTGGCGTACCAAGCATCTGTAGTAACTGTATTCGGTTTTAATCCCCAATCCAAAACCCCAGTAATCATGTCTCTTAAATAATCATTTTTTGTCTTACCTTCTTGTTTATTATATATGCGATAATTGATGACCAGTGATGAAACTGAAACTCATCCCTAAATAAGTTAAGGATGCAATCGCCAGAATATCACTAGGGCTTCTTAGGTTGGTGTCGAGTGCCGAATAACTTAAAATATTACTTAGTATCGGAACCAATATTTATAAGTATTTTAACCACTTGCTAGGATACTTTGTCTTGTAATTCCTAAACCAACTACAGAGGGGATAAAGCAGAATTATCATGATTATCCAAATATTGTAAATCATTGGTAAATCATATCCATAATCGGCTGGCATTAGGCGGGAGGCTATAAAGGGCATAATAATTGCCTTTAACCCATATTTAGGTAAAGCCAGCACTCCGGGCAGTTAAATGGATGAGCCAAAGGTGAATTATATAAAAAAATAAAGGAACCTGACCGAATACCACTAGAGGTTTAAAAATCCTCCATTTCTGCTTTTCAAACAGGTAAAGCAAGAGCATTGCCAGACCTAGTGTGATTAACAAATAAAGCAATGAAGGTGGATATTTCTGACAGTTAATAAACGATAGTATGGTAAGGGAGAAACTGCTTTGCACTGCCCAAGGATACGGGTCGCCATATATGTTCAAAGCGCGGAGAACCACGAAGCCAGCAATTAAACCCAGCCCCAACCTTCGCAATAATCGCTGCCGAGAAGCTTTTTCCAGCTTAAATACAGTCCCAAACGCATACCCTGTTGCCATCACCCCAATCCAAGGAATCAGGGGATAGCTAATGACAAAATTTTTATTAGGAAAAGGTGTGAACATTTTTGGCTCATGAAGTACTGCCCACAACCAACCCCATCTTCCTAGTTGTTCAGCATGGATATTATCAAATAGATTGTGTCCACCTATGAGCAAAATTCCTAGTGCAGCTATTAGAGGAATTGGCATTCTGATTAATGCTGCTAAAACGACCATTGACCAACCAAGTGCCCATAATACCCCCGCTGCCGAAAAAGAGTAGGTTGGGTCAAATAGCCAGCCAAAACGTACCACTGTTAACTCTAGAAATACCAACCACAGCCCACGAATTATCAGATAGCGCGAGAGTTCTTGCTTACTTTGTGGTCGGCTCCCAAAGTAAAGATAGACTGCAACCCCAGCCAGAAATATAAATGTAGGGGCGCACAAATGAGTTACCCAGCGAGTGAGAAACAGAGGTACGTTTGTCTGGGTCAAGTCTATAGGGCGGAAGCGAACATTAGTGAAAAAATCTCGCACATGATCTAGCACCATTAACACCATCACCAGTCCACGCAACATATCTATTGATATGATTCGCTTAGTTCGTAACTGGTTAGTGCTAAGAGTTTCATTACTTGAAAAACTCATATAGCAATCAAAATTTCAAGTATTTGTTTTCATTCTCCTTATTATTGCACTTTATATACCCCATCTCTCCAACTCTGCGAGTCGTTGACAAATTCGCCTTTATCTGGATTGAAAAGCAGTTGATGTTCGGAATTTTGGGGACGCACCACCATGAATCCATCCCCAATCTGCATCGCTGCAACCCATTGGGGAGTCGCTACGAATACCAAGAGGGTACAAGCCAAGTCATTGACTGAATAATCACTGTAGGCTGCTTGTTTGTGCAATGCGGCGATCGCTTTTTTTGTTGTTTCGGTAAACAGGCTTTTAGCTTCTGACAAAGAAAGCGCTTGGGAAAGCTTTTCCCCCCGATTTTTTTGATTTTCAATAGGAATTACCCAGAAACCAGGTTTCTTTGCCAAAGACACTTTCAACAACGAGCCTTTGTATAAAAACCCGATTTCTTTCGGTTGTTGCAGATGTTCGCTGAGGTAATCAAGTACCGTCTCAACTGCCAACTGAGCGCCAACATCAGAATATTTGGCACTACCAGCACCATCCGCAACAGCCCCGACTATTACATCCTTGAATATGCGATAATGCCCATAATCTTGACAAAGCATCTGCTGCTTTTCATGACTGGTTCCGATCTCGGAACGCGCAACTGCTCTCCAAACCACAAAATCTCCTCAAATTCTAAATGGTAATTTGACCCCATCCCACAGATGGTAGTGCTACAGCTTGCCCTACCTTGCCGCTGGAAACCCGTTTCATCGAAGTAGAGAGCCAAACGAATAAAGAACGAAAATCCAAGCCATTCAGCATTATAGGGGGACGTTCTGGCGGGGCAATTTGTCTAAGGGTGTTCATATCAGCACCTTGCACGCCAACGGGAAAGAACAAGAGTCGGCGCTGTGTTTCCGCTTCTTTCAGCCGTTGTGCCGCATACTGCCAACTATCCGTTGGCGCTCCATCGGTAATCAAAAATATCCAAGGACGATAGTATAGAATGCCGTTTTCTTTGTAAGTAAATTTACGACCTTCTAACAAATCCAAAGCGTACTCAATTGCCTCGCCCATCGGAGTATTACCATTAGCCTCCAACTTGGGCGGTGTAAACTGGTCGATGGTTGCGAAGTCTTGGGTTAGCTGCACTGGTCCAAATGTGACGATCGCCATTTCTACACTCAACGATGCCTGAGAATCTCTCAGTACATCTTCTTTGAAAGCCGCAAGTCCTCGATTTAACTCTTGGATTGGCTGACCGGACATAGAGCCAGAAGTATCAAGTAATAAAATAACAGGGCAGCGATTTTCGGGATTTTCAACGAATTCAGGCAGACCTACGGGCATTCAATGCTCCTGATTGCGTAAACTGGTCAGAGGAAAATATTACTTAGATTTTTTATTCTAAAAGTTTTACATAATAAACAGTATTTATACGGAAATTTGACAACTATCTGCCTGGTGCGATCGCTTATCCCAGATGCTTCAGGCGATCGCCGTTCGCGTTCGCCCTTGGCGTTGCCGCAGGCTAGCGTGTCCGACAGGACAAGGCGGGTCTACGACCATCGCGCTCAATGTAATATATTCAAATGATCGCAACAGCTAGTCAATCGAGAATTACTTGCACCTCTAATTAAGTATTCTTGCCTTCACAAAACGACATAATTCGGTAAAATTAGGTAAAGTAATTTCTGCGTTTGTTAAATAAAGGCATTTTTCTATTTCATGCAACTGAACGAGCGTGCATCTAAACTTCCCTTTGCCCCACTACCTTTAATCGCGCCCTTTTTCCTGTGGGGTACGGCAATGGTAGCAATGAAAGGAGTGATGCCCCATACCACGCCACTATTCATGGCAGGAGTGCGTCTGGTGCCTGCCGGGGTGCTAATCTTAATAGCGACTGCATTCATGGGTAGACCTCAGCCTAAAAGTTGGGCAGCATGGCTGTGGATTGCCTTATTTGCGTTGGTGGATGGAGCGCTATTTCAAGGCTTTTTGGCAGAGGGATTAGCCAGAACTGGTGCTGGGTTGGGGTCTGTAATGATTGACTCTCAACCGTTGGCTGTTGCTTTGATGTCTTTGTGGCTATTCCAAGAACACATTGGTTTGTGGGGATGGCTGGGACTAGGATTAGGAGTCACTGGTATTAGTTTAATTGGCTTGCCTTCTGAGTGGATTTTAAGTTTTGTCTCAAATTATTCAC
>CAXTNZ010000040.1:20794-33551 GCA_964245695.1 uncultured bacterium | reverse complement strand
AAGGGCGTCCATTGGTGGCATAAACTGATGAAGTATTTCTGTCGCACACTACTAGGAAGATAAGAAACGCTGTTTGACAACCTACGCAGCTCGTCTGTCCGAGCGCGGACTCATAGAGCCTTTTCATCATCCAACTTTCATGAAGTTATTTATTCCGCAATTTCCCTCAATAGGCAAGTAATAAAAGCTGCTATTTATCTCTTTTGCAAGTGTCGATGGATATTGCAGATGTGTAGTCCCCTAGAATCAAACCTCGATTGGCTACCACTGCCAAAGGTAATAGAAGCAAATTAATTTATACTATACTTAAGTTACTACTGTATAAGTCTAAAGAGTGTTTATACTCGCCATTATTACATAAAATATACAGCAGTACGGATTTTTTGGAATAATACTAATAGTAGATGAATTTTGTTTTAAGATATTTTAAACTTTTGCCAAGACGAAGAGTAAGCTAGTTGCAATTCCCTCAGTACTTACACCTATTTTTTTTGAGGATTAGGTGGAAGTACTGATTTAGATGGATTAGTATTTCTATTAACATTTATATAAGTCAAAAATGTATCGTTCAAATAAAAGTCAAAAAGTAAATGCCGCTGTTCAAGCATATGAATTACCCTGCACAAAACTGTGTAATAGTTTTATGTAAATCAAGTTTGGTGAATATCAAATAGCTTAAGGAGTCCTCACGGTGCATAAGATTCAATTTGCTTTATTTATTAGTTACCTGTCAGTAACCTGCTATTTTTTTAGCAATTGGCTAAGATTTTACGTGCGCCATGCCAGTTCTTCGCCAGAAGATAAATTTTTGTCGGGGATGATGTTTTTCATCACCACTATCTTATGGCCTCTGCTTCTGCCCATTTCTAGTCTACAACTCTTGAAAACACGGCAATTTGAGTTAAGCTCTGTGTTTCCTGTTATCTTAGCAGCGTTTGCGTTTAGTGTTTCATTGTATCTGAGTTAAATGCATGAGCTAGGGCGTTGTTGTATAAGTTTTTGCGGCTTATACAATATCATTGTCTAAAATTAAACTAAGTTCTCTAACTTCTCTACCGATTAAATTAGGTGATAAGTGGGTCCTTGAATCAGGATGGATACAGAGAATTGTCAAATATAGATTAAGCTAAAATTCAATTTTTGAAGTGGCTGCTATATCTGTTTATCTTGCTTTCGCTTTGCCTGATGATTGCCTAAGATTATACCAAATGGCTCTTGAGATTTTACAGTGAGTAGTTAAGAAAAGTCACTACTCTTTCTTGAAGCGGCTTTAACAAGATTGTCTATGCATCTACGTAGCCATTTTAATTCAAAGTTACCTATCCTGTTTTAATAACGCTCTTCGGCGATCGCCCAAGTCATTCAATTGCGATCGCCTTTATCCAGCAAAATTTAACTGGGACTTGATTCATCCTCTGAGATGGAAGAATTAAGATTATTTTCAGATTTAGATGCTGTAGTTGCATCGAATTTCTGTAATAATAATTCTTCCAATCGTTGCATTCGCTGGTGCTGGTCTTTAACCAATTGCGTAAGCTCTGCAATTTCTACTTCTCGCAAAATATTCATTTTGTCGTGCATTAGCTCAACTTCTAGTTCGGCTTTGACATTCACCTGATAGTCATGTTCAGCACGTTCTCGATCAATGTTGGACTGTCGATTTTGACTCATCATAATAATCGGTGCAGTGTATGCTGCTTGAAATGACAGCATTAAGTTGAGCAAAATGAAGGGATAAGGGTCCCAATGCTTAATTGTGGCAATAACATTCAGAACAATCCAGAACGAGAGCAGCACACTTTGGATGATAATAAATCGCCAAGAGCCGACTGTAGATGCTACGGTATCAGCCACGCGATCGCCTAACAACATCTTACTCTTGGGAGGGTGTCGTGCAGGCTGGCGATCGCGCAAGCGTTGCAGCATCTGAAATTCTTCTTTACTAACGCGGGGACGCATCCATTTTGCTTGACGCATAGCTCAACACCTGCAAGCTGTTATCACATAGCTTACATATTAATCATTTGCGGCACCGAAAAAAATAGGGATGTGCCGGAAGGAACATCCCAGAAAATTAACCTGAGCTAATTTATAGAAACAGAGTTATTGCAGCATTTGAGTTGGGAAAGCACCAGGACGCACAGATAAGTTGATATTCTGCCCGTTGCGACGCAACTCCAGGCGCACATCTGCGCCGACTTGGCTATTTTCTACTGCTTGTTGTACGCTGGCAGAGTCGGCGACTGGTTGACCATTCAGCTTTTGGATCACATCACCAGCACGTATTCCCGACGCTGCTGCTGGTGAATTAGGCACAACTTTAACGACTAACACGCCTTTATCTTCATTCACGGTCAAACCGCTGTTGGGATCAGAGTTGATGTTTTGCTTTAACTCAGGTGTCAACGCTTGCATCTGAATTCCCAGATAAGGATGTTGTACTTTGCCTGTACTGATGAGTTGATTGGAAATGCGTTGGGCTGTATTGATCGGAATCGCAAAACCTAGTCCTTGCGCTCCTTGAATAATAGCAGTATTCATCCCAATTACCTCACCACGGGCATTCAGCAGTGGTCCGCCAGAGTTACCAGGATTAATCGCCGCATCTGTTTGAATATACTGTACTCGTCGATCTGGAGCGCCAATTTGATTGCTAGTGCGTCCGGTGGCACTGATAATGCCAGTAGTTACGGTATTATCAAGACCAAGAGGGTTGCCGATCGCGATCGCCCATTGTCCTGGTTGTAAGGAGTCTGAGTTACCCACTTTCACGGTCGGCAGATTATTTGCCTGAATCTTCACAACAGCGACATCTGTTAACTCATCTTTACCCAGCACTTTACCTTGGAAGCTGCGTCCATCCTTAAGTATTACCTTCACCGTATCGGCACCATCTACCACATGGGCATTGGTCAAAACGCGACCATCAGCAGCGATAATGAAACCAGAGCCGGTACCCCGTTGCACCCGGTTTTGTGGTGAAGTTGGTAGTTGAGAACCAAAGAAGCGACGGAAAGCTGGATCGTTAAATTCCTCTGGTAACTCAGTTTTTACCGTTCGGGAAGCCTCAATTCGTACCACGGCTGTACCGACGTTTTGCACAACCCCGGTGATAAAGTTAGGATCTGTGGAAGCGGGTAAGGGAGGGGCAGCATTTACCCGACTAACTCCTAACTTAGATGCGTTTTGAGATATGTCTTGCTGGTGAGAAGCCAAATAACCGCCGGCAAATGTCATACCCGATCCCAACAGCACCAACGAGAGATTAAAAGCTGTTTTCTTCCAAGGTGCAGCGTTACGGGTTTCTTGAGAATAAGCGTTAAATTTATCTTTGTCTTGTGGTTGGTTTTGCATTTGTCTGGAAAGATATAAAGATATCTAGATATAGTCTTAATCTAGATATACATTATGACGTTACTGTGTCAGGAATGTGGCATCAGTGTTAAGAGGGTTATTTATAGTTTTTTAATACAGTTAAGAGTTTTTTACCCGGATATTCCTTAGATATAGCAGAATAACCTATACAATCTCTTAAAGAACCTGTTGAAACTACTTAGGCGATTAATATGGCAACGACATCTAATGTTCAGGTGACAATTTCCTTATCAGACCCGGATTTAGATGACCAAGAGTTGCTTTTCAGAAGTGGAAAATTTGCTACCGCAGGTTAGAGAGGTGGATGGGGTAGAAGAAGCAGATTTAGTATCCCTTACAGAAACCCCTCGAAGTGCAAAGGCTTTGAGTACCTTTTTGTTAGGAGTGTTAAATGCAGAAGTTAAGCCAGCCAATATAAAAGCTTTGTTTGGATTTTTGGGCGATCACTTCGGCAACAAACCAATTAAGCTGGTACTTAAAACTCCTGACGGTAGAGAACTCAACTTAGAAGCGGGTAGTCGCAAAGAGTTTGAATTCGCTATGCAGCAAGCGCAGGATTTTCTCAACAATACCAAAAATACATCAGATAGTAAAGATGGCGAAGGTAGCACTACTGATCGGGGTTAGTGAATATAAACATGGTTTAAACCCGCTACCAAGTGCTCTCAAAGATGTCGAAGCGATGCAGCGAGTTTTAGCAAACCCAGAAATAGCGATCGCCTTATCTTACAGCAGTTTTCAGGTAATTAAACTATACGCTGACCTAAGACAGGTAAACTTCTCTCCTGCGTCCCTTGCGCGTCTCGAAGAGAAGAGAGGAGAGAGGCTTTTAATTTCTCCGCTTACCTTGTAGGGAAGGGGTGGGGCTTAAGTTTCATGGTTCTGGTTTATTTAGCTGAAAATCGCTGTAACTTGCAAATCGTAATAATTGCCGCAGAGCGATCGCACTTTTGGGAATGAAAGCTTGTTGGAAGTGCGATCACTCAACTTAGTTGACAACAAGCGATCGCCCCTCCAATCCCCACAATCACCGCACCCATCCTAAAGACAACAGACGCAGCGCGATCGCAAAAGGCAGGTCGCACCATCGCGTAGCGTCTCTAAAAGAAAATCGCCCTTTCCATCCCAAAGCAACCAGATGCACTTCAATCACGATACCGCGTGAACAAATCTTGTAGGGTCCGTCGTGACGCACCCTACAAGATCGGCGAGCACGCTTAAGACTGTTAGAGCGATCGCACTAAAACCCGTGTGTGTTGTACAAAATAGAGTTATTTCATGTTGAATTTTTTAGGCATCGTTTTCTATGTAATTCCAGAAGACTTCACTCGTGGTGCTTTATCAACAACTTCATTAATCACTTTTCGGAGCTGGATAAGTAGTGATGGTGCTTTTCTTGTTTCTACCACTACTGTATAGATACTACCTTGGTTTACAACAGTCCATCGCTCAATAGTTGGATGTGAACTTCGCTCATCGGGCGCAGCTAAATAATACTTGTTAAGTGATGGAAAATTTGTCTGATAAATAGCTTGTAACAGTTCAGCCCGTTGTGATTCTGTTAAACATCGGTCTGGCGTCTTGGAAAATGATGTATTCCAGTGCAAAGCAGGATCATCACTATCGATTAGGTCTGGGTTTGTAACCCACAGTTTCGTATTATGAGCGTTAAAAAAGCAACCATCATCACGAAAAAAAAATCGATAGTTGCCAGTCCGGTCTACATTACTGACAACCATATTTTCGTACAATAGCACAGTATTCTGGGGAAGCTCAAGTTTAGCAATAGGTACTTTCATGACTGTCTCTTGAGTAGTTGCACAGGCGAAAAAACTCGTCGAAATCACAAGTAAAGAAGTTATGCAAAATTTAAATGTGCCGAACATCAAAAAAGCCTCAAGCAGTTCTTAGTTCAGAATTTGTTCATCTTTAGACCATTAAAAAATTGGTTAAGGGGAAGTGCCACTGGTAACTGAACTGCTGGATGATGTACTGCTAGGAACTGGTTTTGCTGTTTTGGCACTATGTGACCATTCATCCATTTCTGTGGCCTTTTTGAGTGCTTCTAGGAATGTCACGCCATGCTCTGGCAAAATGTCCATACCACCTGACATAATCCGCGAATCGGAACCGCGTACAACCGCATGACCAAATTCACCCTCTACCAAATCACTATGAGCTACTTTGCCAGTACCATACTCATCACCTAGCCCTAGCATATGACCTGCTTCATGAACGGCAGGGACTTGCGTACCTCCTGCCTTGGATTGCGATGTTAAATCATTACTATCAAAATCCCCTTGTCCTGGTGTATAGCCCCATAGCAATCCTGGTTTGGGAGGCGTTACTCCACTGGTATGGGATGCCCCTGACGGAATTTTAACGATATCTACTTTGAAATGTTCGCCTGAGTCTACTTCTTGAAAAATAACACTGACAGTAGCAAAGAGCGATTCCCACCAGTCCTTCTGACAATAGAAAGTATGTTTGCCAGACCATGAAGTGCCTATTTTGAATAGAAAATCATTTTTCCATTTTTCTTTAGCTGCGTCGTCCCAAGTTAAATCTGCGGATGTTGCAGATGGATAAGTTGCTGCGTCTCCATTCACGAAGTTAAATGTACACTTACAGGTAATTCGCAGTACTCCCAGTGTAGGACTGTATTCAGCATCGAACATTCCTCGTCCAGAGGAGGGCTGATAGTCATTGATGGTATGGGTTTTGGCACTGAAACTACGCAAGTCTTCGATAGCATCTAGATAATCTTCGTTAGTGCGTGTATTCAGTAAATCACCGATATTATCAGATAGCCAACTGCCATGAAGATTGGTAGAAGCTGACTGTTGTGATACCTTTAAATTATTTGCCTTTAGCTGCGACTGAGAAGGATTAGTGCCAAAAGACTGCTGCACCACATGGGTTAACTCATGTGCTGTCAACTCGTTATTTCCAGGCGATTTCCCGGAACCAAAGTAAATATCACTACCATGAGCAAACGCCTGAGCACCTAACTCCTTGTTCATCTGGACAGCCTCATCGTCCGTATGCACCCGCACCAGCCTGAAATCAGTACCAAAACGGGGTTCCATGAAGCCTCGCACATCATCTGCTAACGGGCTTCCCCCACCTTTACTACTACTCAGCCGACTCTCAATATTACCCCCAGCCTGCAAGTTGCCATCGGTAGCACTTTGTAGCAAAGGCTTAGTTTGTATCTCCTCTTCCTCTTCTTCTTGAGGCATTTCTTCCCGTTGGATGGCGAGATTTCGCGAAGATTTCATTTGCAAAAGTTCCTCTTCTTCTTCTTCGGGTATTTCTTCTCGTTGCACAACAGGAGTCATTAAATGACTTAGAGGCTTCATTTGCAAATCTTCTTCTTCCTCTTGGGCTATTGTCTCCCGTTGGATAGACTTTTGAGAAAGGGCGGGTTCACCCATACTCATGACTTGCTGAGCAACTTTATCTGCTTCTTGCTCGTAACAATCTCCCGGTTGGCTAACTGTCAACTTTGCCTGAGGACGCAGCGAAATTCTACTAATATCATGACTCTGAGGCAAGGGGATATTTTGAGACGAAACCGTCTCAGGTTGCGAATTAAAGCCGCGTGTTGGTGCGACAAGCGACAGATTTGTAAAGTCTGATGAAGCTGGTTTCTTACGCTGAACCTTTAAGCGATCGCTCATCTCACCATTCCTCCCTCAACTGGCTTTGCCGTTACTTAGCTCTATGCTATTTTAATGATACAAATTTTACAATTTTTCAATCTGCTACTGTATTTGACTTAAGTCTAATTTTTGCCATTCATCCAACCGCTCATTTCTGTCTGTTATCAACAGCTTCTCTAGTTTGGCTGTTGCGATCGCCAAAACCTCTGATTTTTTTTTCCAAATAAACAAGTAACGATACTCTGGCAGATCACATATTTGGCGATCGCGCCAAAAGAAAATTTAATGACTTAAAATTACACAGTTAACGCAGTGCTATGCAGGGCGATCGCTACTACCAGATTTATTCCTTACTATTTTGGTAAGTTTGAATCTTTTCATAAAGCGTTTTTACTGTCTCATCAGCAAATAATTGGTCTTTAATCTTTATATAGTCATCGCTTCCTGTCTGCCAGATAGACAAGAGGAGAGCTACTTTCGATGGCTCCATGTGTTGCTCCAAAATCTCTAAGGCTTCCTGAATGACTTCCTGTCCTCTTGGCATTTTGACATTCATAAATTTTCTCCGGTTACTTCTAGAACAAAATTTACAGGGTTGATGACTCTAAGCTCTCCTTGATATCTATGGATTAGCCGATCATCACAGGTTAAGAAATAATCGCTCTCTGCTACTTCAGCACAGGCTACGTGAAATGCATCAATCTCCCCTAACCCCCGCTGCACTAGTTCCGCTGCTCGTTCGGCTATTTGGTCATCTACTGCTTGATAAAAATTCGCTAACTGCAATTGGCGCTCTACCCATTGCCGCCTGAGAGGAAATGGGTTTCGGCTATTCTCATACTCTAATACAGATGAACCAACTAGTTCTACTACTTTTGTCTCCACCAACCGCAGTATTACCTGTAGTGCTTGAGTTTCTAGCCCTATTCTGGGTTGTGTTTGGTCATCAAAAGGTCTGTTGAATACGCTTGTATCCACATATATCTTCAAGTTTACAGACTCCTTATGCTAACGTCAGCGACTTCAATCTAAAATGATGTTGGTAGCTGATAGCTAAAAGCTAAAAGTTCATTCAACTCCACCCCCCAATTTCTGCCTCCGTCAGCGCTTTCTCTAACTTTGCATATTCACTCTTCGCCGCCTGCAATACATGTTTCATCTGCACTGCTTCTCCAGCATCGGCTGCCAAAAATGCTGCATTTAAAGCAATGTTACGAATATTACCTCCAGCAACATTTAACCGTGCCAATTGCGTAGCATCTAAGCCCTGAGTTGGGGTATCGCGGGGAAAGATACGCCGCCAAATTTCCGCTCTTTGTACCGCGTCTGGGAAGGGAAACTGCACTACGAAACGGATACGCCGCATAAAGGCTGTATCGATCGCACTCTTAATATTTGTGGTTAAAACTGCCAATCCTGGGTAGCATTCCATACGTTGTAGTAGATAGCTCACCTCAATATTGGCATAGCGATCGCGTGCATCTTTAACCTCACTCCGCTTACCAAACAGCGCATCAGCTTCATCAAACAGCAAAATCACCCCGCCCTGTTCCGCAGCATCAAATACTTGTCGTAAATTTTTCTCTGTCTCTCCAATATATTTACTGACAACCGAAGACAAATCAATGCGATAAAGGTCAAGCCGCAATTCCTCTGCCAACACCTCGGCTGCTAAAGTTTTACCAGTACCGCTTGCACCGGCAAATAAAGCGCTGATTCCCAAACCCCGCGCACCTTTGGCAGCAAAACCCCAAGTTTCGTATACAGTACTTCGTTGCCGTACATGTGCCGCAATGTCACGTAAAATTTGTTTTTGTGCTGACGGTAACACCAAATTTTCCCAATCTGCCGAGGGAGTAATGCGTTGAGCCAGTTCATCCAAACGGGGACGAGCTTGCACTCTACAGGCATCCCATAAAATACCAGTTATATTTTTCTCATCCCCCTGACTCAAATATCCAGCAGCTTCCGCACAAGCAGCGTGAATCGTTGCAGCACTCAAGTTAAACTGATTAACCAAAGTCTTTACTTGCCCGTTGATTTGCGGCACTAACTCAACTAATGCTTCCTGCCAAACTGCGCTTTGCTCTTGGGAGGTTGGTTGATATACATCAAAGCGGACTGCTGGGCGTTGCGACATCCGCATCCCTTCTCGGCTACTGAGAATTAAGACACCGTTTGTGCGATCGCTTAGATGTATAATTGCCGTGGCACGAGCAATATCATTTGTGTCTATCTCCTCGCAATCAATAAGTAAGGCACTTGGGCTTAAAATTGTCTCGCGAGTCCACAAGCGAATGAAATTCTCTTGTTCACTAGCAACTAACGGGACGACTTGTTGCGGCATGACATATAAGTTCAAACCCAGGATTTTACAAATTGTTGCCGCGATCGCACGTTTACTTGCAGTTTCTAAACCACATAATTGTACAATTGGCAATATTTTTGTCTTGGAAGTTTGAGATAACACCCCGACGACTCGCTCTGCTAGCGCTTGCTGGGAAGGAACCAAATCACCCGCAAAATTTAACGGCTCGATGATGCCAGCTAGACGTTCGTCAAGATACTGCGTACCAGCAAGATAATGCAAAATTCGCTCATCTATGCGGAGGGGACTGAGGGTAAGGGCATGTCCTTCGCCAATTTGAATTAATCGCCAGCGACGCAAAGATGACGTGGGAGCGATCGCATCCCAATGCGGGTTGGATAATGCAGCTAAGGCAAGACTGAAAGTGGGGTAAAGTCGCTGTGGATCGCCTTGAGCTACAGCACACAACTTAGCAAATTCTCCGCTAAACTCTACACCCGCACACAACAGCAACAAATCTCGTTCAAAGAGTGACAAACTAAAGATTCTGCACAGCCTGTCTAATGCGGAAGGTGCAGGCATAGCCGCAGCTGCTTCCTCTAAAGCTTGTTGCTGCGCTTGTAATTCAAGTTGCTCTTTAGCATTGTACTTTTCTAAAGCACATCTTACCACCGCTAAAGCTGCTAACAGATGGCGCTGGTTGGCTTCATGCCAGTTTATATTAATCGTTGAAGCATTCATGGAATTTTTACCTGCGGCGAATCATATTCACCAGCCTGATTTTTGTATAATCGGCTTTCTGCCCCATCCACTTGCACCCGGACAAAATAAGTTCCTGTCTGGATGTTTTTCACAGGAATGGTTATTGAGTCAGTGTCTTCTGTGCGTGGCGACGAAAAAAAGTGATAGGCTTGTGCTTTATTAGTGGTAACTTGATTCAGCAATAAAACTACTCGCTGTGCCTTGCCAACTTTCGGATTAAATTTCACCGTAATTTCAAGCGATCGCAAATCATTGCTACTTTCCTGCACCTGACTAACTGTAGCGCTGATAATTGGATGCAGCACAAAAGCCGCCACATTTGATGGTACTTCATAATGCGGCATCCCTGGAGTTCCCATTTTTAGATGTATCACTTGCACGCTTTGAACGCCAGCATATAAGTTGGGGGGTACAGGTACGCTCATTTGCATTTCTTGAACTACCTGCGGCTCCATCAACTTCTCCATACTACTTAGTCGAATGCGCGTTACATCACCACGCAACTGCTTACCACGAATAATTAAAGTGCTACCCACTACAATCATGTTATCAGCTTCGGTTGGGGCGGTAACTTGTTCAATTATTGGCTCAGAAAAAGGTGTAACCTCAGCAGAAGATTTTAAATTACGGCTGTTAATTAATACCATTGAAGCTTGATAGCCAGCAGAGGGACGATAATGAGTTTGCAAGGAAGACCAAAGCTTAGAAGTTTCTTCCATGTTAAAAAACTCCGGGCAAATTTTAATCTGTCCGATGTGTGCCGCTAAATCGAAGACAGACACAGTTGCTAACGCTTGCGACAAGACACTAGAAGTATTGACTGTTGCTGCATTTTTCAAAGAAATTTCGATAATATTGCGAGTCAGAACAGGCATTTCGTGCAATAATTGCATAGCATAACCTAGTAAAAGCTCTGCTTGAAAATCTTTTGCGCCATAAGCTGTAAGTAGATAGTGCAGGTCAAGCGCCAAAGGTGGTCGCTGCTGCTTGCTGCGAAACTCTCCAGAGATCCAGTCAGGATTGCGATTCTGGGTAACTTGATAGAGAAATAGGTTGATTTGAGCGCGTTCATCCGTTCCTTGTAAAACGCGGTCAGGGGGGAGAGCAGTGACAATGACATCACCAAGACTAGTGGCGATCGCATCTTTGACCAGACCATTCTCTAATAAGTCTTTCAGTACTGCTGTTACCGCTGCTATCGATAGCGCGTTACTCATTTTTAATTCTTCCCACTACTAGCACAGATAATTCTTCACATATGACAGCGTATTTTTCCGAAATCTTGATATTAAAGGTTGTAATTAGTAACTAGAGGTTATATTTCTATTAAATTGGAACCTCTCATGCCGTTGGGACATCTAAAATTACCGATAGCAAAGACTGCAATTAATTTTCTCACGCCAAATGCTGACCTTATATTTCAGTATTGCTTCTCACACTTTCTTATGATAGTGTATTATTTAGTACATAGAATAAAGATGAATTCTCAGATTAAACTAAGCAAAATTAATTAAGCTTTGCACTTCCTGTCTGTGAGACCTTAATCAACAAATAATTAGGATAGTGTTTGCCAGATGAACTCCCTGCCTACCTCAGATTCTTGGATTGGTCGTTTAATGGGCGATAATCAACGCTACCGCCTAGAAAAGCGTTTAGGTGGTGGCGGTATGGGAGATGTGTTTCTGGCGATGGATACTAGACTGGGACAGCAGGTAGCATTGAAGTTGCTTAAAGATACGCTGGTAGCCTCAAAAGAGATGAGAAAGCGCTTTGAGCGTGAGGTGGAAGTTTGTGCTGCTCTCCAAAGCGATCATATCGTCAAAGTTACTGACTGTGGTGTTACAGATGAAAAGTATCCATTCTACGTAATGGAGTATCTGCGTGGAGAGACGTTACGACAGTTGCTTCAGCGAGAGAAGCGGCTAACAGTGGAACACACACTAAATATTATCAGCCAGGTTTGTAAAGGTTTGCAGCTTGCCCATCAAGGTGTGACTTTATGGCGGAATGGAGCAACCAAAAGCGAGCATATTCAGGTCGTTCATCGTGACCTCAAACCAGACAATATCTTTTTGGTGTCTACACCAGAAGAGTTGGTGAAAATTGTCGATTTTGGCATTGCCAAAATTCGCAATGAATCTTCAGAATTCACAAATCTTACCAGTGCATTTTTAGGTACTTTTCGCTATGCAGCACCGGAACAGTTAAAAGGCGAAATTAACCTAGATGGACGAGCAGATATTTACAGCTTGGGCATCATCCTTTATGAAATGCTGAGTAAAGCCGATCCGTTTGGCTTTAGCATTAAGGCTAGAAGTATGAGTGAAGCCTCTTGGATTGTTGCCCATACCTCAGAACCACCCACACCTTTGCGATCGCAATCAGGCTGCGATAACTTGTCTCCTCAACTGGAAGCAGTGGTTATGCGGTGTTTGCAAAAAGAACCAGATAAACGCTTTGCCACAGTAGAAGAGTTAAATCAAGCATTGCAAGCTGCTGTTAATTCTAATTTTTACGGTGTAGCTTTGGTTGCTCCCGAAGAAACAATTGCCCAACTTCCTCTTCCCAAAGCAGAAGGCTCTTTTGAAGAAACAATTTCTCGACCTTTGACTCCAGCACCAGCCAAACGCGAAGAAACTATTTACCA
>CAXTNZ010000040.1:0-20694 GCA_964245695.1 uncultured bacterium | reverse complement strand
ACGCGAAGAAACTATTTACCAGCCTCAAAAAAATTCTCCACCCCTAAAGGCAATTACTATTGCGGTGGTTGCGATCACCTGCATCGGTGGCGTTTTCGCATATCCTCTAGTGACATCACTACTTGCTTTTAACGAAATTAAAAATTTCAACGCAATAGGAAATTATGAAGAATGTATTGCTAGATCAGAAAAAGTGCCTCAAAATTCCAGAATTTATCAGGAGGTTCAAATAATTCTTAATAAATGCCGGATGGAATATGCCATCAAACTAGCAAAAGCTAACAAGTGTTTGGAAGGATACGAAGTATATAATAAAATTCCCATTGATAACCCACTTTCTTCCCAGACTAAAGCAAATATTAAACAACTTTGCGATTTATAATAACCTAAGTTGCTAATAGCGACGTATATAGTTTTGGTAATTGATAAAAAGGTTATTGGAGAAGCGCTAAGTAAGTTGGCGCTAATATTTAAAGGTATGTGAAGAAATTTAAATCTAGGGTTTACGCTGAAAGCTAACGCACCGTCAACAATTTATATTTCTTGATATACATTGAATTTTTTTTGCCGACTTACTTAATTTTTATTTATTAGACCTCTTGCACTCATTCCCTAACACCCCACCCCCAACCCCTCCCCCCAAGCGGGGAGGGGAGACAAACCACACCGTTGGCGGGGTGGGGTTATTATTTTTGATTTATGCAAGAGGTCTATTATCATTACCCATTTTTTCTAGCAATGCTATACGAGTTTAAGAATCATTTAAAACTGCGATATTTCCCATTGGGCATAAAAGCCCTAAATAATAAAACTCATGAAGTAATATTCATTTAAAAACATAAATATTTAAACAAAAACTTAGAAAAATTATGTTAAAATAATTCATAATTTAGATATTAAAAAACAAAATAGGAATAAAAGGTTTGCGATTCTTACTAAGAAGTTCTTCCATTTGTTATGGAGTTGCAATACCGGGTGTATTATTTTGTCTTTGGACAAGTCATGCTGCTGCTACCAATTTAAATAGTTCATCAAACAATATTGCAACATCCAATTCATCCGATAGAGTGGCACAAGTCCTACCCACTCCGGTAGAAAGTCCTGAGTCGAATATTAACAGCGACGAAACACCTTTAGAGGAAAATCCATCCCCAGCTATTGAGAACAATCAACCTGATACCCCTTCTACCACACCAGAAAACGCTGAACTATCTCAATCTGCTCAACGTTTTCCAGTCAATACAATCAAGGTCACGGATAGCAAAGTTTTTAGTCCGAAAGAGCTTGCGGCTCTCAAATTGTCCTTCCAGGGTTGCTCTGTTAATCTGGCAGAATCTACAGGTGTTAAAGGTGAGACAATTTTTCGTCTGAGTCAGGACAATTCTGTTAGTCAAGTTTCTGAAGGCTGTTCTGTAACGCTGGCAGAACTAACAGAAATTTCTGACAAGATTACACAGCTTTACTTAAACAAAGGTTACATCACATCCAGGGCTGTGGTCTTGGCACAAACTGTTACTAATCGCGAGGTAGAAATTAAAGTTTATGAAGGAGCAATAGTAGAGATAAAAGTAGAGGGAACGCAAAGGGTGAATCCAGAATATATCCGCAGTCGAATTAGACTTGCTGGACTGAATCCTTTGCGAAAGGACAAGTTAGAAGAACAGTTGATTTTACTGCGTTCTGACCCTTTATTTAAAACCGTTGAAGCCAGCTTGCGATCGCCTGGTGCTGGAAGCAAGTTTGGCGAAAGTATTGTCATCGTGCGCGTAACTGAAGCTGAACCTTTCAAAGCTGTTGTTGGGATAGATAATTACTCTCCTCCTAGTCTGGGTTCGGAAAGGTTGGGTGTAGGTCTGGCTTACCGTAACTTAATAGTTTCCGGTGATCAGATTTCTGCTGCTTATAACCGTTCTACAACAGGTGGACTTAATTTATATGACTTTAATTACCGCCTGCCGGTTAACCCGATGAACGGTACTGTGCAACTGCGTGCAGCAATCAACAATTCTAGAATTACCGATCCACAGTTTTCACAACTAAACATTCGCGGTGACTCCGAACTTTATGAAATTAGTTATCGTCAACCGTTAGTGCGATCGCTTCGCGAAGAATTTGCTTTATCCTTTGGCTTTTCATACCAGGACGGTCAAACGTTTTTGTTTGACAATCGACCGTTTCGTTTTGGAATTGGACCTGATCAAAATGGTGTCAGCCGTACTAGTGTATTTAGATTTGGACAAGACTATGTGAAACGCGATCGCCAAGGTGCATGGACTTTGCAGTCGCAATTTAGTTTGGGAACGGGGTTATTTGATGGAACTATCAACGATCATCCCACACCAGACAGCCGCTTTTTTAGTTGGTTTGGTCAGGTACAAAGAGTACAACAGTTGAGCCAAAATCAACAGCTGATTGCGGGGATTGATTTGCAACTGACACCAAATAGCCTCTTACCATCCCAACAATTTATTATTGGTGGTGGTCAATCAGTACGCGGTTATCGGCAAAATGCTCGTTCTGGTGATAACGGATTTCGCTTTTCTGTAGAAGACCAAATTACCGTAGTGCGAAACGAAGCAGGTTTACCAACTCTGCAACTTGCCCCATTTATTGATGTGGGTGCAGTGTGGAATAATTCCGATAATCCGAATAATAGCTCTTTACCCAGTCAAAGATTTTTGTCTAGTGCAGGTTTAGGCTTGCTATGGCAACCGCTTCCTAAGTTTAATGTGCGTATAGATTACGGTATTCCATTCGTCAATTTACGCGATCGCGGTGACAATGCTCAAGATTCAGGCTTCTACTTCAGCGTTTACTACCAACCTTAAGTTTTATACAGCAGATTTCAGTTGTATGAACCACAATCTTGATATCTAACCCCCAACCATTAATGGTGCGTTAAACTACCCTTCGGGAACGCTAAGAGCGAACGTTATAACGCACCCTACCTAACTCCTAAAGGCTCAGATTCCCGACTTCTCTAAGAAGTCGGGAATCTCGTTGTTCACCTGTTACCAAGGATTGCCAATCATGGTGAATGCTGACCAATAATAAGGATGCTTGAAGTTTGGTTGCAGTTTTGATTCAGGTGATCCTGATGGTAAATCAACTGCTCTGACCGAAGTACGCAGCTTACCATTTTCAATAACGACTCGACCTTTAATCATCGCTATTTGCGCTTGTCGCAATGCCTCTGCCTTGATGGGTGCAAACTTTAATTGCTTGTAGAACTCTGTCATTAACCCTAAAGTTCCCGCATCGCTTACTTGCCACAAACTGGCAACAGCAGTCTTCACTCCCACCCTATGCGCTAGTCCTCCAAAACCTAACTCAGCATTTTTATCTCCCAATGCGGTACGGCAAGCACTCAGTACCAACAACTCAGCGGGGGGGTTATTTAATTCCTTCATTTGCTTGAACTTCAGCTTGCTATCCCACAATTGAATAAAGGAATTATCTGCTTCTCCACCCTTAAACTCTCCATGTGTTGCTAAGTGAATGATGCCGAACGGCTGAGATTTGCGTATTGATTGGAGATTATTTAGGGTAAAGTTTTGGTTGAGGAAGAATTTACCTTGCCAGATATCCCGTGCGACAATAGACAACTCCTCAGGTACGGCAGGTAAAGGTTTTAGCTCTTGAAATTTCGATGCTCCCATTGCCAGAACTTGAGAATTTCTAATATCGACGTAGCGAGTATCAACCAATTCTAGAGCTAGTGCAAAGCCAACGCTGTAGTTCTCCACTAAAAATTGCTTACCGTCGTGAAGAGCTGCAAATGGCAGCGATCGCAAACCCTCATCCGCAACAAACAGCAGATTGTTAATGCCTTTTTTGTCTAACTCTGCTTTCAAGGGAGCAACCATTAATTTATACAGTTTCTGAGCAGGTTCTAAGTAATCTTTGTTATTTGGGTCGTTTGCTATAACCTCACCATCTTCCACTGCACTGTAAAGTTGCTCGGCAATTTTTAATACATCGCCTCGCTTTGCTGTAGATATGGTCTTGCTAATAGGTTCTCCCTTTGCAGTCACAATCACTAAATTTAGTTGGTCGCTATCCTGCTCGCTTCCCAATACATTTCCATTTACACCAGAAGGTGTAAAACTGACATAAATAATTGCTGGTTTAACCCCAGTTGCTTTTTCTATTTGACGGAGAATATCACGCGCTTGAGACAAGCTGACACGACGGCGATCGCGTGGTTCTTCTGCTGCATAAGAATAATACTGATCCGCGAATTTGTTGTCTATTCCTTCAATAGCAGGATCGAGAGATATAGGTGACAAGCCATCAACCTGGGGTAGCGGTAGTGTTGATATTGGTGGTTGGTTTCGCTCTATTATTTTGGTAATTTCTCGTGGTGGTAATTCTGGCTCTGGTGGTGGTGGTGGTGTTGCCGTAACGTTAATTCTTACCTGTTGTGGAGCGGAAGAAGAAACGCGATCGCTTGCACTAAAGCTAAAAGGATTCAGTTCTCCAGAAAAGTCTTGTGGTGGCGTATATTCCAGAGTGTCACCAGGCGAGAGAATTGCAGTTTGCGTTCCCGGAACAACATCCACACCATTGATTGTCAGTTTTCCGGCTGTAATTGCATCAATCCGCAAAAAGGTATTATCGCCGTTAGTATCATTGACATTTGCATTTAAATCTGCATAAGTGAACTTTAATGGTTGATTTTGTTGAATGTTACGTAACGGTGGGTTTGCCGTGAGCGTAGGTGGACTGTTAACAGAATTGATCGTGATCGGATTTGGAGTATCACTTGCATCGCCACCATTGGGAAGAACGGGAAATGTCGCTGAGGAAATTACCGAATTAGCGCCAGCATCAATCGCTCCTGCTGTACCATTGACAGCTGTATTACCCACAATAAATGGATCATTGTTTGCCCCACCATTATGTTGAATCCTGACAGAGCCGGGAGTAGTGCCTCGTGTAAAGATAGTGGTGTTCCCAGGAATAGAATCATCTTCACCACTAGTAGGGTTTAGTACACCTATTCCCTGGACAAGACCGTTTGCAGAGATATTTACGCTACCACCTGGGGCAGAAAAATAACCTCGTGTATTGATGCTGTTAAACCTAACATTACCTCCAGAATTTAAGGTCAACGCGCCACCAGGAAAACCACTGGTATCTATATTACCTGTTGTAATGTTGCCGTTGTTACTGGTGAGGGAGATGTTACCCCCATTCCCTGACGAACGACTGTTACTGGCAATTCCGGCTGCGGTAGTAATACCGCCATTGGCAGTAATATTGATTGCTCCACCGCTACCTGAAAATGCTTCACTAGCAATACTAAAACTATTTGGATCGGTAGGACTTACAGGTAAACCAGTATTTATTGATAAAGCACCCTTTATATCCAATAAGCCAGTAGTTCTTATGTTTATGTTGCCACCCCCTCCCCCAGTGTCGCCTCCATTGCGAGTACTGATGGAGTTAACAGTAATAGAACTCGGTGCTAAATTATTGCCAATGGTGATGTCACCAGCATTCCCTGGACCGTCGCTACGTGCGTTTAAACCTCCAGCAACACGCAATGCACCGGGAGCGTTAATGGTTATTGACCTTCCCAAAACGCTATTTCCGCTGCTGTCAAGGTTATTGATGTTGATAGATCCATTACCAGACGTAATACTGACATCAGCTTTATTAATATTTGCGTCACTTGTGCGGATAACATTTGTGGTGATGTCACCAGCAGCATTGAGAGCGATCGCGCCTCCATTATCAGATCCTGTTGATGTCAAATCTTGAACATTAACTGCTCCCGTATTACTAGTGATGGTGATTGTACCGCCGTTACCTATAGAAGCACCAGAATTAATATTGCCTGTAGTAATGTCGCCTTTGGCAGATAAAATTACAGGACCGCCATAGCCAGAAATAGACGTGTCGATATTACCGTTTACAGTAATGCTTCCTGATGGTGACGGTTGTCCAGAAGATGTGAAGGTTGTTGGACTATCACCTGCTACAACAGGAAACGTTGAGGGAGAAGTGACTGAGGGCAAGCCAGCCCGTAAAATTAGGGCGCGACTATTTATCAACGTATCAGCATCTGGATCGGAATCAGGAATGCCACCACCATAAGAAGACTCTGTTCTTGTAATCGTAATATTGTTGGCGTTGATATTACCAACAGCCTCTACTTTGAGTGATGCACCAGTGTAATTGCCAAAAGTCACATCACCAGTTGATTTGATAATTGGGTCGTAGAGACTGACAAAATTGCCCGGACTTCCTGCCAAATTGAGGATGGAAAAATTTCCACTACTAGCAAAGTGAGAATCGCCAGATATATTACCGTCGCTGACTAAGCTGAGATTGCCATTACTTTGGAATGGTGTTTCCGGATGATTTAAAGCCAGAATATCAATATTTTGATTACCCTGAATTAACAAATTCCCTCCTGCTTTAGCAATAAAGGGATTTGCCGCACTATCCCGCACTCGCACTGTATCCCCAGCCAGCAGCTTCAAGTCTCCAGTCGTGTTGAGTTGACTTTCTACCGCTGTCAAATTGCGATTTGCTGACAGGGTTGCTGTTTTCGCCGTCACATTTCCCGTTACTACATCCCCATTTGCCACAGGGATATCTGAACCTAACAGTTTAACGGTTCCATCGCTGTTAACTGTTAATTTAGTGGCATTACCACCCGCAGATGTCAGCAGTTGCGGCAAAGATAAAATTGGTAAACTCCAAGATTGCGCTTGATTACCACTTGCTGTCAGCGGCTGAATTTCTAAACTTAAAGGACTTCCAGGCTGACTCAAGCGCACCAATTTTTCACCTGGAACCGCAGAGACAATAATCTGTCCTTTTGGGGCTGATAACGAACCAGTGTTAGCAACGGTTCCACCTAATAAAGTTAAGTTTTGCCCTTCTCCTACCGTCAGATTTCCCGCATTAAAAATTGCTCCTGGTTGACTCATCGAAAAGCTAAAAGCATCAGGATTGCCTATTAAAGCTGCATAATTATTTGCACCGGAAGCGCTGAAAAAATTCGAGCCAAAATTAATTCCATTGGCAGTGGTAGCAGTAAAAGCTCCAGGTACGTTTAAGCTGGCACTAGAGCCAAAGACAATACCAGCCGGATTCATTAAAAATAAATTGGCATTGCTCCCTGTAATCTGAATCTTGCCATTAATTATGGACGGATCGCCACCAACAACCCGACCCAAAATATTCTGAATCTGGGGATTGGCTAAAAAGTTGGCAATCTGCTCGGCATTCAAACCAAATTGCGTAAAAGTGTGGAAGAGATTGGCTTTGTCTTGTGATAACTGCCCCCCGTTAATATCAATTCGATTGCCATTGGGGGTGACAATAGTATTCGTGCCGTCCGGTGCAGGTACTATTTGGGCTTGCACTCGATTTATACTCACAATGCTAACTGCATGTAATACAAGCCACCAAACAACACCTTTCAATAGCATTAAAGATAGTTTTATATTTCCCTTTTTTGATAGAAAAAATTTACCTAAACTGAGTTGACGATTATGCCTTGATTTGGCTAGCAGATTCATAGCTGAAACGCTCTTTTTAGCTAAAATTTAAATACAGAACAAAGCAACACAAACTTAGTAAGTTAGTGCGATCGCATCTAAAGTATCTGCTTTCCCTGTTTTGTTTTGCTTACAAAAATAAACTTTTGTAAATCTAACTTATTTAGATGTGTGATTTTCCCAACATTATAAATGATGGACAGGTTAAATAAAGAATTGTCTTTATGATTGTTTATAACAATCTTATTGTTCAAGTCTGGGAAAAAGCTTTAGGAGTATTCCGGAATAGCCAATCAAATTTTTGTAGTAATATGATAACTTAAAAGTTATGAGGGCAATCTGTAAAGTTGCGGCAAATAATTTGTCGCCAAAAATCAAGATAATGTTAAGTTGACTGTTATTTGACAGTTAGCTGAGTAGGATATTGTTTGGCAACTGACAGTTAACCACGAATGACTCTCAGCATTTAAGCTTATTTGGGTTCGTTTACTAAATTTAGTATTTATTCACAAACCTAAGGAGTAGATAATGATTTACAAAATTAGCACACTATTGTTCATGAGCGCGATCGCTTCCAGTATTTTGGTATTACCAAGCGAATTTGGACTTGCACAAACTCAACCTACCCGCAAAGCAGACGTAACAACATTTCATTGCATTCGCCAGGGTAACGGTTATGCTACAGTTGCTCGCAGAGGTAGTCGGCAAACTGGTGCAATGATTACTTGGAACAGCACTGCTTTTGGACCAAAATTTACACCTCAAAAACGATGCGAACTAGTTAGTCAGCGTTTGAGCAAGGCTGTAACAAGTAGTGGTGGTAGGCTGAGTCAATTAAAGATAACTAATGGAATTATTGGTTCTAACCCGGTAGTTTGTTACATCAACAGCACCAGAGAAGTTTGCAATTCTAACAATCTTATATTGACTTTGAATCAATCAGAGCGCGGTCAAGAAGAACAAATCCTCAACGAGTTTAAAAAATTTAGCGTCGGTGCTACGAGTACCCCCTTGTCGCGCGAAGCGGACGGTAGAACAATCGTCAGACTAGGAGTACAAATTGATAAAGCTTTCGAGACGGATAATGCTACTGAACCAGCAACTCCCGATGCCTCCGTCACTCAATCTCAAGAAACTGTCCCTTTATCTACACCTTCAAATCAACCCTCAAAAAATAATGGCATTTAAATTATAACTATTTGGATTCAAGCCAAGAAACTGTGAGAGCACCGCAATTTGTGCAGTCTCAACTGGGGTTGTTGTTGATAATCGTACTCATGCAATCTTGTTTATCAACATCAGTGAGCCAATCAACTTATAAAACAGATCAAGGAGTAAATAAATCTGTTACTGATAACAAAAGCACAAGTCCTGGAGAAAGTAACTTACCAGTGGCAGAAATTGCCAAGAAAGTCACAGTCCGGATATTAACAGAACCGGGATCTGGTTCTGGGGTGCTGATTGCTCGTCAAGGTGAAACGTACACAGTTTTGTCTTGTCAGCATGTGGTTGCTAACAGCAAAGGTGGTAAATATAGTGTTTTGTCTGCTGATGGCAAAATTTATTCTGCTCGGCTAAAATCTATCCGCAAGTTAAAGGATATAGACTTAGCTTTGGTGCAGTTTGATAGTAAAACTATTTATCCAGTGGTTAAGCTAGGGAATTCTAATATTTTAAAGGCTGGCTTTCAAGTTTATGCCGCAGGATTTCCAAATTATCACTCGATTAACAAAGATGCTATAGAGGATACTCGCGATTGGGGAACAAAAGCATATCGTTTGACAACGGGAAAGCTTTCGATGATATTACTAGATAAATCGTTGCCCCAAGGTTATCGTCTAGGCTACACCAACGAAGTAGAAGTGGGGATGAGCGGTGGTCCGGTTTTAAATGAAAAGGGTGAATTAGTTGGTATTAATGGAAGATTAAAGTACCCAGTACAAGGTATTGATGTATTTACATTTGCTGATGGCTCTAAGCCTTCTGTAGAAATGTTTCAGCAAATGGAGGCTCTCAGTTGGGCAATTCCTATTGCCAAGTTTCGACAATTAGCCGAAGATTCTCTAACTCATTGATTAAAGTCACAGAGAGAGATGATTTTTTATGAAGTTTATAAACCCAATTATGACGTTTAGCTTGCTTGGCGGAGTAAGTATTACCAGCCTCATAGCAGAAACTGCTTATGCTCAAATAAACATTCCGCAGGTAGCTGCTAGAACCTGTGCTGTGATGGCTGGTCAACGCAAACTTGATCGGCAAGCACTTCAATATTTATCAATACTAGATGATGATTTTGGGGATGCTAATCCGGTTGCGATCGCTCTTTATCGAGAAGTCATCAAACAATGTCCAAAAACATATCTCAATTTCCAGCAGCGCAAGAGAGTAAGCAATCCTTTTCCACCTGGTTATCTCGTCAAACCAAATCCCACTCCATTATTAAACTCTAACCCTCAGTCGGATATGGCAAAGTATGATGAAGCGATCCGGCAGCACCCCGATAATACTGAGGTATATTTTGATCGGGGTAACGCCCGTTTTGCCCAGAAAGACTTTCAAGGAGCGATCGGTGATTACACAGAGATTATTCGCTTAAAACCCAACAGTCCGAAGGTTTATGCCAATAGAGGGTTAGCTCGAAAAAATTTAGGTGATAAACCGGGTGCGATCGCAGATTTAGAAGTGGCGATGAAACTGTTTAAGGCTCAAGGCGATCAAAGCTCTTACCAAAAGATTATTCCGTGGCTTAGAGAAGCCAAGCAGTTACCTTAGAAGGCGAAAATGCAGAAGCATTTTTATATCAATCTGCCAATTCAAGACAAGCTTGTATAACCTTATCCAAAAAATTTTGATTCCAATATGCAAAATGTTTTGCTTGTTGTTGAGCGTTTTGAGTAATTTGGGGTAAATGAGCGATCGCACTTAACAAACTTTCTTTAGTAAATGGTTCTTGCGGTGCAACTGCGACACCCAAATTTAACAGAGCTTTTGCTGTGTGCCATTGCTCTATATGTTTGGGAAAGACTAGTTGAGGAATTCCAGCCAATAAGCAAGCCATAGATGTCGCAGAACCTACATGATGTATGGCAAGAGATTTTCCTTTTAAGACTATTTTTAAATCGTCAAAAATACACTCAGGCTTGAGGGTTTCTACCACTAACGAATAGTGACGCCAATCTTGTGTAAGATAAGCCCAAGCACTTCCACGTTCATTACCAAGGTTTTCGGGGAATGGTGCAGAATGAATACCCACATATTCTGCTTTTCTGACAGCAGCGTAAGGATCTAATTCTGGAATAGAGAAAATAAAAGAGCGATCGCCATTTAGCAGATAGCCAAGAGAAGCATCAAAGCCAGTAACTTGCCTTACCGATGCTTCTACTTCAGCTTGACGATGAATTGCCGCAATTCGTACAGGTAAAGGGCGAATAGGTGGAAAATCTTTGATTGGTGGCGGTATACTAAAGCCATTTCCTACCACCACAGTGGGAATTTTTCCTTTTGCGGCTAACACCAAAGCCGGGGCATAATCAGCAATAATCAACGATGGCTTGACTAAATCAATTAAATTCTGCCATGCTTTGAGATGAAAACTTAATGTCAACGCCGTACTGAAACCAAATATATATAAAATGTCGGTAAACAAATAAGATTTATTATCGCCTTTATCATCCAAGGAACGCATCATTGCTTTTGGAGCTTGTAGCACCTTTCCCGGAAGATTAAAATTTTTAATTTGGGCGTTTTGTAAGGCAAAAATTGGCTCAACTCCAAAAGCTTGTAATTTCTGGGCGATCGCTGCTAACAAGTGCAGGTGTCCTTGCCCTCCGCCAATTTCCCAAGCAAGTAAAGCTTTAGTCATTCTGCCATATCCTCAATGTCTAGCTGTTAAGCTAGATATATATTAAAGTTTTATCAATAAACGATATAAAAAGTAATTTAGTCATTCCATCGATTCAATCGCATAAATTTTCCGGGGTGTCAATTTTATACTATTCCTCTGCACTAAAAAATATAACAGATACTGTATGGAAAATAGTTTGATTAATGCCACCATTTCTCCACAAAGCCAAACATTTCGACCGAGTAGTGCGATTTCATTTCATGTTACTGTCGATAATGACAGCGAACAATTTGCCAGCTTTCAACTCGAAGTCGTCGCAGCCGGAGCCAGTCCTAGTTCTGGACATTTGTGGTATCGCTTGTCACCAGAGGTATCGGCAGCTAAACCACCAGGAAGCAGTACTGACTTTCAAATCATAATTTTTAATTCTCCTATACCAGGTTTTGTGGGTACAGTCAATCTCACAGTCAGAATTTTTTCGCCACAATTACGACAAGAACGCAGACTTATAGTCCGCCTGAATATAGAATCAGATAATAGACCACAACTTGTAGCCGTGGATTTGTTGGCACGACAGCTTCAAGTTTATCCTCGCAACACCGTGGATATACCAGTGCGAGTGCGGAATTTGAGTCCACAAGCTGTTGATGTGGGGCTGCGTTTAGCGGGTATGGAACCTTCGTGGCTAAGTGGTGGTGCAGAACGACGGTTATTTTTAGAAGCCAATGCTCAAGGTGAAACAAGCTTTCAATGCCAACCCCCATCTGTAAGCCAAGCACCCAGCCAGGACTATCCCTTTATCATAGAAGCTATGAGTCGGGATGGTTATCCAAGTACTGCCCAAGGCAGTTTGGAAGTTTTGCCGGTGGGATTTGTCGAGTTTACTGCTACACCGCAACAACAAACAATTCCCCATAAAAATCGATGGTTTCCTAACTGGCGATCGAATTCAGCCAGCTTTCAACTAATATTTAAAAATGCTAGCAATCTGCAACAACAGGTTAATACTCAATTGCAAGGCAGAGATGAGCGAAAATTGACATATCGGATATCACCAGAAAATGCAGACTTGAGTTTGGCAGAGACAACCAAGATAATTCTAGAGGTAAAAACTAAACGATTTTGGGTTGGGTGGTCAAAAATTTTACAATTTGATATTAGAGCATTATTATCTGACGATCGCCTGGGTAGTACAGAACCTGCAACTCAACCTTTAGAGTTACGAATTTTACCTGTATTACCATTGTGGTTGCAGTTGGCTTTGCTGGCAATACTCGCTGCTTTATTTGCTTTATTATTTAAACCAGAAGCGATCGCACATACAAAATATGTTAACGCTGTCCGTTTTAGTGCCAATGCACTTTCTGCGGTTAGCGGTTCCGATGACAGCACAATTAGACTTTGGCGAATCAATGGTAACAAGTTAGAAGCTGAGGACAACAACGAACCCGATAAGCTAAAGGGTGTGTTGGGAGACACAAATAAACAAGCTGTATTTGCGTTGCGATTCGATCCGCTAGAAAATAATCGCGTAGCAGCTGGCTTAGAAAATGGTGTGATTCAACTGTGGAATGTCGCTCGACGCTCGAAAGAATATGAATTAAGTTTCCCAGAAATAGTTAACAAAACCGATAAAGTATTTGACTTAGTGTTTACTAAAAACTCTCAATACTTGATTAGCGGACATGGTAGCGGTAATGTGTTGATTTGGGAAAGAAAATCAGCTTTAGAACAATTTCAGCCACAGCCGCAAAAAGCTATATCTCTAGGTTATCAGTCACGGTCGATGGCACTGAGTCCAGATGAACAAACTCTAGCTATTGCCGGAAACAATAAATATCTTACTTTGCTAAATTTAAACCAACCTAATAATCCCAAAAGGCGATTTTCGGTTACTTTTCCTGGGGTAGGACATGGAAATGGTGACTATATTTGGGGTTTAGCATTTGTTCCTCAAACACCTGGACTGTTAGCAACTGCTGACTCGGATGGATATATTACAATATTGGATCTACAATGCGAACTTAATCAGACTCCTACTCTAACAGAACAGGAGATTAATCAAAGTTGTGTGCGCGATCGCTGGCAAGTAGGAAAACAAGCAGTGCGTAGTATAGCATTCACTTCATCTGGTCGTCAGCTAGTCAGTGCCGGGGATGACGGACGAGTAGTTGCTTGGTCATTAACTTCTCTTGGAAAGCAAGAAGTTGCAGCATTGAACGGTCGAGAAATTTACAAAAGTCCCGACAATTTAAAACTTAATAGTATTGATATTAATAACCAGGGAACTGCCATTCTTACAGGTGGTGAAGATTGTCGAGTCAACCGCCAAGGTAAACATTGTCAAGTAAATTTAATTCGCCTTAACAAATAAGGAAAATGGGATGCAAATTCAACCCAGCCCACTGAAAGTAATTTTTAATCCCCCTGGTGTTCAATCGGGAATGCCAGGAGATACCCTGCAACTTTATGCTATTGTCATCAATCAGGGTAGCCAGAGTGCTGTGATTGATGTATTTTTTGATGAGGCATTCCAAATTTTCACCTCCTCAAATATTTCCCCACGACAACGTATCGCACTCGCACCCCAACAAAAAACTGAAGTTTCTTTTGAGTTCCAAATTCCGATTAATGTCCAACCGGGAACTTATAGTTACACTTTAATCGTAGATGCACCCGAACATTATCCTCAAGAAACACCGATACCGTACCTCCGACAAATCAAAGTTCAGCCCAAAGAACATACCGTAATTAGGGAACATGATCCCACCTTTTCTGTCAAACCTGCTACGAACCCTAACAACCCGCTAATTTTCAAGTTTGGTGAGGCTTTACAGATAGAAGTCACAGTTGATAATCGCTCTAAACGAGTAGACCGTTTTCGCCTGACTTGCCTGGATTTTGAGGAAACATGGTTTACAATTCGTTATCTAAAAACAGGCTTGGAAAAAGCAGGGTTGCTATCTGGGGGTAGTGGATTAGAACTTAACCCAGGTGATCAAGGTTCAATCTTATTACAATTTCATCCCCCTACAGATATATTGGCTGGAAGCTACTCTCCGACAATTCGTCTGCATTCTAATAACTCACCCGACTTAGTGCTGCTGGATTTGGTATACATACAAATTCCGGAGATTTATCACATAGATGTCGAACTAAATACCATCTTGGGAACAGTCAGCCGTAGTTCTGGCAAATACGAAGTAAAATTGGCTAACCGGGGTAACACCGTGCGCGAATTAACTTTTAGTGCCAAAACTCAAGATGAAGAAGAACTGTGTACTTACGAATTTCAGCCTGACCATTTGAGAGTTTTACCGACCAAAAGTGCGGTAGCAAATTTGATAGTTAACCCCGTGCATCGCTGGCGACGACCGTTTTTTGGCTCTGCGTTTATCAACTTTCAAATTGAAGTTCAAGACAAACAAAAATTACCTCTTTCAGATAAATTGCCTCAAGCTACTTTAGTCTGGAAATCCCGCCCTTGGTGGCAATTTTTACTACTTTTTTTATTAGTTTTAGGGCTACTAGGAGGGGTAGCATTGATTGTTTGGCGAATTTTAAACCCTGACCCTTTGAAGTTGGATAATTTCCAGTCAAGTAGCCTGAGTTATCAAGAAGGAGATCGGGTACGTTTAACTTGGGAAATTGGCAATGCCGCTCGATTAGAAAAGTTAGTTTTGCTAACCACAGGCGAGGAAACTAAAGAGGATTTATTATATGATAGTAAGAACACTCTTAAAGACCCATCAGGTTGTCAAAGACAGCAACAAATGCTGAATTGCACTAATTTTCCCGGAACTACCAAACCAGGTGAATATACTTTTACTTTGAAAGCTTTTGATCGCAACGGTCAACTACACCAGATATCGCCTGTAAAACTTAAAATAAAACAAAACCCAGCACCGGAAGTAGTCAGTTTTCAAGCAGATAAATCTGAATACGAAAAAGGCGAAAAAGTAGCTTTCACTTGGCAAATTCGCAATCCAGAGCAACTAAAACAACTTCAGATTATTAGGAAAGAAGAAGACGGAACAGTAGTCAATGAATACAAATTTAATAAATTCAATCAAGGTATCCCCGTGGATATTAAATCTTTTTGTAAAAAAGATAATCAACAAGTAATTTGTAAAAATATTCCATCAGCAGTCAATCAACCAGGGACGTATACTTTTGCGCTCCAACCTTTTGCTAAGTCTATTTATCAACCTAATATTAACCCTACTGAAACCAATAAACTAAAAATTAAACCTAAACCGTTTGAAATTGTCTATTTTACACTTAATGATAGTTCAGAACCGAATATAGTTGTGGAAGAAGGTCAACCTGTGATTTTGAAATGGAAAGTAATCGGCGAAGATATTAACGTTCAAATTTCCCCCTTTGGTAATGTTAAGCCTGAAGGTTCATTATCACTTACCGCTCAAGCCTTACCGTCTCAAATTGAAATTATCGTGACAGATAAGTTTAATCAGCCAACACAGCGAAAAGGATTTTTTATCAAAGTTCAGCCAGTTCCCACACCTAACAATAACATAGCCCCTTCTAACGTTCCAGATAACTCCTTGTAATGCTGTCAGGCGTTGAGAACTATGTGAGTGAAGAATTGTGCCATGCTTTACTTGAATGTAAGATTCCTGCCTTCTGAGAGCCAGATTTAGACAAACTAATAAATTTACGGATTTATTAAACGTTATTTCTCAACAATACAAACTCAATCTTGACAGTTTAGAACTTCGGCAAGATACTGATAGTTGCCTACAGCATTACACCGTATTTTTCAAGAATACAAACTCAATCTTGACAGTTTAGAACTTCGGCAACATACTGACAATTCCCAACCGCATTACACCGTCAAAATTCAACGCAAGAAGCTGAACAGTACAAAGGATACAACTCTCATAACTATATAATTGGCTTGATTTATTCTCTGGGAATGTCACCTTTAATTTCTCTTTTCCTCTGCGTAAATTAAATGATAGTTTCCAGTCGCAGATCCAGGATGCGAGCGGAATAATCTAAAATTTTGTGGTGGCTTAAGTTTTTTGATTGTTGTGGGAGGTTTATCTAAAGTCTTAGGGTCAAAAGATGCTAGACATTTTTCACTTTCAGCGTCGAGAGCAGTAATCTCTTTTTCATAAACTTCATAAAGCGATAATTCTTGCTTAATAACAAATAAATCTTCTACACGATAGTCTCCCGTCAAAGATGAGCGCAATCTCCGTTGTACTGCTTTTAATTCGGGGGTCTTTAAGGGCTGCTAAAGAACTAAAAAGAGTACTAATATTACATATTACTCTTCTAAAAACACAAGATGTTTTCTATGAGCCTTTGCCTCATGCCGAAGTGCGATCGCCAAAATTGAAACCTCGGTTTTAACTGTCAGGACACTTATAAATTTACGTGCTTATTGTCGCCTATTGACTGTTTCTTTCATTCGTAGCAGGTGGTGTGCCGCCAGTTGAACTGCTAATGCGATATAAATGAGTCCGCAAGTCAAATTGGGGTGCATTTTCTAGTTGCTTTTTGCCTCGGCGTTTAGGTTTGGCGAGCGGCTTTGATGTCACATCAACTTTATCGGCAAACGACGCGATCGCACTGCTCGATTTCAGCATCAGTTGCGGCGATTTGTGCCTGATAAAATTCGTAGAGTTGCAATTCCTGTTGGAGAATGAACACCAGTTCTGGGCGGTAGTCCGCAGTCAAAGCGGCAGCTATTTCCCCACAGCTTGCTTTAATACCCCCATCCTTGAAGGCAGCCAGCGAGTCTTGGATTACGCTCACCAGCAATAATGGCATGGATAATTGCCATACCAGTTGTGCCTGTAATGTCACTAATGATCCTATGCAATTGTAGGTTCATCTCAGTCAGAGCTTTTTGCATCCGTTGTACATGGACACAGGCACTTTTTATTAAGTTATCTCTAGGCGCGGATGTAACTTCGCAGAACACAGATTTGGTCTTCAAGTCGGCAGTGCGTTGGGCGGCTCTGCCGACTTGAAGCAACTGCGGTGACGAAATGAACCTGCTAACAAGCGATACAACAAGTACTGTTGCAACCATTGACAATCTAGTACGTCAGTTTTGCGACTCAGTACAGTTTTGACATAATGGGCTGGGCGTTAATACCAATTCTATGTGAGGCTGCGCTAAATTATCCCAAAGGGCGCATTTGGTATAAGTGTAATGGGGCTGAGATTGCTTTTTGAGATTAAAGAAAGCCAAGAAGAATTGGAAAAAGCTGTTAAATATGCTACACAGGCAAGCAGCAAAGAGAGATTACAAATGCTCTACTGGCTAAAAACTGGTCAAGTTATAAGCAGGCGATCGCGCTTCTGAACGTTTAGGACGTGATGAAGCCACAATAACTCGTTGGTTGAAAAAATATAAAGACAGGGGATACAAAGGCTTATTAGAGGTGAAACATGCACTCTTGTAAGAACCGATGGTCAGTGGAGAAAACGCGCGAACGTTTAAAACAAAGATTGTCTGAATCACTTGGATTTCACAGCTATAGTCACATTCAACAATGGTTAATTACTTAATTAGGACTCAATATTGCTTATAAAACGGTATACCACCTAGTCCGCTACCAAATTGGTGCCAAGCACTACTCAACAGGTGCAAGCTGTGCGTGCCGCGCTGGAAAGACTAAAGCAAGAACTTACATATCTCAAGCCACTATAATTGTCGGTTCGGCATTCTAGAAAGCTAAATAGGAAATGCGATCGCTACATTAGAAGATATAGATAAAAATCGCCGTTATCAACTCGCAACTCACACAAAACCATGAGTGCAAACGCTACTATTTCTCAGAATCCCTTACTCAAAGGCTACGGCTTACCTTGTTTTGCAGAGATTTTACCAGAGCAGGTTGTCCCAGCCTTCAAGCAGCTGCTGGCAGAACTAAACGAGGAACTTACTATCTTAGAAACTAAGATAGAACCGAATTGGAGCGGTTTAGTAGAACCTCTAGAACATCTGACGGAACGCCTAAACTGGAGTTGGGGCATAGTCAATCATTTAATGGGCGTGAAAAATAGCCCAGAACTGCGTGAAGCTTATGAAACTGTTCAACCAGATGTGGTGCAGTTTGTCAACAAGCTGGGTCAAAGCCAAGTTATCTACAATGCTTTTAAGACACTGCAAGCAAGTGATAGTTGGACAACTTTTGATTCTGCTCAACAGCGCATTGTTAAAGCTGCAATTCGAGATGCAGAACTTTCTGGTGTAGGCTTGCAAGGTGAAGCTAAAGAGCGTTTCAACGCCATTCAGATGGAGTTAGCCGAACTTTCCACCAAGTTTTCTAACCATATACTGGATGCTACCAAAGCCTTTAGCTTAACTTTGACAACCAAAGAAGAAATCGACGGCTTACCCCCCAGTTTACTCAGTCTGGCGGCACAAGCTGCACGAGGTGAAGGTGAAGAAAACGCCACACCCGAAAACGGTCCTTGGCGCATTACTTTGGACTTTCCTAGTTATGGTCCTTTTATGCAGCACAGCACCCGTCGGGATCTGCGAGAACAGCTTTACAAAGCTTTTATCACTCGCGCTTCCTCTGGGGAGTTGGATAACAACCCGTTAATTGAGCGCACTTTGGAGTTGCGTCAAGAACTAGCAAATTTACTCGGCTTTAAAACTTTTGCGGAGTTAAGCCTAGCAAGTAAAATGGCTCCCAATGTTGAAGCAGCAGAAGCGCTTTTAGAAGAACTACGCCGCGCCAGTTACGATGCTGCTGTTAAAGACTTAGAAGAACTCAAAGCTTTTGCAGCAGCGAAGGGTGCAGCAGAAGCGAAAGATTTGAAGCATTGGGATATCAGCTTTTGGGCTGAACGTCAACGCGAAGAAAAATTTGCCTTCACCGCTGAAGAATTACGTCCTTACTTTCCCCTTCCCCAAGTGCTAGATGGTTTATTTGGGTTAGTAAAGCGGCTGTTTGACGTGTCGGTGACTCCTGCCGATGGACAAGCTCCAGTATGGCATGAGGATGTACGTTATTTTCAAATTGCTGATGAAACGGGTAATCCTATAGCTTACTTCTACTTAGATGCTTACAGCCGTCCCGCAGAAAAGCGCGGCGGTGCTTGGATGGATACCTGCATCAATCGTGGGAAAATCACAGAAAATGGGGTGACTAGCACACGTTTACCTGTAGCATATTTGGTATGCAATCAAACTCCCCCAGTAGATGGTAAGCCTAGTTTGATGACTTTCAGTGAAGTCGAAACTTTGTTTCACGAGTTTGGTCATGGCTTGCACCACATGCTAACTAAGGTAGACTACAGCAGTGCGGCAGGCATCAATAACGTAGAATGGGATGCCGTGGAATTACCTAGCCAGTTTATGGAAAACTGGTGCTACGAAAAACCAACTTTGTTTGGCATGGCAAAGCATTACGAAACTGGCGAGACTCTACCAGAACATTATTATCAAAAGCTGCTGGCAGCAAAGAATTACATGAGTGGCAGTGGTATGCTCAGACAACTGCACTTTAGCATTTTGGATTTGGAATTGCACTACCGCTATCGTCCAGGTGGGAATGAAACTGCCAAAAATGTACGCGATCGCCTTGCCAAAACAACAACCATTTTACCACCACTACCCGAAGATGCATTTTTATGCGCTTTTGGACACATTTTTGCTGGTGGTTATGCGGCAGGATATTACAGCTATAAGTGGGCTGAAGTACTCAGTGCTGATGCTTTTGCAGCTTTTGAAGAAGCTGGTCTAGAAGACGATAAAGTCATCAAAGCTACTGGTAAACGCTACCGGGATACGGTACTGGCTCTTGGCGGTAGCAAGCATCCGATGGAGGTGTTTAAATCCTTCCGGGGACGAGAACCAAGTACGGAGCCGTTGCTCAAGCACAATGGTTTAGCTGCGGCTTAATTTTGCAGGTAGAATCACTACACCTTGGTTCCCAGGTTTAGCCTGGGAACTCGAAAAAGAATTACTCGAACCATCGAAAGAATATCTATTTATTGCGTGTAAGGCAAATCAAGTTATGCACCTTTGGGCTAGAAAGACAATCGCTGTTTACAGCAGTTTTCCGGCAATTTGAACCACATCTCTCCTAAGGGCGCCCGCAATCCTATGCCCCTACAACGCCAGAGTGCGTGGTATATTTACCTGAAAATAGCTGTAAGTTATTTCTTTGATTGGAGACACGATCGCGGTATCCATAACCCAATGACCGGCATTCAGCGTTTCTGTTGTAGCCCGGCAAAAGTATTTTAAATCTCCATCAGCCTGTATATACTCTCTAAAATAGAAAAAATAAGAAGCACAAAAATATCTACTGTTTTTACTACTTCTTTGCAATACTTAAT
>CAXTNZ010000039.1:0-33710 GCA_964245695.1 uncultured bacterium | reverse complement strand
GCTCCCCCTGCATCCCCTGCTCCCAGTGAGGGTTTACCTTATGGCTGACGTTGTTCCTGTGCCATTACCGACAAATATGAAAGTGATGACATCAATGGCAATTACGATGGAGAACGCTAAACCAACTTGAGTAACAATCGGTCGCCAGTCGTTACCTTGCTGTGCTTGGTTATAGGCAAATAGAGAAGCAGCAGCAACCAGCAGCAAGAATGCACCTCGGATGAGGTTAAATGTTAAACCAACAACGTTGGCATCCAAAGTGCCAGTGGAACCGCCTCCGGCTTGGGAACTTTGTTGGGCTAGATTGTTGAAGAAGCTTTCCAATCCGCTTAAGAAAATAGCTTGGGCTGGAGTTGTAAAGGTATCGAGTAAAGCGGTAACAGTTATAATGGCGGCAACAATATGCCAGAAACGAATTTTTCTACCTAAATACTTTTCTAGAATTGGTACTGTCCGAATTACGTACCCAATACTCAAGAAAACAATGGTGGCACATCCCAAAATAGTGACAAATATGGGTTTGGTAGCTAACAAATAAATTCCAATCGCAAGACATAGGAAAATGAAAAGTAAGTCAGTGCGGTTGATTTTCAGGTTTCTCAAGTTGGTTGAAAATTTCCGAGATGGCAGCAGTTTTAACTGAGACATGTGAGATTTTGTGTTGTTCATTTTTCTCTTCTCGTTTGTAGAATTAAACTTGCATTTCTGGTTTGCTGGCTTTTCTTTGAGTTTGTTTCTGACGTTGCCTTGCAGTGTCTTTATCAGTCTGGGCTTGGGTAGAGCGAGTTGATTGCTGATTGTCGAGTAGCGTTTCTATCTCACGCAGGGGGATGCTACACTGCAAAATCTCCGGGGGCTGCCCTGGTACTAAAACGGCATCAAGCACTTGTTCATCGTTACGATTAGGGTTAAATCCTTGAAGTAGCCGTGTACCATTGGGCAGTTTCACGACTTCAAACTCGTACTTGACTTTGCCCTTTTCAGTCCAAGTGAATGTCGGTTCATCGTTGCTGTTAAATCGGTTAGGTAGTTGTTCTTGAAATTTTTGAATTAATGCTTGGGTACTGGCTTTGAGGGCGTATTCTTCTTTCGACTGTGGCAGTTTACAGATGCCTGTCTTTTCATCAGGGCTAAGATTGTCTTGTGCGATCGCCCACTGTCCCTGAGTACGAGTACCAGCAAAGAGTGTTTCACCTTGGGTATTTTCTAAAGCGATCGCTACGCCCGCCGCAGGCATCGCTACCTGCTTGTCCTGTGCTTCTACCCATAAAGTTTTGTTACTGGAAATGGCGATACCTCCTTGGGGTGATTGGTCAAATAACTCACCAGCAACTTTGGCAAACCCCACTAAAGCATCAGCACAGGCAGCTTGTTGTTGCTGTGCTTGGCGTTTCGTCAGATGTTCTAAAATGTCAACGTCTGCTGGTGGCTGGTTAGCAGAGTTAGGTTGAACAATATCTGCATCAGTTTCTGACTCGACAACAGTAGAATTATTCTGTGGTGCTGCCATCTGTTTTTCCAATCGGCTAACTACCATTTCTAAACGGTCAAGTCGCTTGGAAAGAACTTTCAGGTAGGCTTCAATTTGGTCAAGCTGTTCGCTGACGCTGGCATCCTTATTTAATTCAAATGGTTGAGATTGGTATTTGGGGTCTAGTTGGGAACCAAGATTATCTACTTTCGAGCCGATTTTGGTAGCAGCTACAGCCAGTGGATTGTTTGCGGCTGATTCTTCAGATACAGTTTGAAAATCTTGAGACTTTTGAGACTTTTGAGACTCTGGTGAGTCCGGTTTTGCTTCTTGCAAGCGACTGGCTATGTTATCTACGCGGTCATTCTGCTGTTGCAGTTCTTTGAGAATTCGTTCCAGCCGCTTTTCATCAGCCTCGGCTGCTAGCTGTTCCAAAACACCTTGTCCTACCGCAATTCCCAGAGATGCAAGTTGTCCCGTTAAGCCTGCCAAATTCACCCCATTCACTTCTCGTCCATTGGTGGCAGCTGTGGCACTTAAACGCGAAGCTTCGTCTAGAGGCTCTCTGGATTTGGAGTTTTTGGCAGCAGTTTTATTGGTATTAACTCTGTCCTGAGTTTTAGGTTGTGTTTTAGGCTGAGACTTACTTTGGGTTTTAGTTGAAGTTTTGGCTTGAGTTTTATGGGCTGCGCTAACACGACTAACAGATGGCTCGTCTTCTTCACCTAAGTCATCTAGGTCATCAAGTTTGGTGTTGAAATCGTCATTTAATAGGTCGTCTAGTTCATCGTTTGTATCATCTATTTCTTCATTTTCTTCATCTAAATCGAGTAGGTCATCTTCTAATTCATCATCGAGATCGTCTAGTTCTGTTTCAGCAAAACCGCAAATTTCAGCAATGTTAGAAGGGGTGAAGTAGTTTTCATCTTTGCTGGTAATTCCTTCGAGGTTTTTAATCAGGTATTTGCCACTGGTTCTGTGGTTCGGATCATTGGTGAGGTAGAAGCGATAGCCTCTAATCTCGTCATCATCCCCACCTCCTACACAGAGTTCTACTGTGATGGGGGCTTTACCCGATTCCTGGCTGTAATTTTCTACATAGGCTTTAAAGTCCTCGTGGGACTGGATAGAATCATCCTGAATTGAGGATGCGATCGCTTTATCCAATGTGTTTTCAATATGGCGGAGTTTACGGCGATCTGTCAGGTTTTCCCATGAGCGATTTTGAGAATTTTGTCTTTGCTTAGGTTTGGTCAGTGTTTTGGTAGCCATAGGTACTCAAAGCTGATTGCCGATTGAGTTAACCTAACAAGACTTTATCTGGAAACAGCTAGACCAAATGGCGATTTATAAGTTGTCCAGTTGGCTAATCTTGACAGTTAGCAGTTTTATGAACAAATATCCTCAAGCTAATTTTCTCACATGACTCAGAATAAACGAAGAATATGAAAAAAAAGTTTCCACCATTGTTCCATATTATTGGAAACATTTATCAGAACTGCGCGCTTCGCAGAATTGTATTAATCTTCTGTAGGTAATTAACAGTAAAAGTAATAAAAATGCTATTGTTAAAACTGTGAAAAATGCTAAAATATACATCAGGATACAAAGCGTCCCCAGAAGATATTTTTTTGACGTTTGCTGAGATTTGGATGTGTTGGAGGAGTTGCTAGGATGATTGACCATGACAGGCTTTTCAAAGAATTAATATCTACATTCTTTGTTGAGTTTCTCGATTTATTCCTGCCTCAAGTAGCCAGCCAAATAGACCGTGATTCCATTCAGTTTTTACCCCAAGATGTATTTACTGATGTCACATCTGGAGAAAAGAAAGAAATTGATTTGCTGGCACAGGTGCGTTATCAGCAACAAGACACTTGTTTTTTAATTCACGTTGAAAATCAATCTTATACTGAGACAGCATTTGCGAAGCGGATGTTTAAGTATTTTGCGCGTCTCCATGAAAAATATGATTTAGCGATTTACCCAGTTGTGATTTTTTCTTTTGATGAACCCAAACGGGCTGAACCTCAAAATTATCATGTCACCTTTGGCGACTTCAAGGTGCTGGAATTTCAGTTTGCAGCTATTCAGTTGAATCGTTTAAATTGGCGAGATTTTTTAACGCAGCACAATCCAGTGGCGGCGGCGTTGATGGCCAAGATGAATATTGCGGTGTCAGAACGTCCGCAGGTGAAGGCGGAATGTTTGCGGTTGCTGACAACTTTAAGGTTAGACCCAGCGCGGATGCAATTAATTTCTGGATTTGTAGATGTGTACTTGGAACTGAATGCAGCAGAAGAAGAAGTCTTTCAAGCTGTGGTCGATACAATGGGATTAACTGAGCAGGAGGTATATATGGAAATTGTCACTAGTTGGGAACGGAAAGCAATACAGGTAGAACGACGGGCAACTATTACTAAGATTTTAAAGCTGCGCTTTGGGAACATTGATGCTTCTTTAGAAGGCATTATTCCCGCTTTGTTACAATTGTCCCCCGATGAATATATGGATTCACTTTTACAAGCTGATCGTGAGGAGTTATTATCGCGGTTTCAAGGGTAATCGTAAATGGAATTTGTGACCAGTTGGCAAGAGGAAGGTGCAGAAGCCGAACGAAGAAAAGTCATTTCCGGGCTTTTGAAGTTACGATTTGGTAATTTAGATGCTGAGTTAGAGGCGATTATTCCTCAATTAATGCAGTTATCTAGGGAAGAATATCTTGGCTTACTTTTACAGGCTGACCGTGAGGAATTATTATCGCGGTTTCAAAAGTAATCGTAATTTGATAAAAGTATGTGTGCTATTTAATACATTAACATCATCTCCTTTGCCACTTCAGTTTAACTCTATATCCTGACTGCTAATATGGTGTCCATTATGTGATGGCTCATGTTTTCTGTGAAGTACTCGCTCTCTCTCTAAAATCATCACTTCTAGCTCGCTCGCACGTTCTTGTGAAAGTGGAAATATCTCCTCACCCGTTTGTAGATTACCTCGACAAATCGTCCGCTTACCTTCATTTCGCACAATAAAATCACCACTGGGTTGCACATAAGCAGTCCAATGGCTACCAATTTTAAACTGTTCAATTTCATTACTTGCAGATTGATTGGCTTGTCGCTGTTCGTAGGTAGTAGCGATCGCCCCTACCAAATTATCAAACATTTCTTTACGCCAGAGTTCACGGTGAGTATCTCGGAACTGCCCAGCAGTATCTAACTTTGGTTCTGATTCCGGTAATGGAACTTCTGGCAGATTGATTGACTCAGGATTAACCTTGAGGATAATACTAGAGCCATCTGGTTGTAAAGTGGCTGCAAATGTAGCACCAATCGGCAGTTTCGGACTGTCAGGAGCAAAAGTGCCTAAATTCTTACCATCAATCTGTAATATCGGTGTACCGTTGTAACGATAATGCTCTGGATGAGATTCGGGTAACTCAAAAACTCCTACTTCCAGAGTAACGCTGCGCTTTTTCCATCGCTTACTAGCAAAGTTTTCATTAGCAAAGTGATTGTATTTGATACCCAACACTTTAATTTCATCAAACTGAAAATCTTGAAGCTGTTGACATACTTCCTCTGTAAACAGGTTATATGCCAAAGCACCAACACCTGAATCCTGACGTGATGTTGCCCAACTATGATCTGCTGGCGGGATAATTCTCAAATCCTTCGGGATATTAAGTTCATCTAAATCGTTAATGTTATCGCCAAATTTAGCAGTTAATTTATCAACTATTTTGGGGGATAAATCTTTCAAAGCAAATTCAATCAGAGGCAATTGAGGATGAATAGTGGCATCAAATTTAATTCCCTTTTGTTCTAAAGATTCTTTCCATTTAATAGCACCTGCACCGAAAGGAACACTCAAAACATAAATATCCTGTGGTAATGCAACGCTTGGCAGTTCATAATCATGCTCAAACGAAAATGTAATTTCCATCTGTTCTGCCAGCTTCAAACAGTCTTTGCGATGCCGATCTAATTCTGGACGGGTGTGTTGTGTGTGCCATAGTGCTGCCGCGCCTTCTCTGCGAGACGCTACGCATTGACTGAGCCTGTCCGCAGGATTTACAAACCTCTCTTCTGGACTGGTGAATAATTCATCAATTTCCGCCCGATAGCTTTCGTAGAGCTTTCCTAGTTCCTCATTAAAGGCTTCCCTATCATCTCCCACCCGTTCCTTAATTTCCTCTCTAGCTTGCTGAAACCTTGTTTTCAATTCCTCCGCCCATTCCAAGGCATCTACAGATAGCGTCTCTTTGGGAAAGAGGTAGCGAAACTCGTGCCTATCTCTGCTGCGAATGCGTGTTGGTTCCCACAAAGGATTGACTACAACTCTTGCAATGACGTTAATTGAGCCGGGAGCATCCGCAGGCATGGCAAAGGAGCGATAAAGCCGTTCATCTTTCTTAAAGTCAAAGAAGTAACTGGGGTGAGACTCTGACCATTTTTTGGCATCGGCGAGCAAATTTTCTCCGTCTATTTCCTTGATATCTTCCAATCTTTCTGCACTTTTGGGCGAATCTACCTCAACCTGAAGTGCCTGAAATAGACGGTTTAGTAGCTTCCTTTGTCGTTTTTCAAATCGCTCTACATTCTCCCCGTCTTTGGGCATCGATGACTGTACACGCCCAATGTTTGTTGCTACCAGCCCTACTTTATTTTGACTGCTGGCAGCAGCAATCTCTGCTAAATTTTTGTATTTTAAGTTGCCTTCTTCATCTGTGATTTCCGTATACGCCAGCTTAGGGCGTTGTTTAACTGGCTCAAATCGTCCCGGTTCACCTGCACGGAGAGTTTCTTGAGCAATATTAGGCAGTTTACTAGCAGAACTGACCATTAATTGGTCGCCGTCAAAATCGGCTTGGTGGTATTCCTCGGCATCCTTGGGGTGAATCCAAACTACGTTGCGAGTTTTCCTCAATTCTGGGTCGTGGATGTTACTGTAGAGGCGGATGTTGTCTGAGTTGACGATGGGGTAACGGGTGAGAATGACATCTCCTTCCGGTAGGTGGGGTACACAGATTGTGCCACGAGTTAGGCGATCGCATGGCATTGCCATACCCGAATTATGGTTGTATCCACCCTTAATTGCTAGGTCACACCATTGATTGGCTATGTAATCGGTAGCAAACTTGCGGAATTTGGGGGTTTCAATCAATTGACCATATTTATCGCTACGTAATAAGGAAATCCAGCGAGATTCCTGTGCAGTATTGTTAGCATTACCCTCAATTTCGTTAAAAGCTTCTTCTGACTGCTCTTGAGTAGATCGTTGTTGTTTGTCATATTGTTGTATGATGTATTTTGCCAACACCAAGGGATTGCGCTGCAAATCAGCCAGTTCTCTAGCTTTTTCTTCAGTCGGTTTGCTCAAATCTTGTTTGACTGCTTCTTCTGAGTACCAAATGGTAAACTGCCAACTATTATCGTAGCTGGTGGCTTTGGCGTTACCTCTATTACCGATTACCGCTTGGGGAAACTCATAGTCACCGCAGGGTATTAAGTTTTTGAGTTCCGACTTTTTAATGCCTTTAATTGAGGAACGATCCATAATAATGTCGTACCCTTTGGCATCAGTCAAATTGGCATCGGGCAGGAAAGTACCTTTGGATAAGAAGCTGGTTTTTGGGCACTGGGAATTATCTGGTTCAGCCCAATTACTTCTCCAGGCAAACCGAAATTGGAATGGACAATTGCCTTCTCCTCCCAATTGTTTGGCAAGTTGGGGCGAAATCTTGCCGTGACAGTCTCCTGTTTTATAATGAGCATACTGTGGGTCTTGAAAGTCCACAATTTTAACTCGCAGCCCTGTAAAAGTTTCTGAGCCTTTGTAGCAATTGCTAACTAGTAAAGAACCATAGCGGCAGGCAGTATCAGGTTCTGTAGCGAATAAGTGTCTAATTTTTTTATGCAGTGAACCATCAGCAAAGTAATAACTATTGCCAGAACTGAAAGCTAACTTGCGTCGGATTCCATCCTGAAAGGTTCTTTGTCTTAAATGGTTGGCATCTGGATTTTTACTGTCAATTTTAACCAGTAGTAGAGATTGTAAATCTTCTGCTTCAAACATCTGTTCGAGCAGAGAATTTTTAATGATTTCTGGTTCAGATAAATATCTCCCCTTACCATTGTTATACGACCCATCAAAGATAGGTATGCTCAAACCAGAACCTTCTAAGACTCTAGTGGTTAAATCCATTACCAATCATCTATTAGATAGCTTATCTAGCAAGCATGAGACTCCAATATTCACCTTGGCACGAAATTACACTCGATAAAATCATCCAAGTGGATAATTTACTGATTTCATGGCAGACGGTATTTTATACGGTATTAGCTCTGCTAGCAGACTTCCAAGAAAGTTAAATAGCTGAACAGCGCTTTTAATCATATTATCATTTTCCCACTGTGTTACTTAAGCTACACAATTTTGAAGCTACCACTAGATTTTATGAATAAAAGAATTCAACGACTAGAAGATGGTTTATTAGTAATGCTTTATGACGATGATCCAGATTCACCAGGAGATGAGTTGATCGTTCCTTCTGATGATATATCCCAAGATGAGCATTACCCCAAATATGCACATCTCAAACCTGGTGAAAGCATAATAATTAAGAAAAATCCTATCAAACCTACATCAGGTTATTATTATCCAAGTGGATATGAAGATTTAGATGAATTTCTCAATAGCGATCCTGGGGCAATTGACCGACTAAGTGATGTAAGTTGAACTATTCGTGGTTAGTGAAAAAAACGTGCGATGAAACAACGCCCATGCACACCGACCGTCGAGAGTCTAGAGGTTGTGATGCAATCAAAATTACCAAAGTTATGAATTGCCAAAGGAGGGAAACTGATGAGTTCATTTGTGCTTTGTTTTCAAGATATTGATAAAACAAAACTCAAGGTTGTTGGGGGTAAAGGCGTGAACCTGGGGGAACTATCCAGGATTGAGGGAATCCACGTACCGGATGGCTTTTGTATTTCTACTGAAGCTTTTAAAAGAATCATTGGGGAAACGTCGTCGATTAACGAATTACTCGAGCAGTTATCGCTTTTAAAGGTGGAAGAACGGCGTAAAATCGGTGAACTTAGCGGTGAGATTCGCTCTTTCATCGAAGGGATAGCCATTCCTCAAGACATTAATCAAGATATCGCCCAGCTCCTCTCCAGGCTTGATGAAAAAAATGCCTATGCAGTACGATCCAGCGCAACCGCAGAGGATTTACCAACGGCCTCTTTTGCAGGCCAGCAGGATACGTATTTGAACATTATTTCAAAGGAGGCAATCTATCAGCATATCAGCAAGTGCTGGGCATCGCTATTTACCGAGAGGGCAGTAATTTACCGTCTTCAAAACGGCTTCGACCACCGTAAAGTCCACCTGTCTGTGGTTGTTCAGAAGATGGTCTTTCCACAGGTGGCAGGAATTTTGTTTACTGCCGATCCTGTCACTTCTAATAGGAAGGTGTTATCCATTGATGCCAGCTTCGGACTTGGTGAGGCTATGGTCAGAGGCATTGTGAATGCTGATATCTATAAAGTGTGTAACGGCAAGGTTATCGATAAGAAGATATCCACCAAGAAACTGGCTATTTACGCCTTAAAAGATGGTGGTACGAAAGAACAGGAGATTGAGCAACACAGACAGAACAGGCAAGCGCTGACGGATGAGCAGATTTTACAGCTTGAGCGCATAGGCAGAAAGATCGAAGAACATTTCGGCTACCCCCAGGACATCGAATGGTGTTTGGTTGATGATACATTTTATATTGTCCAGAGTCGGCCAATCACTACTTTATACCCGATCCCTGAAGCTAACGATCGGGAAAATCACGTCTATGTATCTGTCGGTCATCAACAAATGATGACTGACCCCATCAAACCATTGGGATTGTCTTTATTCCAGTTAACAGCTGCTCGACCTATGTATAAAGCTGGTGGAAGGTTGTTTGTTGATGTCACACAACAACTGGCTTCGCCTGTCAGCAGAGAAATCTTATTAAATGTCATGGGACACGATCCGCTCATAAAAGACGCGCTCATGACCATAATAGAGCGGGGAGATTTCATAGAATTTTTACCGGATGATAAGCAAGAACAGAGTTCTGGTAACAGGAATAATAGTGTGCCACCTGCGGATTTTCAAACACAAATCGAAAATGATCCGACAATCGTTTCTGATTTGATCAAGAGTAGTCAAACATCGATAGAAGAGTTAAAATATAACATCCAAACGAAGTCAGGATCGGATCTATTTGATTTTATTCTAGAAGATATCCAGAAATTAAAGAAGAGTTTATTTGATCCACAAAGTTTTGGTGTGATTATGACTGCTATGAATGCTTCATCATGGCTCAATCAAAAAATGAAGGAGTGGTTAGATGAAAAAAACGTAGCAGACACGCTTTCTCAATCAGCACCAAACAATATTACCTCAGAAATGGGTCTGGAACTATTGGATGTCGCAGATGTGATTCGTCCTTATTCTGAAGTAATTGATTATTTACAATATGTAAAAGATGATAGCTTTTTGGATGAACTGGTTAAGTTTAATGGTGGAAAGGAAACCCAAAACGCTATCTATGCTTATCTCAACAAATACGGAATGCGATGTGCTGGAGAAATCGATATTACTAAAACTCGTTGGAGTGAAAAACCAACTACACTTGTCCCCATGATTCTCAGTAACATCAAAAACTTTGAGCCTAATGCCAGCAATCGGAAATTTGAGCAAGGGCGACAGTCAGCTTTGAAAAAAGAACAAGAGTTATTAGATCGATTGAAGCAATTACCGGATGGTGAACAAAAGTCCGAAGAGACAAAACGGATGATCGGTCATTACCGGAATTTCATCGGTTATCGTGAATATCCAAAATACGGCATAGTTAATCGCTACTTCGTTTATAAGCAGGCTTTACTGAAAGAAGCTGAACAACTTGTACGAGCTAACGTTATTCATGAAAAAGAAGATATATACTATCTCACTTTTGAAGAACTTCGCGAAGTTGTACGCACAAATAAACTTGATTACCAGATTATCAGCAAACGAAAAGACGAGTACAAATTATATGAAAAACTAACTCCCCCACGTGTGATCACGTCTGATGGTGAAATCATTGCAGGTCGGTACAAACGAGAAAATCTCCCTGCCGAAGCTATTATAGGTCTACCTGTTTCCTCCGGAGTTATAGAGGGACGAGCACGTGTCATCTTAAACATGGAAGATGCCGATCTAAAAGATGGAGATATATTAGTCACCTCCTTTACTGACCCTAGCTGGACACCATTGTTTGTATCCATAAAAGGCCTAGTCACCGAAGTTGGTGGACTGATGACACATGGAGCAGTTATCGCACGGGAATATGGTTTACCAGCAGTTGTCGGAGTGGAAAATGCTACCAAGCTGATCGATAACGGACAGAGAATTCGGGTTAATGGAACGGAAGGCTATATAGAAATCCTATATTAAAGCGAAAGTTATTTTAGTACAAATTCTTAAGCTCGATTTCCCAAATTTTTTATGCTGATAACATTTTTGAATAAGCTGTTTGCACAGGTAAATAAACTGTGAATCTACTGCCTTTACCAACAGTCGATGAAACAGAAATATTTCCCTGATGGGCTTCAACAATTTGACGAGACAAATATAATCCTAAACCGTTCCCCCGACGTTGATGCTTGCCCTGTCGAAAGCGATCAAATAAGAGTAATTGTTCTTCTGGATTCATGCCAATACCTGTATCCTCTACTTCAATCGTTACCCCTTGAACAGTGGAATTGAGGCGAACTTCTACTGACCCAGCATCGCTGAAGCGAATGGCATTACCAACTAAGTTAGTGAGAAGTCGGCGTAGTTCCAGGCGATCGCCTCTAACCCTAGTTAAAGAAGCTTCAGTACCCTCTGTTAAGACAGCTTTGAGAGTTAACTGTTTAACATCAGCCAAAGGCATTAGTTCTTGCACTACCTGCTGACATAATTCCCACAGGTCAACCACAAAGAAATCCAAAGTTTTGCCTCCAGCTTCATACTGGTAAACTTCTAACAAGGTATCGACCATTGACAACAAAGTTTGGTTACTCTGAGCCATTTGTTCTAAAGATTCACGCATTGCTGATAAGGTATTGCCAAAAACACCTGTTTGCAGCAACTTCAGGAATTGGTCAGCAGCTATCAACGGAGTTCGCAGGTCGTGAGTCAGACGGGTCACAAAATCTTCCCGTCGCTGACTGAGGAACAGTTGTTCGTCCATACTGTGTTTTAGTCTCAACAAAGCCCGCACCCTGGCCAGTAATTCCTCCTTATCTACCGGCTTGCGAATAAATTCGTCTGCACCTGCATCTAAACCTTTGACGACACTTGATTTTTCATAACCTGTCACCATTAAAATTGGGATAAAAGGTAAGTTTGAGTTGTGCTTAATTTGCCGGGTAACTTCATAGCCATCCATATCCGGCATCACCACATCTAGCAGTACCAAATCGGGAGGAGATTCGGCAATTTGTACCAATGCTTCAGCACCATTGTTGGCGATGGTCACGTTGTATCCCTTCAGCTTCAAAGTGACTTGCAGCAAGCGGAGGCTGTCAGCTGAGTCATCCACCAGCAGAATCCTTTGGTTTCTTTCTTCTGAAGTTATATTCCAAGAGAAAGTGTTCATAAAACGCCTTTGAGAAACCTAATTCCTTGCGAGTGGAGAAAAAAGAGTAGTCAAGCTAAATTTTGGTGGCAAAAGTATAATTTTGACCGCCTGGGTGACCACAACCTCTATTAAGTCATGACCCTTAAGCGGACGACCTAGAATAAACAGTTCTAAGCTGAGTCTGGTGTAATCAGCAAGCCAGATTGCTCCAACTTGCTACAGATTAATCCGTTTTATCGATTACTCAATCTGCCTATGTATAAGAGCCAGAGTTTTCGGTTAGGGACAAGCTGCATCCTCCTGCGGGTGTAATGTGGACACAGGTCAGAATAAACTGTGTCGGTTTCAGTCTAACTTCAGTGCTTTTATATTTTTTTAATACTTTGGGAAGATTTTTTAAGAGAATTTTCAGATTAAACGATGTCCATTTTGAACATTAGAGCTTTTTCAACAGCTAGTTGAGATATGTAGCCCTTGATATATGAACTTTTCAGCCAATACTGTAAAAACTACTGGTTTCAACCTGGATGAGGTTTAATAACATTGAAATGCCGCTTTCCATCTCAATAGCCACATTTTGGCTGAATAGCTAAAATTTTTCGTCCAATAGAGTAATCCTTTCCTTGAAACCATATTCGACAGTTAAAAAAGTATAGTTACCAAGGTGCTGAGGTAAATCATGGGAGATATTCGAGTAGCAATTATTGAAGACCACAGCTTAACGCGGATTGGGATGCGTAGTTCTCTCAATGAGCAAGAAGGTATTCAAGTGGTGGGTGATGAAGCTACAGCGTCCAATGGGTTGAAACTGCTCCAAAGTACAAAACCAGACATAGCGATCATCGATATTGGCTTGCCGGATAGAGACGGGATATGTCTGGTGCAGCAGTTTCGGGAATCTCTAGCACCGTCAGCAGCAGCACAGACTAAAATAATGATGCTCACTTCCAATGCCCTAGAGCAGATGGTACTGGCAGCGTTTGCAGCCGGGGCAGACTCTTACTGTGTGAAGACAATTAAGTTCGAGTTGTTGCTGGAAGCGCTGCACATGACCTATGAAGGTCAGTCGTGGATTGACCCAGCGATCGCTCGTATCGTTCTCAAGCATACTCGTCAAGGAGCGGCAGCGGCGGTGAAACCCAATGCTACTCAAACGGTAACGATCTCTGCAATTGACCCAGAGCAAGCAAGCATTCTACAAGCAGATCCATTGACAAATCGGGAACTGGAAGTCTTGGAGTTAATTGTGCAAGGCTATAGCAATAACGAGATTGCCCAGAAACTCTATCTCAGCTTGGGAAGTGTAAAAGTATATGTGCGTGGGGTTTTGAACAAGCTTTGTGCAAGCGATCGCACCCAAGCAGCTGTATTAGCGTTGCGGGCTGGTTTGCTTAATTGAAGCACTGTACAAAAGCAGCTGTACAGTGCTTGGTTATTAACTTGAGAGGAGAGCATTCGCGCAGGAATGACCTAGTAGAATCGCCTGCATAATACTAACTTGCGTTGTATACAGGGATTTTCCGCTACCACTCTCTAAGTCGAAATAAGTAGCAAATCGTCGTAGTTTCCCCGTCGTCAGTTGCAACAAATAATCAAAGGCTTCCGCAGCAACTCGCTGGTTAATGCTCAAGGACTGGCTATTGAGCAAGGCCATTTGTTCACAGGACAAGTTGTTGTCTGCCAACTCTTCTGGTTGTGGAACCAGTAGGTCGGGTTGCTGTACAGTTGGCGCAGGTAAGCGAAAGCAGCCTAAAGCCTCGAAATGATAGTCATTGGGGTTAGTAGACAGATGGGAACCTAATAGTACCTGACCACTACGTTTGGAGTTACCGCAATCTAAATGCCAAATGTGAGGCGCAGGGCGATGAGTGTTGTGCTGAAGTATTTGGGTAATTGACTCTCTGGCTTTGGCATTATCTACGCAAGCAGTGACAACAATCAGGGTATTGTAACTGGGGACAATCCATTTGGGTTGGAAAGGTTGAGCGATCGCTGTAACTTCCATCTTCCAAGCTAGGGAGTAGCGCAGCGCCAGCGTTTTGGCTTTGTTGAGTCCGATTTCTGCATCACAGAAGCACTGGCGTAAAACGTTAGCTGACTCAACATGATCCGGGTCAACAAAGTAGAGTTTCACCTGTTTACCTTGCTGAGAAAGAACTCTGCCTAACCGAACCAAAGAAGGAGCCAACCAAGAACCAGTACCGCCGCACCCAACTAGCCACAGTTCTATCTTCGAGTAGTTGACAGTCACGACAGGAGAAGCATTTGCCAAATCAAGATTTAGCTCCATAGTACGGTTGGTTAAGTTAATACAGTTATCGGTGAGGGGACAGGCATTTGCCAAATTGAAATTCACCTCCATAGCTTCTCCATCACGTTAATGGGCGGTATATCAGTACTGTAAAATTTGCAGCCAGATAAAAGTGAGACATCAATCATAAAAAAGTCTCGGTCGATGTCAAACACTGCTCTAGCAGGTACATCCCAACAGTGGCGAAACAGTCCAACCCGTAATTTAATCTCTGTTTTCAGGGTATTAACTCTACCTAGTACTCCATAAATGCGAAAGCCAGATTCATCAGCATTATCGGTGGTAGAGAAAAACGCAGGTAAGGAACCGTGGGAATGGATGTCTACAGCCGCTTTCTGGTGGGAAGAATCACTGCCAGAATGAGTTGGCTGGCAGCTAGTTTGAGTTTGAATTTGCTCTGGGACTTGTAAATCCCAGCCTGCATCAGTACAGTGGAGATGAAAGAGAATTTCATGAAATTGATTGCCAGCTTGATAACTCGACCGCCACATTTCCAGTAGCAGCGGTTTGGGAATTAAGGGAGTGACTTTGAGATAAGGTGTTAGGTGAGGTAGCCCTTTGATAGTTTGGGCATTCAAGCAAATAGGCATTAATACCTCTATGCCAGGACGAATGGCTCTAGCAAAGATGCCATTTCCGGCATAAAGGTACTCTAGTCCACTGCTCGTGTGTGTTGGCAGAGAAGAAGTTGTAACAATTTTGTAACCAATAATGCCTTCAAGCAATGGGTTCATCGAGGATTTCCTGCACAAGCATAGCAACACTTTTCTGATTGCCGATAGGCACAAGGTCAGATACAGGATAGGTTGCGCGTCTACATCTTTTGTGCAGTTTTAGAAGTTGGTGGCGAACATCCTTGCGGTATTTTTGTGATTTACTTATTGTTAAATGGTTGGTGAAAATACTAGAAATAAACAAATTCCAAGCATGGTTAGTTGATAGACCATTAGCAACAGGTGGTTCGTTCACTCCCCAGCAAACCTGTCCAGAACTGTAGACATTGGGTAGTGGCACATGAAAGGCTGGTGCTTGAGGAGTAAACTCCTGTTCTTGAATTGCCCAAACCCAATACTTTAATCCCTTGCCCACAAAAACTATTGCAGGTAGCGGAACGGTTAAAGATCCAAGTTCATCGCAATTGATTGTATGAGTGGCTGGTGGGATAAATTTTACCAAATATGTGTCTGTACTGCCCGTACCCCAGCGCACAATTCCTGGTTCCATCCAACCAGTATCAATTGGTTCGTTGCTGAAAGCAGTTCTTAGGGCTGCGGGTGAGATACATTTGTAAATATGAGCATCGGCAATTTCTTTGTCTCGGTAGTGGAAGATGTAAATGCCATCTAAAAACAGCAATTCTGCTTGAATTACTGGGGATTTTCGGGGAGGGTCTGCCAAAATTGCTCGTAGAATCTCACTGGATAGAATTGCTGTGGATGTAACGTCGATTAATGTGGTTTCAATGCTTGTTTCCATAGTTTTAGTAGGATTTGAGCATGAGGTTTTAAGTCTGCTTCTAGCCAATCAATTAAGTTGGCTGCACAGTTCAGCATTCGGTCGGCTTGCTGCCATTTTCTGGTGAGCAAATCAATAGATGCTTTTGACCAAGGTAAAGAGGTGCGGTCAGGTTGGTAGTAATAATCGTCTGCGTACTCGTCCAACCAAAGGTTTTTAGTTTCATGGTCTAGCAGCTTTAAAGTTAAAGGCAGAAACTTTAAAGGATTATCTAAGTGATGACACTGCCGTTTTAGTTTTTTGTGGTCAATTTTGTCTGGGTGGTCGATGTCACTGTACGTAATTTCGTAAATTGCAAATTCACTATCAAACCAATCGCTACCTTCTGGGTGTATGTCATCAAGCCAACGGCGACTGTCATGGCTAAAAGGTAAAAGTAGTTGCCAACCATCTTTGAGATGTTCAATTTCTCCATCCATTGTCCAGTCAATACCCATTGGGGTAATAGGAATGCTATGCAATCTTTGTTCGTAGGCTGTTTCTACAGTCCAGTGAGATAACGGAAACAGATGAGTGTAAATCAGTACAATGAATTCCAGTTCTCTGAGACTATGGCAATCTACATCTGTCGGTGGGTAAATAGTGGCTTGGCTGGCTTTCCATTCAGTAGGGAAGTAGTGCTGATATAGTGCTAGTAAGGAGTAAATGTTGAGTTGGGTTTCCAGATAATCGAGTGATTCTGTGGCATCTAAGGTAAATTGGCACTGACAAAGACTATAGATTGCCTCTGCCATACTGAGGGGTACGAGGTGAGACATATTTTAGTGCAACTCGTTATTTATTATGGAGGTTGGAATTAAAGAAGAGATACAGGTAGGGCGTGGGGTGTACTTCAGTCGAAATGCAAACTGCTGTAATTTGGACAATAATTTACCCCTCAAGTCAATTTCCAACTCCTTTTATCAGCACTCAAAAACCTTCAGGGATAACGCTAGATGTGGGAGTGCAGGCTGTTAGGGATTTTAGGGTTTGGTTGAGTAACTGAGAAAATTCTGTCCCAGCTGCGATCGCCTCTTCAATCTGGACTGATAGCTGTGCTGCATTTTGCCAGTCAATTCCGGTGATGATCTGACGTTGACGCATTTGGTAGCACATTTGGACTGCGGGGTTGATTTCTTCAGGAGCCACTATCAGGCAATCTAGAGGAGAAGTACCTTTTTTACCGGGCTTCTTGATGATGTGAATGGGTTCTCCTGGTTTCCGCTCAATGTCTGCGTTTGCCAGTTCAGCACAAAGAGGAGTGAAGGCATCGCGTAGTAATTGGTCGTCAAAGGCGATCGCTTCTGGAATCCAGTGTTGTTGACCTTCGTAGATGACAAGTAATTTGTTACTATTTGTAGTAGTCATGGCATTTAAAAAAGTGAAATTTGCGTAGTATTACTGACTGGCTTAGTAGTATCTGAGCTAGCAGTTTCAGTGCGAATTGGAGTCTGGGCAGTGGGCGGTTTATTGGTTTTGACAGCTTTAGTCTGGGCTATATTCCGGCGAATTTGGCGATTAGGAAAATCGGCTTTCAGTTCGTCCAATAGTTGAACAATTGCAGGTGGGAAATCACCGAGTTCTTCTTGTTTGAGCATAGTAACTACAGGGAAATCACCGTGACTGCTGGCAGCAATCATTACAGGTCTATCTCCTGTTTGTTGTGTAGGTAGTAGAGTGATAACGATTTGAACTTTGCATTGCTCGAAAATAAATGGTTCTAGTTGATTTCCCTTGTTGGTAGCAGATATTTCTATGTCATCGTCGTCTAACTGATGAGAGTCGATTTCATCTTCGGCGTAGCTATTCTCATCACTTACTGGTTCTAAAAGTTGCAAAAAGTTAGCTTTACCTGCACGCAAGCGTTCCCTGTCAAACAGCAATCCTAAAGCTTGGAATTGTTCTTCAGCAGTGGTTTTTCCCTGTTGTTCTGAAATGTAAGATTTTAAGGTTTCAGATGTAACAGTGAGGTTGGCTTTGACAATGGCCTGTTCTGGTGTTAGCCATTTTGTAGTCATAGCTTTTTTAGCCTTGTTAACTGGTGTGCAAGCAGTTGTGGCGGTAGCCAGAAGTAGAAACTGTTTTTGAGAGTAGGTACTGCTAGACTAAAACATATCCCCTTTGCTTTGAGCCATGTCTACGGTAATTACCCAATCCCTGACCCTAGAGGAGTTTCTCAAGCTACCAGAAACAAAGCCTGCAAGCGTTTACATTAATGGTGAGATTATTCAGAAGCCAATGCCAAAAGGGAAGCATAGCCGATTACAGTTAAGGCTATGCAACAGTATCAACGATGTTGCCGAAAGCCTTCATGTTGCTTATGCCTTTCCAGAACTGCGGTGTAGTTTTGGTATCCGTTCAATAGTACCTGATGTAGCGGTTTTCAGCTGGTCGCATATTCCCTTTGCTGCTGATGGGGAAGCACCCAACGATTTTCTGCTTCCTCCAGACTGGACAATTGAAATTCTTTCCCCCGAACAAAGTTCAAATCGAGTCACAGGCAATATTCTCTATTGCTTAAATCATGGTTGCCAATTAGGTTGGTTGATAGATCCAGAAGATCGTTCCATTTTGGTCTTCCGTCCAAATCAACAACCAGAACTTTTACAGGGTGATGAGCATTTGCCAGTGTTAGCCGGGATAGACTTGGAGTTAACAGTTGGTCAGGTGTTTGGTTGGCTAAAAATGAGCAGTTAGAGAAACAGATGAAACACTATTTATTTTAGAAACCAGGCTTAATTCAGTTAATTGTGAACATATTTTATTTTCATAGTGCCAACCAACTTAAGTGTTAAAAAAGAGTTATACTTAGCAGCCAACAAAACAGTGAAATTCCTGCTGTTGGCTGATAAATTAGTTAAAGCTATTGTTAAGTTAAAAGAGAGTCTTTGAAGTCATGAATTGCTGTTGCTGTCAAAGCATAGATAACTCGGCGCTTACGTATGATGTGAGTGCCATCTACAGGAATACCTTTCTTCCAAGCAGCAATAATAGCTTTCTTGTCTGCTGAGTAAACAGTCTTTTCTCTGCGGTATTTTGGAGACAATTGTTCTGCATCTATCAGCACCTCACAACTTGGCGGATTTTCTTGAATTGTGATGCGAAGTGAATTACCAATCATTTGCTCAGGTAGAATTCCTGCGGCGGTTTGTTCTAAAATAGTTTCATCTAATTTTTGTCGCCAGCGTTCTAGTCTTAACAGTGCTGATTGATGTACAGCTTTTAGATGTTCTAATCGTTGCTTAATAGCCACTATTTCAGCATCCAGTTGTAATGCTAATTCTGCTTGGATATCAACAACTTCTTCTTGAACTTCCTGAGTTTCCCAAATAGCGGTGATGATAGCAGCTTCTTCTTCAGGACTCTGGCAATTAGTTAGCTGTTCCCAGAGATGAGCAGCAGTTTGGGAAAGTCCTGCTAAGGATTGTTGAGCGAGTGCTAAATTCATGACTACCACTCCTCACAAACTTGGTAATATTCATATTCAGCTTCAATCTGTTCTAAGATAGCTATAGTGCCTGAATCTAAATTAGTATTGAAAGATAAATTGGAAGCATTTTCTTGTGTAGGCTGAAAATTTAAAATCGGAGGAGCAACAAATTTAGGTTTAAGTTTTGTTAAAATAGCTGTTAATTGTTGCATTGTTTTGGTTGTGTAACGCCATCAATTTTGGCGCGATAGCGCACCTATCTGTGTTGGTATTCTCCCAAATTTTTAGGAATTAACTTAATTTCAGATTATTGTTATTTTGTCAATATCAAGCGTTAAAACTACAAATAGATATGAAGCTCATCAAAAAATCGGAAAAGCTACTCCAAGAAACAAAAATAATCGAGGAAACACAAGAACAGAATTTTCAAATTGACATTATTAATATGCAAGAACCAATGCTTGAAGAACAGCCACAAATAGGTGTAAGTAATAAGGAACCTAACTATATTCCAGCGCATGATAATCCTATAGTTCTTTCTGTTGGTAAGACGGGATGGCAAGTTTCTGATATTTGGAAGGATATTAGATTAGATAATTTCTAGTTATTGTCTTAATTTTGTTCTTTTTGATTGGTAAAAGTTTAAAAAACGTGTGGTTATGTTTACTGGGTACTATCCAATTATTCTTTATCCACCACTAGTAAGACGTTTATACACTAAGGATTTTACAAGTCGGGAGCATTTGAAAGCTTCGTTTCAAGGATGCGTTCAATTACCAAATGGAAATGGTACGGCCAAACAAGGTGTCAGTGAAAAGCAATTTTTTCGCCATTTACTGTGTGCTTTTCTAGAGAATCTTATCTGTCAAGCGGTGGAATTTGAAATTCCTGGTTCGTCTCGACGTTACTCAGCTGATTTTATCCTTTACCATCAATCTTCTGGGTTAGCTCTCGATATTGAGATTGATGAACCTTATACTGGAGATACAGGTAAACCTCACCACTGTATTGATGTTGATGACGATAAAATCCGTAACCGTTTTTTCTTGGAGCGCAATTGGGGTGTGGTGAGATTTGCAGAAGTTCAGGTGGTGCGTCATCCTTGGAGTTGTTGTAAGGCGATCGCTCAAATCATCGCTAGGTTGACTGGAGATGATAGTGTATTCATATTATTACAAAGATTGGCTGATGTGCCTTTACAAAAACAATGGACAAAGCGTGAGGCTAGGCTGATGGCTAAGAACAATTATCGTCAGTCTTATTTGCCAACTATACACAACTCAAGCCAGAGACAACAAAAATAAGCGGCTATATGTATCTGTTAAAAAAGTCGCCGTCAAGGTTATGTGAATTATGAATTTCGAGCTTTTCAACTTTATCAAGTTAGCTCGACTTTATTCATTTTTACGAAACTCAAAATCTGACCCTGAAACGCTTGTCAGACGGTAGTTTTAGTTTTTTAATTTTATCGATAATCAGTGACATGGAAAAAGTATTTGACTTCCTTGGTAGGGTTTTTGCCGGATAAAGAAAGCCAGTTGTTAATTTTGGATAAATTCGAGCTTAGAGATGCCCTTTATCTCAGCTAATCTTGCTGGTTTTTGGTCATATCTTAGCTCAATACCGTTAAGCAGCTTTTTGCATGAATCTATCCCACTATTCTAAAAATCCCTACTTTTTTTTGTAAAATGTGCTTGAAAACCTTGATTTTTCGTTTTTAGTTCTTAATCAGCTTAAGTTTTGCAGCACAAATCTTATTAGTGGGATAGGTTCATAGAATTTATCCTGTACTATAGCGATATTACAGTTTCACCAGATTGGTCTGGCGCGTGACGAGAGCGAATATGTAAGGTGATTTCCGTATCGAGCCGCTTGAGGAAAATGAGGAGTTTGCCCTCGCTGAACCGTTGAAACTCTCCTTTCATCAAACGAGATACTTCTGGCTGCGGAATGCCAAGAAGTTCGCTGATTTCACGCTGTTTCAGGTTGCGTTGTTTCAAAAGGCGCAGTACCTGAATCCCTATCTTGCCCCGGGTAAAAAGTTCATCCGCATCCTCTAAACCCAGGTCAGCGAATACGTTGCCACTGCTTTCTTCAAAAACTGGTTCCTGTGTCATTGTTGTTTCTCCCTGGCTACCGCGTCCTTATAGCGTTGTTTAATTAGATCAACATCAGCCTGTGGAGTTTTAATCCCCTGCTTTGATTTCTTTTGAAAAGCGTGTAGGACATAGATTTTTTCTCCAATCTTTACCGCATAAACTGCCCTGTAAGTATCGGTATCGTAGCGTTTGACAATTTCATACACGCCACTTCCAATCCCTTTAAAAGGCTTGGCATCCATTGGTGTTTCCCCTGCTTGCACCAATTGCAGCGCATAGCCTACTGATGCACGTACCTCTTCTGGAAATGAGCGGATATTTTTGAGAGAGTCTCCCATCCAAACAAGAGGTCGTAAAGGAATTTCTATAATATCCTCGTCATCGTCCATTTTATATGAAATTTACTATAAAATAAGTCAGACAATAGCATGAAATGTACCGCGCGTAACCTGTGAGGTAAGTTTTATTTTCAGTCCTTTTGCAGGGTATTCAACAAAACATAAGCAATAGATGCCAACCACAAACGTAATTGATTACCAGCAAATGTATGGGTACTGGTTCTGTCACTTTTTAGCCCTAATTTTTGCTCTTTTAAGCAATTCTCCATACAAACGTGTTGCATCGGACGGTATATGGATTATTTTTATCTGTTGTATTTTGCAATTTTTTAGCTCATTTCAAGCAATGCTATTTAATTTATATCAGTTGGTGTAGGCTTTTCAAACATCTCCCGTTGTGGGGAAATGTTTGAAAATAGGTTACATCGATTTTGTCAACCTCACGCTAACTAATTTTTTTGGTTTTCTTACGCACTGTTTTTTGATTTGCGGTGTGACTTGCACTCACGAATACTCATGACAATTGAACTAAAATCCCGACTGGCAAAGGCTGTTGTTTTATTCGCACTGTGCCAAATTGTATCCGCCTCGGTTGGTTCAAGTGGAGGTGTGCAGCGATCGCAATATCGGTCAAATAGTTGACGTGGTTCGGGATGATAAGCGATTCGGTGTCTAGTGAGTAAATTAGATGTACCCAGTAGATTACGAGCTAATTTGTAGCCAGAATTGTTTCTGTTTCCCTCAGATTCGCCATAAGTCAGTAAAGTGCGATCGCTCTTTGTTAAACATATAGATAAAGGAACAGATACTCCGCTAGCGCGTAGTTGTTTAAGAGATGAGCAATTATAAGAGGTTGTAGCCTGTGTTACTGTCCCTCGTCGGCAATGTAAGGTTGGGCGAGGTGCAGTAATAGAACGTTGCAGTACCGCTGTTTGTAGGTCGATAACTTCTCCATTTTTCGCTCTTGTGAGAAGCTGCACCCACTTGCGCCAACGTTGCTCAGAAAGTTCGTAGGGAAATAAGGCTGTAGAATCAAATGCGGTTTCTAGTTCTTCCACGTTGTACTGACAGTTTGACCATTGCTCTAGCGTAATGGGGATGGTCGCACTCAATATTCCATCTACCACCCGTCTGCGAACCATACCTGGTAATCTCATGGAACGAGCCAAATTACAAATGGCTGGATCTGCATTTTGGATAATCGTCAGTTTGCGATTGAGATACAGCCATTCAGCAGGATTTAAGGAATGGCTGCATTTAAAGTAAACGTGCAGGGATTTTCCACCTGTATAAACTACGGCAGCGGGTTCCAAGTTGATTTCGTTCTTTAGCCAATCTACAGCTTGTCGCTGCTCAAATAATGGCAAATCATCAATTTCGTAGAATAAACATTGGCATTGACTAACGTGGTGATTGCTGATTCCCTTGTCTGGTTGGTTGGGGTAAAAGCTGACTGTAGCACCAAGATATGACATTTTAAATGCCAATGCCCAACCATCAGCATAGCGTTTAGGTGCCAGTCGCCAGCAGGTGTTGCCTTGTTTGTCTCGACCTCCTTTCGTGCAGCAGTAGAGTTGAAATCCTTGCTGGGTGATTTTACCGCAGAGAATGTAGTGGGAGTACACAAATTGACCATTGCGGCAGTAGTTATTCCACTTTTCAGGTATCATTTCTATCGGCAAGTCCCAAGAAATCCTGAGCCAAATTTTGGTTCCGGTAGTAAAGCCTATTTGTCTAAGAAATTTAATCGTTGTTTGTCTGGGATTGAAGGTCATGGCAGTTACGCCTAGAGAGTTTATCCCTCTCTAAATGGCGTTAGCTGCGCTAGAACCAACTTTTCCACATTTGACTTACATAAATTTTCGCCTGAAACCTTTGATTGGCTTGGCTCACTCAGAAAAATTAGATTTGCTGCTTCTTAGCAAGAAGTTCCTCTAGTTCAGTTATTCTCGCTTGCAATGCCGCCACTTCTTGTTCAGAATAGCGAATAGGAATGTGCTGTGGACAGTTCCAATTCCAAGCTTCAATGTGAAACAGAATCACTCGTTCCACTTCTGCTTCATAGTTAGGAAGTTTCAAGCTTTCAATTAGTTCGCTATCATCTTCTACATACATAGCCCGCCCCCAAATTTTCAACCGTCGGCGATGGCGATAATCCATCAAAAACAAAAAAGCTTTATCATTTTCGTCAAGATTACCAACGGTAACATATTGAACATTGCCTTTGAAGTCAGCAAATCCTAAAGTCTTTTCATCTACAGCTTTCAAAAACCCAGGTTGTCCACCACGAAATTGAATGTATGGATAACCATTAGAACCGACGGTTCCCAAATAAAAACCATCCATTTGGGCGATAAATTCCTCAATTTCTGGTGTGATGGTATCGTTAGAAGGTCCATTTTGTTCAAATCGAGCATAGGTCTGCCGTGAGCCACGTTGTTCTTGAGCAACTTTGACAGCAGGCGTGAAAGCAATTTGCGTAAATTTACGTGGCATATAGCTCTTTATTTTTACGTATCTAAAAACAGGGGAAGATAGAGAAAAGACAGGGGAGCAGAGAAGGGAAAAAATTCTTCTTCCTCTCTACCTTCTCCATCTAAACTGGGTGTTATTTGCCTATACCAAGGCAGGTGCTGCAATTCCTTGCATTCCTATAAAACCGGGAAGGGTCTTAACTCGCTCAATCCATGCCAGAATATGAGGATAAGAGTCAAGAGCAATTTTGCCATCTGGTGCTAAGGCAACATATGGGAATACTGCTATATCTGCAATAGTTATCCGCTCGAACTCTAACCATTGGCGATCGCGCAAATGTTGGTTAAGTTGTGTAAGAATAAACTCTGCTTTTTGGTTAGCTCTGTCAATATCAATACTGGTGGCATTAAACAGATAGTACAAACGAGCCGATTCTGGCCCCTGACGCACTTCACCCGCAGTTGTAGATAGCCAACGTACAACCTGACTAAGTGAGACAGCATCCAGTGGCAACCATTCTTCACCACCATAACAACGAGCCAAATAAACCAAAATTGCCTGTGCGTCTTTTATAATTGTGTCGCCATCCACTAATACGGGAACTTGACCGAAGGGATTAAGCGACTGAAATTCAGAGGCTTTGTGTTCCCCTTTCAGCAAATCGACCTTAATCCATTCATGTTCAATGCCCAATAGTGATAGCAAGAGCTTGACCTTATAGCTGCTACCAGAGAGTTCGTGACCATAAAGCTTAATCATTGGTTAATCCTCAATATTCTGTAAAAAGAAGCACTGTTAGGTTAAAAATTAGCGGTCTAACGGGAATAAGATCGACAGCAATCAGAGATAGTCACGGCAAGTTGATTTCTCCCGTTGTCAACTGACACCTCTTGCAATTCGAGATGCTGCATAGACATCCCTGCAAATTAAGAAATTGGTACAGTTATTTTGTACCAAGCGTTCGGTACAAAATAACTGTACCAATCGTTCGGTATAATGTCAAGAGATGAGATTTCAATTTTTGTAAATGGCAAAAGATACTTATATTCCCTGCTTGCTACAACTGTTTCGACAGTATGGTTACGATGGGGCGACTTTATCGAAAATTTCACAAGCGACAGGTTTGGGGAAAGCCAGTCTCTACCATCACTTCCCCGGTGGGAAGGATGAAATGGTGACGGCGGTGTTGGATTTTATGGAATGTTGGTTGGAGGAACACATTTTACAGATACTTCGCGGTGGAGGGGATGCGCTCACTCGGTTGACTAAGATGTGTGAGCAGATTAACGAGCTATATGAAGGCGGACAACAACCTTGTATGTGTGCCATCTTGTTGATGGCGTCAGCACGAGATATCTTTCATACCAAGGTGCAAACACTATTACGAACCTGGACTGATGAAATAGCAACTGTTTTGAGGGCAGCCGGATTAGATGAGACGCTGGCTCATGAGCGTGGGGAAGATGCTGCTATTGCCATTCAAGGCGCTCTGATTGTGGCGCAGGGTTTAGATGATGTGGCTCCTTTTGTCCGTGTGATGAAACAATTGCCACAACAACTGTGCCAAGATTTGTAGGAGAGTGATTACACGTCTGATTCCGTTTTCCCAGGGATTTCAGATCGGGGTGACAACTATATATTTACAACATCTACTGAGAAGCGATAGCCATTTGGTATGGCAATGAAAATATTACAGGTGTCGTTCAAATTTTCATCTGAGCGTGTCGGTTCATGAAGCCCTAAATGCTGACAGACAACATCCAAACTACTATCTCGCCGATAACTTAGCAGCCAAAGTCACCTGCGGGTACTGGCTGTTCCTTAATCGATGGGATGGTGTTTCTTTTAATGATAACTGATATCAAAGTTCCCAACCCTGAAGCTCTGGTATTCGGCTTTGGTTGGGTTGCGAGTGATTGTTAGTTAGCATCCCATTCCAACCAGCTTCACCGGGAGAAACTTTTTTGGCTTGAGGTAGTTCAGCCAGTATCTCAGCTATCAAGTCCTCAACTTTCTCATTATCTTTAAAAGCGATGACTACTGTATCGATCGCTCGCAAAAGTTCTAGAGGTATTTGCTCGCTATCGCCTACACTCCAATACAATGTAGGTTTGCGCTTTTCTTTGTCAACAGTTGATTCTAAGGCAATGACAGAGAGAACTTCAATCGGGTCACTTAGTAGCACTGCTCTTTCTACTGTGGCATCTGTAGCAATCCAAAAACTACCATTTTTCGGCGCTTCCGAGTTAAGGGGAATAGTGGTGAAGTTACCTGCTGGTTCTAGCTGCTTGGCAAGAGTTGGAAGATCATCGAGTGTGCGTTCCACAAATATTGCTTGACCTGTTTGACTTGCATAGAGCCAACCCTTTTCATACAGTTCTGTGAGCAGAGAATTGGGTAAATTGTACTGCTGGCTTAAGTTTAGGCGTATTTGCTCCCAGTTTGTTGGTTCTGGTATAGGTAAGGAGTTTGTTTGAGTAACTGCTGGCGTGGGATTTTCAACAGTTTGCTCTATCAGTTTCTTTCTGTGTTTGTCATCCTGTTTTCGAGGCACTGCTGGTGTGGGATTTTCAACAGCTTGCTCCATGAGTTTCTGGATGCGTTTGTCATCCCGCTTGGGACTGTAGTTTACACCTCGATGCTTTTGTAAACCAGGAAAGGTATATGCTTTACCGAGATGCGTACCACTAAAAGCCACACCATCAAGTTGGTAACTAATGCCTTTGACTTTGCCCGTGCGAGTATAACCAACGCGGACATTAACACCTTGTTGCTGCGATCGCTCTATTAACTCTGGCATAGTGGGATGGTCGCGGGTTGCTTGGTCGAGCGATCGCTGAAGTCTCACTCTAACGCTTTCTTCTCCAGTTCTGGCAAGTTGCCTACGTTCCCCAGTAGTTGGACTGCGACTGTCCTTTTCCCAGCTTGGTTGCACTGATTGCAAATTGTATTCCTGCTCTAACTTGCGAATTACCGCTTCACTTCTGCGATAGTCCCAACTATCAGAAACCGTACTGCCATCTAAGCGAATGCGGCTGGCAACAATGTGGGCATGGTCATGTTCTCGATCTACATGACGCACTACCATATATTGATTCATGTCAAAACCCATTTCTTGGAGATATTTTTGGGCAATTTCATGCCATGTCTCATCATCCAAACTTTCTTTGTGAGGCAAGCTGAGGGAAGCATGATAAACAGCCCTGCTAACTTTTGGGTTTAGTTGCCTGGAGAACCTGAACTCAGCCGCTAGTTCTCGTGGGTTGCGTCCTTCCATGTTCCCACCAATTTGTTTAGCTCCTTCTTTGCCAAAGAGGTAGTTTAGTACTCCCCGAAAACTTTTGCCTTTGATCTGCTTGCCAATCACGTTTCATCTTGTAAATCGCTGATTAAATCGATTTCGGTAATCTCTCGTCGCACTTGCTTTACTATATCTCTAAGTTGTTTTAACAATGCTCTATCTACAACAACTGGTTCTCCCATTAGTACTGAAGTGTTGATTGCTTTAGCTATTTGGTTGAGGTTGTTGCCAATTTGCCCCAACTGCCAGTAAGTCTGACCTGCTACCTTAGTTACACGCCGGGGCAATTGGTTTTTCAGGGTCTTGGAACGAAACAGTTCTGCCATACTCAGATTGTTTTCATCTGCCATTTGCCTCACCTGTTCTTTTTCTTCAGGTGTAAGACAGATATGAAATCTAATTGAGCGCTCCATTTCGGGCATGGTTTAATTCATGTCGAATATACGATTTATCTCAAGCTTGATGTAAACAAACTCATAAGTCATTGACCTGATGGTTATTTTTATTTACATCCCTTGCACCAAATTTGTGTACAGCAGTTATGAGAAAAACTGAAAACGATTGTCTCCGTTACTGTGCTAGAGTGCGATCGCTACCAAAGTAATTTTGATTGTTTTTGTATCATCTCCCTCCGTCACGGTGGTTGACCTACTGAGGTAGGGGAACCGTGAAAGGAGGGCAAGCCAGAGGAAACGCACCTAGGGGTGTGATTTTTCTCTGGTAAAATAATTACACATTGCGACATGGCTTGCTACTCACCAAAGGTTTTTTTAGCCTACTCGAATCAACTGCTGGATGAATATGTGATGGATCTATGATGGATTTGTATTGGATCTCTCATGACATAATCTTTGTCAATAGTCAATCATTGTTGCAAATAAAAATTATACTTACAATACGTATGTCAGACAAATGGATCTGTATTGGATCAACATTGTCACTGTAATGGATCTGCAATGGCTCGTTCGTGGATCTGGCATGGATCTGTGATGGCACACTTTTCTAAATCGAATTTATTAGCAGAAAAGTAACGACTTAATTAACAGCAGCGAAAAAAATAACCAACAGGATAAATTTGCATTAAAGAAAATGGTCAGTAGAGTGATGTTCACAGTCAATATTTGCATTTAAGTTAAAAGCAGCTTTTATGGATAATCACAACCACAGTCAATGTCAAACCTGATAGTCAGTTTTGACCCTGGTGCTTCCTTGACCAAGATTGTTTACGAACTAGCAACTGAAGGCAAACCATGTTTGATGACAATGGAACCAGAAATGCTGAAGTTGCCTCAAAGTTCGATTGACGCTTATATGTCAAGTCGCAAGGGTCTTGAATCTCCTAAACCAGTAGATGAGGCCTGGGTGTCAAGTCCAACAGATAGTGATACACAATGTACGGTAGTTGGATTCCTGGCACGGCAGTTTTCAGCATCTGCCAGACTCGATAAGCTCAAGTACGAAACCTCAATTCACAAAGCCTTGGCGGTTATTGGTGCGATCGCTCAACACAACAAATTGCCTAACAGGTTTTCACTATCACTTACTTCACTACTGCCTTATGGTGAATATCAAAATCGCCAAGCATTTGAGCAACAATTGCAGTCTGCACTCAAGGATTTTAGGTTTCGGGGTCAAAGGTTGCGGGTGAAGCTGGAGAGATTCGAGTGCTTACCCGAAGGTGCGGGATTGGCAATGATTCGCCAACGCCAGAATGGTAAAGAATGGTTCAACGCCCAAACCATTGCAGTGCTGATGTTCGGGCATCGCAATACCAGCCTTCTATTATTTGAACGGGGTAAGATGACGGCGGGTTACACCAATGAGCTGGGCTTTCACCAAATGGTAAAGCGAGTAATTGAGCGCACATCTGGACAGGATGCCACTGCTTTGACCTCTGCCATCTATGCAGCCGGTTCAGATATCACGGCTGATAACCAAGCAATTCGCGCTCTGGTCAAAAGCAGAGAACCTAAAAATATTGATTATGAATTGCAGATGATTGTTAATGCCATTGCTACTGCTAAAGCTGAGTATTGGTCTAGGCTTTACGATTGGCTGGAATCAACTTTACCTGCGGTGAACGAGGTGATTTTGAGTGGTGGCGCAGCATTGTACTTGGAGCAAGAGTTACAAGACTGCTTTCAAGAAATTTCAACTTATTGGGGTGCTGACTTACAGCAGCAGGTACAAGAAGTATTCAAGGATAAAAGTAATGATTATTATCGTAGTTTCCGAGAGCAGGAAGCTTTGTCGTTTAGGTTGATTGATGCGTTTGGTTTGTTTATGCGGTTTAGAGCGCAAATGGAGAAGGTGGCATAACTATGACTAATAATAAATTACGTAAAAATCATGACATTAATAGACAGCGCAAAATTTTTAGATTTTCTTACCATCCTTACTCAAATACAGTAGACGGCCAATTAATCACATATTTGCAACAGGGAGATGAAGCGCGTTCTAGCAAAGAGATGGTATTGCAGGCATTACGAATGTGTTGGTTACCTTTAGCATACAAAGCACAAGCAGATGCAGGTGTAGATATTAGCGATCAAGAACTGCGTCGGGTAGGGTTGATTTGTTGTCATGCCCTGGAACAACATTTGGCTTATTTGCGGATGGAACTAGGATTACCATATAAATCAAGTGATGTTTTGCCTATGCCTATAAGCACTATGACCAATCCTCAAACGCTTGCTACTATGTTCGGTCTAGATGCAGGTAATTCCAGTCACAGTAATCCTGATGATAGTAGTAACCAAAACAAAGGTAGTAGTAATAGCAATAACAATGGTAGCAGCAAGCCAAAACACAAAATAGATTCTGATTGCTTGATTCCTGGTGAGGGGTCTTTTTATGATGATACAGACAAAATGTTTGAGAATATTTAAGTATTTATTAATGCACATTTAGTAAAATTGCAAAGGAGATTTAAGATGGGAGCAATTCACTTTGTTGATGGTGAAAAAGGTGGAGTTGGCAAGTCTTTGTTTGCACGGGTTATGGTGCAATACTGCATTGACAATAAACTCTCTTATGAGTTGGTAGAAGCAGACCAAAGTAATCCAGATGTGGGCGCATTTTACCCAGATAATCATAAAATAGCAGTTTTTAGCGAATCAGAACGTAAAGCTTATGATGCTGATGAAATTTTTAATTTAGCACTAACAACTTCTGTCATTGTCAATTTACCTGCTCAAGTATACCCAGCAGTAACTGATTGGATTGAGCGTAATCAAATCCTAGAAATTACTGGTAAAAATAAAGTCAAAATATATAAGTGGTTTGTTTGTAGTGGTGGATATGACAGTGTTCAATTATTTATTCAATCTCTCGAACACTTTGAAAACAAGATTAAGCATATATTTGTACGCAATTGTGGTTTATGCGATGACTGGAAACATGTAGATGGACGTAAGGATTTACAGGAATTAATCAAAGCTTATAAAGTAGCTGTCATCAATTTTCCTAAGTTAAGCTATCGAGAGCGGGATATCCTCGATGCCAATCAGATAAATTTTTCTGCGGCTAGAGATTATGGAGAGTTAGGCGTATTAGGTAAGCAACGATTACACAATTTTCTCAAAAGAACTTCTGAGGAAATTGATCAAGCTAAAATTTGGAACCTGACGGCAGCTTCAATTACTTCCCCAACAGAAAAAGTTGATGATGCTAATGTCAACGGCAAGGTTGCTACCAAGAAATAATCTAACTGACATCTCCCACCATCAAATCAAAGTACCAAATGAGTATAAGGGACGAGGGCGCGAATTACCTAAAAGTAAATACAGATATGAGTAATTCTCACACTGAAGAACTCGATTTAGACGATGAATTTTTGGATTCAGTAGCTGCTAGAGGCAAAGGACTGAGCCAAATTCCTTACCCAACTTTACTAGATTTAGCCATTCGAGGTAAAGATGATTCATTTAAAGCTAGGGTTTGGGAAATTGTAGTCCAAACCGGACTAGACCCTGATGACCCAGCATTTCTGATGATGATTGCTACTGGCAGGCTACAAGTGCTGTTGGAAGACAATCCCAAAGAAATGGAAGCAATGTTTGACCTGTGGCAAACGCAGCTTTATGACCATCTCCAGACATATGAAAAGGCAGCAATCAAAGGTCAGCAAAAAGCGATCGCTCAGTCAGTGACGGCATTAATTAGGCGTACTGAAGTTGAGCGTGCTATTCATTCAGTTCCCTCTCTAATTGCTGCGGGAATACTGCTATTAATTGCAGCTGGAGTGGGTGGACTGGTAAGTGTAGGCGGAATGTCTTGGTATCAATCCAGTCATCTAGATCCTGCTGGACCACGCCAACTCACACAAGAGGAAGCCAATGCTTTGGAATGGGCAACCACTAATGAAGGTAAGTTTGCTCACAACCTAATGCAATGGAATCAAGATTTGCTGAGTCGTGACCAAAACGGTCAACTTGCTTGTGCTAAGGATGTCAAGCGTTTGGGGGTAACACTGGAAATTGGAGCAAGTAGCAGAAAAGCCTCATCCGGGTTCTGCACGTTATGGACATCACCTGCCAATCAGCGCAAGTTTGTATCTAAGTTAAAAAATTAGTTGTCAATTTCTCAATCCTAGAAGAGGATTCAGCAGATGTTTACCCGCAAAGTTAACTGGCTTTGGCTGCTGGTAATAGTAGGTATAGTTACAGCTTGTACCCCTACTACTGTGAATGTCAGTGGCAAGGTGAGAGGAATACGACTCAAGCTCAAGCTCAAACTGTGCCTGATTATCCGCCGATGTATGACGTGGATGTTAGAGTTTGTGGCAACATCATTGCCCCCCTCAAGGATGGAAAACGTTGTGTCAATCAACAATTGCGTTTGTGGGGGCCAGTAGGAGAGGCAAAATTAGCTCGTGCTGGTATTTCTCTACCATCAGTGAAGAGCGTAGAGCATAAATTGGCGATCACCTCGAAAGGCTGTTATCCTGTTTATTCCCAACCTGACCAGCAGCAGTTTTATTGGGCTGATTCCATTAAGCTAATCGGCATTCAAGCTGCATAATATAAATGCAGAGCGATTGAAAATAACTATGCCACCACCAGCCAAAAACTTTTTAACTTCGGAACAAGTTACTCAGTTGCAGCAAGCTCTTAAGGAGAGCGAACTACCGCATGTCAGGGAAAGAATTTTAATTATTCTGCTCCAAAACGATGGTAGGACACAACAAGAAATTTCTAGATTTTTGGGGTGTTCTCCAAGAACAGTAGCATATTGGTGTATGCATGGAGATCCAGACAATCTAGAAACTTTGCATAATAAACGAGAGTACAAGCATTACCGAAAAGCAACCCCTGAGTATATTGAACTGCTATTGAAAACAGTTGACCAAGAGCCATCAGATTTTGGTTATGAATTTGGTCGATGGACAGCAAAGAGATTAGCCACATATTTAACAGAGCAAACAGGGATTGATTTAAGTAGCTCTCAAGTTAGGAGGATATTAAAGCAAAAAAAGTATAGTTATATCTGGGCTAAGTATGACTTAGAATCTAAACAAAATCCCCTAATTAGAGCAGAGTTTCAAGAAAAACTTGCTCAATATTTAGCGATAGCTAGAGTTCACCCAGAACGTATGCAGGTATGGTTTTGGGACGAGAGTGGTTTCAGTTTACGTGTAATTCGTCGCAAAAATTGGGGTAAGCGAGGACGGCGCAAAAATCTTACAGGACAACGGCGACGTGGACGGGTCAATGTCATGGGAGGAATTCGGGAAGGAGATCGGAAACGGGTATGTTTTTTTATTAAAAAAGGTGAGGGAGATATCTTTTATGAACAGTTGCAGCAACTAAATAAATTAATTAGAGAAGAGTGGAGCAGTCAGGGGAACAGCACTGAAGATTTTCAGGAATGTGGCCCCAAGATAATTTTAATTTTAGATAATGCTAGTTTTCATAAACGTAAAGATATTCTCGCTAAAATTGCCCAAGAACTCCCTAACTTCGTATTAGAGTTTTTACCTGCGTATAGTCCTGATTACAACATTATCGAATTAGTATGGTATTCATGTAAAGAATATATTGCTCATCGTCTATTTCAATCAGTAGATGAATTGAAATCTTTGCTAGATAGACTATTAAATAAAGGTGAATTAGTAATTAAGTGGTATCGTAGAA
>CAXTNZ010000038.1:0-33782 GCA_964245695.1 uncultured bacterium | reverse complement strand
TTCATCTTCAAGAAAATTATAAACTGTTGGAATATTTCCGTCGCACTGTACTAGTAATTGTGGATCACTTGTCGGAAATGAGCGAAGCCACACGCAAGCAAATTCGCCCAGGAGATCCAGATTTTACAGCGAATGCGTTAATTGTCACTTCCCGACTTGAAGAGAAGCTGGACGAAATACCGAAAACGACAATTAAACCGTTGCGGGTTGCAGGCGATCGCCTCTCATCTTTTATGGAAGCATACTTGACGCAGCGAGGCAAGCGTAATTTATTCGACGATCCAGAATATTTTGATGCATGTCGTCGTCTTTCTTTGATGGTAGGGCAACGCAACATCACTGTATTGCTGGCGAAACTTTACGCAGAACAGATGATTGCCACTAAAGAAGGTACAGCAATTGATTTACCGAATAATATACCCGATTTGATGCTAGCCTACCTGAACGAACTCAACCGAGGTGCAGCCGAAAACGAACCAGATAATCGTACCGTACAACGAGATGCGAAAGCGATCGCCTGGGAATGTCTCAAGCAAACTTTGCGTCCCACAACTGCCATACTTAATGATGTTTTAGCTGCACTCGATGCTCATGATAACCCCGAAGCACGTCTAGAACATCTAAAAAAACGCTTGCACCTAATTGACATTATCGGTTCCGAAGAAAATAAAATTCGCTTTGCCCTCGATCCCCTAGCAGAATATCTCGCTGGCTTACACCTGCTAGACTCTTACGGAAACGATAAAACCTCCTGGCACGATTTTCTCGCTCAAGCCGAAGCGACATCAGATATTGAGTTAATCAAAGGTTTCCTGTTAGCAATACAGGATTGTTATTTAGCAAAAGGTGCAGAAGCACTTCCAGACTTCGTAGCGGCAAAACTTGCAACGCTAACAGGTTTAGTTCCGCAAGCAACTAGACAAACTCAACTTGTTCCGAAAGCTATTAGGACGTAGCCGGTCGTCATCTCCTACCACCACAATGCTTCCAGATCAATCTTAATACTTTCAGCCATTGTCTGTCGTTTACAGCAACTTTTCGCCACGTTGGTAAATTTCACGCGCATAATCAGTCCAAGCACCTTGTCCCCAATAACGAAAACAGCTTGTTTGCAACAATAAATTATGTAGCAATGCGTTGCGGTAGTGAGAATCTCTGGTAAGGCTTGAATCAATCTTTTGATGAAATAAACTGCTAAGTTGATTCATCGGACTGAGAACATTTTCATATCCATTTACCCAACTGATATGATTAGTCCAAGAGGCTCCATCCATGTGAAAATTAGAATTAGTTTGCTTTATTTGTTGAATGGCTTTTTCTACTTCTCCCGGTTGAATATTCTCAGATGAAACTCGCTGCCAAATTTGATGTTGTCCCACTGGCTGACAAGTTGGATAATCTTCGGGTTTACTACCAGCAGCTTCAATTAATTCTAAATATTCTGTTCCTGTCACTCCAACAACGCCTGTTTTTCCGATTTGATGCCAAGCTTGTTTAAAAGCGCTGGGAAATTCATTCATCATCACCCCGCCATTTTCACCATCGCCTATTTGACTAACTATTGGCGGGATATTAACACTACCCAATTGTTGTTTAGATAGAGTTTTAGCTTCGTAATAAGGTTGCATTTGAGCAACTAATTTAGTATCGGAACCTTGAGTTTTAATTAAAGCTGTGATACTAATTGTTTCTCCTTGGGAATTGCGGGCGACAAGACGATGTGGTAAATGTTTGTAGTCAAGAGATTGACCGTCAAGAGTTTCTACAGAATGTTCTTGAACTAATAGCCAACGATAGCCGCATTCTTTCAGCGCTTTGACAAATTCAAAGAGAGTATCGGGGTGATTTGGTAGGTGCATTTCTGGAGGAGAAAAGCCTTTGACTCGCGCTAATGCTTCCCAACCAAAAATCGCGGCAAAGTGATGTTGCCATGCGAGAATATGCAGTCTAATATCTGGGATAGGTGTAGAAGGAACTACAGCATGGCTCCACATTGTACCGAGCCATTCTACATAAGGTTGATAAGTGCGATCGCATGTTATCCGCTTCAAATTATTTAAAATATCCTCGCGTCCCATTTGTCGCAGTCCCCACAACAAATTGCCAGAATAATCTAGCATGACGCGAGGATTGCAACCTTGGCTTACAAGTTCGGGTATAAAATCGCCCATGCGACTGTAACAATAAGCAAAAGGCGCTGCATTATGATTGTCTCCTTGGTTAGGATGTTCAAACATATATTGCAGATTGCTAATGAATCCACCATCATGTCCTGCGGGGATAGTTGGCTGATGCATGTGGAGTGCGATCGCAAAAGTTGCGGTTACATCTTCTAACCGTAGGTTTGTTGTTGGCAAAAATACAGGCGCATCACGGTTGACTACATCAAGCACCTCTGCTTCCCAACCAGAAATATTGGGCAAACCATCAATGATTTCCGGTAAAGTCGTGAGTAGATTTGTTGGGGAAGGCATTTATGGTTAGTTCCGATACGAGTTATATCTAATATCTTGTATCATCCACTTTTTTTTAGCAGTTTCACCCAGACTTTATCGTTTAGCCAAACCGTCCGGTCAGGTTTGCGATCGCTGCAACCAATTCGATCAGTTCAGTTGGCTTGGTGAGATAAAGTTGGAAGCCCTCTAAGAAGGCTTGTCTGCGCTCTTCCAGACTAGAAGTGAGTGCGATCGCCGGAATGAATTTTCCTTGTTCTGTCTCAAGCACTTTTAACTGACGAATTAGAGCATAAGCATAACTACTAGAGATTCCATCGTCAACAACGACTACATCCGGCTGAATTTGCCTCAGTATCTCAACTGCCACTGCTGCTGCAACAGCGGTGACTCGTGCAGTACGCAGTTCAAGCTCTATGCGAAGTTGTTCAAGAATCTCAGCTCGATCATCCACAATTAAAATGTGCAACCCTTCAAGGCTCACCATACCGAACCGATACCCTGGCATGTGGGTTTTCCCCCAATTGCACATCAATTCCGTAATCGGTCGAAGCGTTTCACCATAAGGCGTGAGTGAGTATTCCACGCGAGGGGGCGCTTCACGGTAGGTATCTCGTTGAACTAACCCATCTTGCTCCAATTCGCGTAGTTGTTGTGTCAAAACTTTCTGACTAATTCCGGGAATCAACAGCTTAAGTTCATTAAAGCGCTTTGTACCTTGTCTCAGCCACCACAAGATCACACATTTCCACTTACCACTGATGATTTCCAGAGTCACTTCCACAGGGCAATTGTAATTTTCTTTAGATGCGCTCATTGTTTGGTTAGTATCCTTTTGGTAACTGTCAAAACAGTGTGGTATAAGTAATCGGCAGCTAAAAATGGCTTCTAACTTAAAAGTTTTTTTTAATCAGGAAACCAGAAAGTATCGCCATATTTTACAAGGTTTGAGAAATTTCCTCACAATTCACAAAACAGCCCCAGTCGTATTCTGCTTTGTAGATCTAGGACTTACGCAAAATACCTCTGTAACTCTTACTTCTTCGCGTGCTTCGTCTCTTCGTGGTTCGTTTTTCCGTGACTTGTGCGTAAGTCCTAAGATCGCTTCTTTTGCAAATTAATTCACACTCTGGAGAAAACTTATGCTCACTTGTACACAAGTCGAACAACCCAAAATCTCAGCACGTCCCGACTTTCCCATCACTCTCAACCAACTCTATATCAACGGTGAATGGCGCGATTCTACCACCGGGAAAACCTTCTCAGTCATTGACCCAACTACCGAAGCCCAAGTCGCACAAGTTGCCGAAGGGACAATTGAAGATGTGGAGTCTGCTGTCATAGCGGCAGGTAAAGCATTTGAGACAGGTTCTTGGGGACAGATGAGTGGACACGAACGGGGTCAAATTCTCTGGCGTGTTGGCGACCTGTTCCTAAAGTACGGCGAAGAACTTGCCTTTCTACAAGCGAAGGAGATGGGGCGACTCTTTACTGACGCGATCGCCGTAGACATTCCTCACCTGGCTAACATGTTTCACTATTTTGCTGGATGGGCAAGCAAAATTGAAGGATCGGTCAAGCAAACGGTGAAGGGACTACACACCTATACTTTACGTGAACCACTTGGAGTTGTTGCGGCGATTACCCCATTCAATTTTCCACTTGTACTCTCGATCCATAAGTTTGCACCTGCCCTTGCCTGCGGCAATACAATTATTCACAAACCCGCCTCAGCGACACCGCTTTCAGCTTTGAAGGTTGCTCAAATCATGGAAGAAGCAGGAGTGCCACCAGGCGTATTCAACGTCGTTATGGGACCGGGCAGCACAGTCGGCAATGCTCTGTCTACACATCCTGGGATTGAAAAAGTTGCCATTACTGGCTCTACTGCCAGTGGTATCCGGGTGATTAAAGACTCCGCTGATACCTTGAAGCATTTAACGATGGAACTCGGAGGCAAGAGTGCCAACATCATCTTCGCCGATGCCGATTTAGACCAAGCAGCAGAAACTGCCTACTATGGCATGTTCTATAACAAAGGTGAAATTTGCTATGCCGGATCGCGAATGCTTGTAGAGCGATCAGTCTACGACGAAGTTGTCGAGAAAGTGAGCGAACGGGCAAAGCGGACGAAGGTTGGAGATCCGCTCGATCTAACCAGCGAAATGGGACCGATCGCCACTAAAAGTGAGTATGATAATGTCCTTCGTTATCTGGAGGTCGGGAAGCAGGATGGAGCAAGGCTCTCAGCAGGTGGCAAAGCATATGACATTGGCACGGGCAAGGGTTACTTTGTGGAACCAACCGTGTTTGTCGATGCCAACAGTGACATGACTATTGCTAGGGAAGAAACCTTTGGTCCGATTCTGACGATCATCCCATTCCAAGACTTTGACGATGCCATCCGAATTGCCAACGGCAACCAATATGGGCTTGCTTCAGGTGTACACACTCGTGACATTAAAAAAGCCCACCGGGCTGCGAGGCTCCTAAAAGCTGGAACCGTTTGGGTAAACACGTATGGTCACTTCGATCCATCAAGTCCGTTCGGTGGCTACAAAATGTCTGGCTACGGACGTGAAAACGGGCAGGAGGCTCTGGAGTTCTATCTGCAAACCAAGACCGTCTGGGTTGATTTGTCGGAATAGACCAAGGTGGAAGCGTTGACGATTAAGTAACCATTGATTAAAGAGAAAAAACGATGGAATTGCAGAATAAAGTTGCTCTGATCACCGGAGCTAGCAGTGGGATTGGTGAAGCTGTTGCTAGAAAGTTAGATGCAGCGGGAATGAGTCTGGTGCTGACTGCGCGATCGCATGACAAACTAGAACGCCTTGCTGCCAGTTTAAAAAACGCGAAAGTCCTTCCCGGAGAAGTCACTGACCCAGCATTACCTGAAAAACTATTGGATTTTGCTCTTGAGTCGTTCGGTCGGTTAGATGTGCTATTCAACAATGCTGGTGTCATGACAGTGGGGGCAATCGAAAGTGTTGATATTGAAGCAATCTGCCAGATGGTGCGGATCAATGTGGAAGCAAATTTTCGCATGGCATATACCATCCTTCGACACTTCAAGCAAGCTAACAGCGGCTTTCTCATCAACACATCGAGCATTGCTGGATTAAAGACCGCACCAGAGCTAGCCGCTTACAACGGAACGAAATTCGCCGTTGAAGCATTCACCGATGCACTGCGAATCGAACTTGCCGGAAGTGGCATTTGCATTGCAGCAATTCAACCAGGCACTGTAGATACAGGCTTGTATAACAACTGGGATCAATCCCAAAAGCAGCAAATCTACTCTGGAGGTGCCCTGCAACCAGAAGACATTGCCCGTTGTGTGCGGTTCATTCTGGAACAGCCCAGCCATATGCTGATTCCCAGGCTTTTAGCTGTACCTGTAAACGAACCTGTATAAGTGGGCAGCCAGCGACCAGTGAAGAACCCATGACTATTTGTGAATCTAAACCAAAATCAGTCCTATCAGTTATGAATGGGAGTGCGAAGTGATGAGACACTTGAATAGTATGCGGGACTACGTAGAAATTGTGTACGCATTGCGTTAGGCTGGCTTTCCCGTCGCGATGGCGTGGAGTCCATTTGTTACCACCAAGACACGTTCGCGCAGCGTCTCCGACAGGAGAAGAACACGTTCGCCGTCCAAGCCTTTGGTGAAGGGCATAAAAATCTTCGTTTTGGACAGAAAAGATAAATGGACTATAACGAAAAAATAAGGTTTTTAAGCCTCTCCCCGTTGCGGGGAGAGGAATGGAAGCGGGGTTCCCCCAAATGCGTCAAACTCACGTTCCCCTAAGATTTCTAGTTTAATAAAATTGAAAATCGCTCTAATGCAACCGCTATATTATCCAGCCACCTTAATAGCAGCGATGTCCCCTAAAAAGTTGTAGAGTCCCATGTGTTCACCAAACGCCTGGTTGATTGAATTGAACTATGGACTACTATGAGCAAAAATACCAGCTTGCTGATGCTGAAGAATCTCACTCGTAAAGCTGAGGCTCTTGGTCTTGAACTTGTTCCTAAATCAACACTTCCAGCTTGTGTTTCTTGAAAGTTATAAAAAACGGTAGCCCAACATACGTTCGTACAGCCCCCGTCGGGCAAGGAGTTCGGCATGGATGCCCGACTCGACGATCTCGCCCTCCTGCATCACAAAAATCCGGTCGCAGTCTACGGCGGTCTCGATCCGGTGCGTGACCAAGATGATGGTTCTCAAGCGGCGTAGACGCTGGAGAGTCTCTATGACCCACTGCTCGTGCTTCAAGTCCAGCGAACTCGTAGGCTCGTCGAGGATGAGTATAGGAGCCTTAGTGACGAGCGCGCGGGCGATTGCTAGGCGCTGCCGCTGTCCGCCCGAAAGGTTCTGACCGCCCTCAGTGACCAAAGTATCGTACTGCTCCGGCAAGGCGAGGATGAACTCAGCTGCCCCAGATTCGACCGCCGCCTCCCGAATCTCGTGGAAGGTCGCGTCCGCGCGACCATAGGCGATATTCTCCGCGATCGTTCCGGGGAAGAGTGGGCTGCCTTGCGTGACGAGCGCCATGTGTTTGCGGACGTCGGAGAGCTTAAGGGTGCGGAGGTCGAAGCCGTCAAGGAGGACGCTCCCCGACGTCGGGTCGTAGAAGCGCGGCAGGAGATTGAGTAGCGTGCTTTTTCCCGTCCCGCTAGGACCCAAAAACGCCACCATCTGACCTGGCTCGATACTAGCACTGATCTCCCGTAAGACGGGCTGCCCAGGGCTGTAGGAGAAGCTCACGTCCGCAAGGGTTAGCGTGCGCTTTTGGACGGGAAGCGATCGCGCGTCAGGCTCGTCCGCGATCGCGGGCGGCTCGTCGATGACCGCAAAAACGCGCTCGCATGAGGCTACGAACGTCTGGATCTTGGTAGTAAACCCCAACACCCAACCTATCGGGTCCCAGAACTGCGCGAGGTACGCCATGAATACAATCAGATCACCGATGGTCAAACCGTTCGGCACTGGACGCAAGAACTGGTCGCGATAGACCAGGTACCCGCCGTAGCCAAAAATTACCGCGCCTCCCAGGGCGAAGATTACCTGAACGGCGAGCGGATAGAGGTTCTCTTGCCAATTGAGCCGCATGGAGGCAGCGACGCTCCGCTCGACCACCCGCGCGAAGCGCCGCGACTCCGTCGCTTCTCGACCAAAAGACTGGATCAGCCCGATCAAGTCTATCGCTTGCTGCATGGTCGAGGTCATGAGCGCGTCGGTACGCTTCGACTCGAACGCTCGACGCCTAATCCTTCCCTCGAAGTACCAATTCGCCAGTATCAGCAGCGGCGTGAACGAAAGTGCGAACACGGTGAGAAGGACATGGCGCGACAGCATGATCCCGATCATCGCCGTAAGCGTGACGGATGCGGCAGTGGAGCCGATGAGTACATCGATCACCCCCCAGGGTCCGAGACTGTCGTAGCTCAACCGATAGATGGCATCGCCCTGCGACCGGGAGCCGTGCCAGCCGAGACTAAGCGCCTGTAGTTTGTCGTAGAGTTCTGTCCGAACCCGCATCGTTCCGTTGTACTGGATGCGGTAGTTCAACATCTTACGGAGCATAATGACGGTATCGCTCATGATCCTGATGATCATCGCGACGATCGCCATTCCGAAAATTCGGTTCAGCCTGCCTTCGCCGAACGGGGCAAGAAACAGCGTATGAATCCAGTTGGGTTTCGGGGTTGGTGAGAGAACCGTATCGACTAGAATCGCCATAGGCCAAGCGTTCATAAGGTTCAAAAGCACCGATGCCCCGATGAGAACTAAGAGCAAGGCGATCAGCCGATACTCCCTGCGGAAGTAGGAGATGGACCGGAGGACGATCTGCATGTTTGATACCTCAGATCTTGTACCAGGTTACATTGATGTCCCGTTTTTATCAACCAAATCCCACAGATGCCAGGGAAGTTTCAACAACAATTTCTCCGAATGGGCTATTGATGGTCGCTAAGTACCGACCCAGTTACCCCAACGCCGCAATTGACACTATCAAAGGAGGGACTTTGTGGTTCAGTTTCAGCACTCTTTCCCGCCGACATTGATGCTGGCAAGGGCATTCGCATCCGATACATTCACAGTATATTACAATCGCATAATTGGTCGGGCATCTTTTCCCCATCCACTAACCCGCCTTTCGGCAAAGATACTCAATATAGCCTTGTCTGCGTCTACTCTGATCAAATACTGGTACTGGCTGTCGCGCAATTTTAATCATTTGCCCAATGAAAGAGAACCTCCGCCACCATCAATTTACGTTCAAAAATATATGCGATCGCCTGCTGCAACTTATATTTAGAAAGACCATTTATATATTCCCGAAAGGTTTGCTCTCTGGTGCAGTAATTCCGCAACAGCTGAACTGATAGCGCAGTAGTCAACGAATCAGCATAAAGAAGACTACCCAAGCCATTTGATTTTAGTTTTAAACGAAACAACCGCCCAATTTAATAAATAACCGGATCGCACATGGCAGAATTTCAGCTCGCTTGCGATCGCCATCAACAGATTCATAGACGAGTGCGTTAACTCACCGGAATGCACTTAGTCGCCCTGACTCTGGAAGCCAGGGGCTAGACAAACGCTCGTCCGCTTCGGTTCTGCGGACGCGCGAAAAATAAAGGGTTTTGGAGCCTGCGTTCGCCCAGGAGCGTTGCCTTTCGCATAGCGTGTCGTAGACAAGGCTAGGCAGGCTTTGTTTGTGTAGCCTCGCCCTTCGGTGGGTGTAGGTGCATTTCTGAGTGCGTTAACTCACATCTTGAGACAAAAACCGATCGCTGAAACGATGGCGTGTCCACAAACTCAATCTCTGCATTAGTCCTACTCGTCTTTGATAAAGCTGATGCCTTCTCGCTACTTGCTTCGGCGGAGTTGCCATCTTTAAAATAAACTCCAGCAGCCAAGGTGCAAGACGTTGACACCAAACAGCCAAATGACTTTGCCAACCAACTAAGATTTCTGATGAATTTTTTGACAATCCGGCGACGAGTACTTGCGCCACTTCCTGGGGAGTCATGGGGATCACCCAGCGAAATAACCGCATGTCGCGCACCATGTCTGTGTCTGTCAGAGAAGGCAGTAATGCTTTTACTTCAATATTGTATTGCGCGAGTTCTTGGCGCAAGGCTTGAGTGAAACCTAAAATGGCAAACTTGGTAGCTGAATAAGTCGCCATCGTCGGTGCAGCAATTTTCCCCATCAAGCTGGAGACATTAATGATTGTCCCTTGTCTTTGGCTTGCCATGCGTCGCGCTACCAAATGAGTTAGGGTGTAGGTTCCCAATAAATTCAGAGAAATTTCTTCTTGAACCTGCGGTAGTTTAGCTTGCAGAAATGAGTTTTGGTAAGCTATGCCGGCACAATTAACTAGCAAATGAATCGGACCATGATTGCGCCAAAGTTGAGCAACGGCAATATTTACAGCAGTCGGTTTGGTTAAGTCTATCGGTACGATTACCGCGCTGACACCCATTGTCTCAATTTCTGCGGCTACTTCAGCTAACTGGGAGCGATCGCGTGCCATGAGTATCAGCCGCTTCATGCCTTGTTGTGCTAATTGTAGTGCGATTGCCCGCCCAATACCACGAGAAGCCCCTGTAATTAGAGCTACCTTTCCTTGTATATTCATCGGTTTTTCATCTCCAAATTTTTGGTCTTACGGCGTTTCTTGTCAAGAAACAAACATCAAAACTCCAGAGTTTCTCGACATGTAAGACAAACAATCAATTCTTGATTGAAATATGAAAGTAACTAAGTTCTTAAAAACGAGATAAATCAGGCGCTAATTTGTTGTCATACCTCATAATTACCATTCAAGCCAGAATTTACTCGCTTTCATTCCTAAGCATGGATATAGCTCATAGGTTACACTTCTCCTAAATACGAGCATTCACCAAAATTGTTGCTTTTACACACATTAACAATTAAATCAAGTTTCTGCAATATTTTTTAATAAGCATTTCTTAATACTTTTTTACAGACTGTATATATACAGAACGATTTGGGAGATAAGTTTTTATTAATACTTGCTGTCAATATCGCGATCCCCTGACAAGCAGTGTAAAATTATTCGACTGCATCAAAAAACTCGGCTTTGTTGCCAAGGAAAATACTCATAATTAATACATATATTAGATATAAAAAAGATATATAGACACGAAAAAGATAGCGCAGCGTAAAACAAACGGCTAAGTTGCGGGAATAGACCTCTTACATAAGTGCCTTGACCAGATCTTGCACCAGTTAAAATCCCACGCCAGGGCGTGGTGCTTAGGCTATCAGCCCGAAATTTATTTTCGGGCTGAATGAGCGCAAGAAGTCTATTGTGCGAAACTAAACAAAACGACCACTCGACTGTTTGCGTCGAATCCCAATCACACTCGGACGCGGTGGTCCCTGAGGATTGCCCTCAAGATTACTGGGCCAATTACTGCCACGGGGCAGACTGCGTTTTTGAGTGAACAGAGTGCCATCCAAATTCAACATCTCAATATCTCGGCTCAAGGTTTGCTGAGGAGTGAATGGAGACTCTTCACCTGGGTGCTGCACGGAAATAATCAGTGTATCCCCGACGAAAGTAGGTCCGGTCATTTCGCAGCGTGGTGGTCCATAAGCAAAAGGTACAATTTCCCCAGCATCAGGACCACTGGTAGGAATGTAGAAGAGCCAGTTATTGCCAAAAACTCCAATCAAGCTAGAAGTCGCAACATTGAAATTAGAATCATCCTGACTGGGGGAGTTGGCACCGACAACCCGATGGTCTATCCGTAATGGTTCTGGGTTAGCACCTGTGGTGAAACCATTGTGAGCTTCAGTAGACATATCAGTGACGCCCCAAATGTTTCCTTGGCTATCAAATGCCAAGTTATCTACGTTAGCAAAGCCACTTCCGGGTTCTGCTGCCGCTTCTCCACCTTTAGCAAATCGCTCCCAACGGAAGCTTGTACCAGTGCCATCGCCATCTTCGGTAATCTTAAACAGTTCTCCTGAAGGCTGTGCCGCGTTGACGGCAGAACTGTATTTGGAAACGATAAAGATTCGAGAATCCGGATATCCATCTCCTGATGAAGCACCGTCTGTGTAAGCGATAAAGACTTCATTAGGATTTCTGGGGTTGATTTCCAAATCTTCAGGACGAGCAGTTGGTGTTGCTCCGGCGAGATTGGCAGCTAAAAAAGCATCAACTAGCACTGCACCCTGACTGGTGTAGAAATCTGATAATTTCTTACCTTGATAACCAGGCAAAGCTTCAACTTCACCGTAAGAAGTAACAGCCCCAGTTGTGGAATTAGTCACCTGCGTTATCGTGACAGTGATTGATCCACCATTTGCAGTTTGTCCGGCAATACCACTGCGTCTTGGGAAACGGGTATTACCTCCATTAGAAGCCCTGCCCAATGCTGCAACTTCTACTGAGGCAAGAGTTGATGGTGGAATTGGATTTGTAGGGGTATCTAAGGTTAAGGGAATCCATTCGCCCGTACCGTCAGAATTATAACGGGCGACATACAGAGTGCCTTCTTCAAATAAGCGGCTGTTGTTTTTATCAGTGGGAGAAGTCACTGTACCAGAGCTGACAAACTTCCAGGTGTGTCCGCCGCGTCGGTCATCACCCATGTAGCCTATTAATGGTCTTCCAGATTCCGCACGCACAGCAATATTTTCATGGCGGTAGCGACCCAGTGCAGTGTGTTTGCGTGGGCGGAAATTCGGATTGGCTGGGTCGATTTCCACCATCCAGCCGTATTTTTCACCAACCAAGCCAAATGCAGCTCCTGTGGTGCCAGCAATGTAACTTGTTTGGGTGCCGTTGGGATTGATTAATTCCTGAACTCCCACAAAAGAACTGGCAGAACCTTGGAAGTTCTCCTCAGCAGTCAAGATGGTTCCCCAAGGAGTTGTGCCACCAGAACAGTTGAATCCAGTGCCGATGATTTTGTTACCCAGTCCGTCAGAACTTAGATTGAAGACTTGGGTAGCAGCAGATCCAGTGCCAATCAGATAATTATCGTCTCCTTTCTGGTAGCTCAAAGAACCCCAGGAGGTGACGTTTTTATAAGCATCATTACGTTGGCTGTTGATCCCTAAACCGGAAAGCCCGTGAATGCGTCGATTCTTGGAGTCACGGACAACAGCAAAGCGTCCAGCGCGGTTTTGGCGGGCAATCCGCACGACAGAACCGCCTATGTTGTACATGAATTCACCCAAAAGTTCGATATTATTTCGGTCTTCTGGTAAATTTCGCCCAATGACTGTGGGGTAACTAGTAGGGAATCCACCTAAACCACTGTCAGTTGTGAAACCGGGTACAGTCGTAGAAAATGGGTAAGAGATGTATTCGTGATTGTTCCAAAGGTAGCCGTCGTTGGGACTTCTGCCATCGATGGGAATAAAGCTGGTGTAGTCGCTGTTGTAGCCAAAGTAATCTTCTTGGTTGGGGAAGACGCGATCGCCCCAACTCACAATTACATACCGCTCATATTCCGGTGGCACCACAACATCATCAAGTATGGTGTAGCTACTCAACCGTGCATCAAGAGACGCTTCTAATATGTCTCCTTGCTCAACTCCTGTTGGTAAGTAGCTCTTTTGTTGTGTGTAAATCGGTAAAGGATGAGGTAAACGCACTGGGGTAAATTTCAGGGGTTCAACCGCATTTGCGATCGCCTCATTACCACCAAAAAGGTTTTTCCCAAAAGCAGGAGCTAGCACAGCTGCACCAGCACTCGCTCCAAAGAAAGCCAGTAGCTGCCTACGTGTAAATTTAGACATCGGATTCCCTTTTAATACGAATAGATAGAATCATTACCCTAAAAACCATTTTTGCGCTCAATAATTTAAATTTTTTCTAGCAGATATACCGTTAAATATGGTAATTAATCTGCATTTACAAAACACAGATACACCAGCAAGATTAAGGATAGTTTATGCTCCTTTAGTACTCTATTCGATTTTTAAATATATCATCTCTAAACGTATTTTTGAACTTACTCTCTAGGAAAATACCTAAGTTTTACCATTTCTTATCTAATCATTAATATGTTGTTAATCTTGGTATTATCTAATTGAAAATATACCAAAGTAAAAAGATATTTTTATCTAAATACAAATTAAGGGAGATAGTCTTTAAAACCGTAATCTTTAGATTAAAAAATAAGGAGTAACTGAATGAATAAAGTTTTTTCCACTGCTATTACCGTAGTCGCAAGTTTAGCTTTACCTACTACTGCTCAGGCTGCAATTATCAATGGTGGCTTTGAAAACGGCTTTGACAGTTGGCAAAAAATAGGTGACTACAGATTAGAAACCTCAGCTTTTGGCAGCGGGACAGTAGAAGGAAATGTTCAAGCTTTTCTATCAACTGCTTTTTTTGAAGTTATTGGGGTTGATGGAAATGGAAAAGAAATTCAAGGAGGAAATGCAGTTCCTGCTACTTATATTACTGGCATTGCTGAAAATTCCTTAGAGGGATTTTTGGGCACATCACAATTCTTTGGAGATAACTCTCTAGCAGAAGCAATTGAAGGTTCTGCTATCAAGCAAACCTTTACGGGACGGGCAGGACAAACCTTATCGTTTGCTTGGAACTTCCTTACTAATGAGTCGGTTGGCAGTAGTGCTAATTCTCAGTTTAATGATTTTGCCTTCGCAACCCTTAGTAATAACTCTCAAAACTCGTTTTTCAAACTAGCTGATACCACCACAAAGTTTTTGGCTAACGGTTCCAAAACTAGCTTATTTGAAGAAACAGGATTTAAAACTTTTTCCTACACTCTGCCAACTGATGGAGAATATATTTTAGGCTTTGGGGTTGTGGATGTAGGTGAACCAACAGTTATTTCCGGGTTACTTGTTGATAAGGTGCAAGCTGTTCCAGAAACAAGTTCAACAGTTGGTCTGTTATTTTTGGGAATAGGAGCAGTTTCGGTGCTGAAGCGCAGACAAAAAAGATAGAAATTAAGAGCGATACATAAAACAGAATTCAGGAGTCAGAATAATAAGTAGATGTAGGGTGCGTTAGCGGAGCATAACGCACCATTGACTGTTTTAGGTGCATTACCAGAAGCGCTAACACACCCTACAATTTTAATTTTTTATACCAATTTGAGCGTAACGCGAGTGTGCGATCGCGCTTTCTACAAGAATTTACCGCTCTTCCTCCAGATGCCCGCGAGGTATTGAAAAAGTACAGCCTGCTGAAAGTCCTTTAAATACCTTTTTAGAGAAGAGTGAGAAAAATGTACTTACTTGCTGGATAATCAGACTTGCAATCACTAATCGATATTCAAAAAAAACATCACCATGTCACAGAAGCTCTTAGAAAAAGTCGCGCTGATTACAGGTGGCACCAGCGGCATCGGTCTTGCTACTGCCAAGCGATTCGTCGCCGAAGGTGCATATGTCTTCATCACGGGTCGTCGTCAAAGTGAACTTGATGCTGCCGTCAAAGAGATCGGCAAAAATGTCACTGGTGTTCAGAGCGATGTCTCTGTTATTGCCGACCTTGATCGCCTTTACACCACGATTGAGCAAGAGAAAGGTCGCCTTGATATCATCTTTGCCAATGCTGGAGGTGGGGAACTTGTCCCGCTCGGAGCAATCACTGAGGAACACTTTGACAAAACGTTCAACACCAACGTCAAAGGTCTGCTTTTCACCGTGCAGAAGGCATTGCCTTTGTTGCCAGAGGGGGCTTCGATTGTCCTCAATGCTTCGACTACTTCTATCATGGGCACCCCAGCCTTCAGCGTTTACAGCGCCACCAAAGCCGCCGTGCGATCGTTTGCACGTAACTGGACACTCGACCTCAAAGAGCGCAAGATTCGTGTCAATGCCATCAGCCCTGGTGTCGTGCCTACTCCTGGCTACAATCTCATGGGACTGAGTGAGGAGCAAGTGCAGGAATTTGTAGCAAGTCAGGCTGACAATATCCCCCTTGGGCGGGTGGGCACGCCAGACGAGATTGCTAAAGCTGTCGTCTTCCTTGCATCCGATGACAGCAGCTTTGTCAACGGCATCGAACTCTTCGTCGATGGGGGCATGGCGCAGATTTGAAGCGTTCCAAAAGCGGTTGGCAACGTTCCTTTCCGGGCTGTTTCTAGTTCACTGAATGCTCAACTCAAATAACTCAAGGAGGCAGGGCAAACGCATCCAAGTATGAAGAATAAACTTGGCTTATAATTTGTCGTTGCGGTCAAATAATCTGTCGCTGCCATTAAATTAGCCTGGTGTCTATCAATAGGGCTTGTCATATTCGACCTTACCATAGTCGAGTTTGATGATTCGGTCTGCTAGATGAAAATAGCGATCGTCGTGGCTAATTACTAATACTGTTTTGCCTCGATCGCGCAAATTTTGTAATAGTTGGGTGTAGAATATTTCTTTGAATACTGGGTCTTGGTCGGCTGCCCATTCATCAAATAGATAAATCGGTCGATCTTCTAAGTATGCTGTGAGCAAAGCTAGTCTTTTACGCTGTCCTTGAGAAAGATTTGTGGTGGAAAGTTTGCCATTTTCAATTTTAACTTTGTGATCGAGTTGCAATAGCTTCAAATATTCTTGCGCTTGAATATCTAAGTGAATATTTTCTAACCCTAAAAGCGTGTCGAATAAATAAAAGTCAGAGAATACGACAGAAAAATGTTGCCGATACCACTCTCGATTATGTTCGTTAATTAACTCTTTATCTAAAGCAATTTCGCCGGCTTCGGGGATGTAAAGTCCGGTGATGAGTTTGGCTAAAGTCGATTTACCGCTACCATTACCACCAACAATAAACACTAATTCTTGCGGATAAAATGTAAGATTAATCGGACCGAGGATAAAGTTGCTGTCTTCAGAGTCTGTGCGGAAAGTGTGGGTAACACCGATAAATTCTAAGCTGCGCCAAGAAGACTTAATTGCAGGTGGAACTGTGGATATTTCAGATTGACTGGCTAAAAATAAACCTAAAGATTCTATCTTTTGTAAGGCAATGCTGGCTTTGCTAATCTGGGGAAGGCTACTAACGATATTTTCCATTGGCAACATCAAGTAAGTGAAAGTCAATATGTAGCCAGAAAGTGTTTGCGGACTGATGGTAAAAAGGTTGGGAAGTGCAAACAGGATAAAACCAATTGAGAAAAAAAACAACAGTCTTCCCCAACTGGAAGTTGTGGCGAAAAAAGTCAAACCGCGAATATTGTGGTTACGAAATGTGGTAGCTGTTGATTCGAGTTGTTGGGTAAGGAAGACTTGACGCCGTTTGTAGTTTAGCTTGAGTTCTTTGACTCCTTGGGTGATGGTTCCCAAATGTTTAAATAGCAAATCTTGATCTTCACGCGCAAGAGCGAGAAAATGTCTTCCTCTTTTTAACAGCCATTGACAACTAGCGATCGCTAAAATTGAAAATACCACTACCATCAGCAATACTTGCCACGAAAGCCAAGTTATATATAGCAAGCAACCCAAAACTATGGCAATATCAACGCAGAAAAAAGGAAGCTTCTGAACAGCATTCGCAACTGCTTGAACATCCTCGGTGAGGGTAGCTAATAATCGCGGATTTCCTAACTTTTCTAAATGACTCAATTCAGATGCGAGAAGTTGACGACTCAAACTCATCCGTAATTGTAAAACTGCATTTTCAGATAAGCGAATCAGCATCACTTGGGAAATAATACTGGTAATTAAAGCAACCATCGCCAAGCCAACAAAACCCCAAGCTATCGATGTGAGGCGGGATGTAGCATCATTACTGGTAGCACGACTAATTAAGGCAATCAGGCTAGCACTGCTACCTCCACTCAGTAAGCCGGTGGCGATCGCGATCGCTACCATCCCCCAAGAAGAACGCAGAAGAAAGGAAATCAGATTCATCTCGATAATTTGTTAATGTAGTTCGTTCTCCAAGGAGTGACGAAAAACCTCTGTTTAAGAACCATTCAAGATATAACTTTACTATTCCAATCTACCAAAAAGCTTTATATAATAATTTTTCTATAAGAATTTGCCTCTATCTTGAGTTAGATTTAATGGTATTTGAAAATGGGAATTAAATGCGCGATCGTCATCGCACTCTGGAAGCAACCTCTACACTAACTTTAGCAAGCTTGATACTTCTTTACTTATGGTGATATATCGTCCGAAAGCGGTAAGCTAGTGCCAATTACATTATGATTTTCAATCATTACAGCTAGTTAGCTGAATTTTGTGGGGAGAATGCGATGACTGCTAATCTTGAATATGAAGAAAAGCCAATTTCTGTAGGGGAATTACCATCCGTTGCTACTAAACGAACTTCTTACGTTCCCTTGCAGCATCGAAATATCCTCTGTATATTTCCCAAGTACAGCCGTTCGTTCGGTACTTTTCATCACGCTTACCCGCTGATGGGTAATGTTAAGGCTTTCATGCCGCCCCAAGGTATTTTGATTGTGGCTGCTTATTTACCCGAAAAGTGGCATGTGCGCTTTATTGATGAGAATATCAATGAAGCAAAACGCAGTGATTATCAGTGGGCGGATGTGGTGATTGTCAGTGGAATGCACATTCAGCAACCACATATTAATAAGATTAATGAACTTGCCCATCAAGAAGGCAAAATCACTGTTGTCGGGGGACCTTCGGTTTCGGGTTGTCCAGAATATTATCCGGAGTTTGATATTTTGCATCTGGGGGAATTGGGAGATGCAAGCGATCGCATGATTGAATATCTCGACGAAAACTGCGCTCGCCCAAGTGAGCAAATCCGCTTTGAAACTAAGGAGCGTTTGCCTCTAAGCGAGTTTCCTACCCCAGCTTATCATTTGCTGAATCTGAATGATTATTTTTTAGCAAATGTGCAATTTTCTAGTGGTTGTCCTTATCGCTGCGAGTTTTGCGATATTCCAGAATTGTATGGACGCGATCCCCGCATGAAAACGCCTGAGCAAGTGATTGCCGAATTGGATATGATGTTGCAATGCGGAAATCCGGGATCGGTGTATTTTGTCGATGATAACTTTGTAGGCGATCGCCGCGCCGCCATGCAACTGCTTCCACACCTGATAGACTGGCAAAAGCGCAACGGCTATCCGCTGCAATTTGCTTGTGAAGCTACACTAAATTTGGCTCAAAGTCCCAAGCTTTTAGAAATGATGCGCGAAGCTTATTTTTGCACAGTTTTCTGTGGCATTGAAACACCAGAAACTGATGCTCTGCAAGCTATTTCTAAAACGCATAATTTGAGTATGCCGATTTTAGAAGCGGTGAAAGTTTTAAATAGTTATGGCATGGAAGTTGTATCCGGGATCATCATCGGCTTTGATACAGATACACCAGAAACCGCCGACCGAATTCTAGATTTTATTCGGATTTCGCAAATTCCTGTATTGACAATTAACCTACTTCATGCATTACCAAAAACACCATTATGGCGCAGGTTAGAACAAGAAGGAAGACTAATATTTGATGAAAATAGGGAATCGAATATCGAGTATTTAATGCCTTATGAAAAGGTAGTGGAAATGTGGCGGCGTTGCATTTCTACAGCATATAAACCAGAATTTTTATATGAACGGTTTGCTTATAATATGGTGCATACCTACCCTAACCGCATCGAAGTTCCTAATAGTCCGGCTCGTACTTCTTGGGCGAATATCCGCAAAGGTTTAACTTATTTCACCAATATTTTATTGCGGGTAGGTGTGTTTGGTAACTATCGTTCCACTTTTTGGAAAATGGCAAAACCAGCATTGAAATCAGGTAATATAGAAGGCTTGATTCACGTCGGACTGGTCGGACACCATTTAATTAAGTTTGCCCAGGAATGTGTCAAAAACGAAGAATCGGCTTCGTTTTATTCCCAAAAAATACGTAATTCCGCTCACACTTAACGACATTTGTGAAAATCCTCCATTCTCTTCCTCTGTGTCGCGCCAGTCGCAGATAGCGGGGGGAACCCCAACGCGGCTGTTGCTCAACGGAGGGAACCTCCGCACGCAACTGGCTCCGCAACGCGCTGGCTTCTCTGTACCTCTGCGGTTCGATTAAAAAACCGCTCTTTTCACAAATCAGATAGGATTTTTATATGACCAAAAAAGCTTGGGATGCCCAGCTTGCTCACTGGCTAGTTGAACCGCTGAAAGACACTTGGGTAAACCCGAATCATCTTACCACAGTGCGGCTCGTGACAGGGCTGGCGGCTGCTGTGGCGCTGGCGGTTGGAGATGCAAACTGGGCTAACATTGGCGCTGGGCTGTTCGCGTTATCGAACTTTCTCGATCATACTGATGGGGAATTGGCTCGCTTGAGTGGCAAAATTAGCAAATGGGGTCATCAATATGACCTTGTTAGTGATGCTATCATCCACATTCTCTTGTTCGTGGGCATCGGGTATGGTTTGATAAACAGCGAACTCAGTTTTTGGGCATTGGTGATGGGTATAGTATCTGGGGTATCTGTTGCTTGCATTTTCCACTTGCGAAACGAGATGGAACAGCAACTTGGTAAAGACGCTACCCAGCAACCGAATTTTGCAGGCTTTGATATCGAAGATGTGCTGTATTTGTTTCCGTTAGTCACTCTGCTGGGTGGGCTTAAGCTGTTATTAATTGCAGCGGCGATTGGGGCGCCAACTTTCGCTGTGTGGGTAATTTGGCAATTCAACTCGCTTCCCCAATCTGAACCAGAATAGAGAGCGCTGAAGCGCTCACTACGAAATATATGCTAAAAACTGAACTCGATCAAGTCATAGCAGCTTTGGATAAAAATAAACTTAAAGCTGAATTTGAAGATCAAAATGAATTCTTGGTGGTGGAAAACTTTCTCCCTAGCATTATCTTGGATGAGTTACTGGCTGTTTTACTATCCCTCAAAAAAGCGATTAACCGTAACTATATTCCCAATCATAAAAAGGGTGGAAGTATCAGCCGCTACAGCTTAGATAGTCTCGCTCCTATTTTCGGTGAATTGTATCAAGAGTCGGCTTTGTGCGAATTTTTCAACGAGATAATAGCAGAAAAACTTCTTTTTTGTCCTAATTCCGATCCTCATACCTACGCTTTGTATTACTACACTGAGCCTGGGGATCACATTCAATATCATTACGATACATCTTACTATCAAGGGAAACGCTATACAGTGCTACTCGGTTTAGTTGACCGCTCTACAAGTAAATTAGAATATCAATATCGTGATATTCCTGGCAGAGAAACACAGACAAAATCGCTTTCTCTAACTCCAGGTACACTAGTATTATTTAACGGCGATAAATTATATCATCGAGTCACACCTTTGGGCGAAAATCAAGAACGGATTGTTTTGACTTTAGAATATGTCACTGACATCCGTATGGGTGTATTTAAACGTTTTATCTCGAATATGAAAGACGCGATCGCTTATTTTGGTTTTCGTCAGGTATTTCGTTGACTCTGTAGTCGGCGCTTCTCGCAGAGTAGCGCCGACTACGAAAGATATATAATCTCAGCCACGTGATTTAATTATGAAGGCATTGATATTAGCCGCAGGCGTTGGTAAACGCTTGGGTAAAGATGGGAAAAATCAACCTAAATGCTTGCTGAGATTTAACGGCAAATCTCTTTTAGAGCGTCATTTAGATTATCTACGTTATTGTCATATTCAGGAAGTTGTGATTGTTGTCGGTTATCAAGCTGATAAAATTATAGATGAAATCACAGCACTAAAAGCTGAAAATTGGGTGAGTACAGTTTATAATCCTGACTACACCAAAGGCAGTATCATCAGTTTGGGGACTTTAAAAAAACACTTGATGGCTGGTGATGAAATTTTATTAATGGATGCAGATGTTTTATACGCTCGCCGCATCATTGAGCGATTGGTGAAAACAAATATCCCCAACTGTTTCTTACTAGATCGGGATTTTGAACCAGGAGAGGAACCAGTAAAGCTTTGTGTGCAAGATAATTATCTGGTGGAATTTAGAAAAAAACTGGCAGCAAATCTTACTTATGATTTCGCCGGCGAATCAGTGGGATTCTTTCGTTTTGAGAGTGCGATCGCGCATCGTCTTGCCGCTATCACCGAAGATTATATTACAGGTGGACGACATGAAGAACCATTAGAAGAAGCTATTCGAGATTTGTTATTGGAAAGCCCTAAAACATTTGGTTACGAAGACATCACCGGCTTACCTTGGATAGAAATCGATTTTCCCGAAGATATTAAACGCGCTAAAAATGAGATTTTACCTCAATTATAAAAATATAATTTTTCGTATTAAGCACTCTTCGTGCTGACTACCTTAAATACATTTACCAAACAAGAATAAATGGATCAAATAGCATCACTCACCACAACAAAACAAACTAAATGCGCTCAGTTGCGAGAATTGCTAAAATCGCCACAACTTGAATTCATTATGGAAGCACACAATGGTATCAGCGCTCGCATTGTGGAAGAAGCTGGATTTAAAGGAATTTGGGCGAGTGGATTAGCTGTTTCGGCTCAATTTGGCGTGCGCGATAATAATGAAGCGAGTTGGACTCAAGTTGTAGAAATGCTAGAGTTCATGTCTGATGTAACTCAAATTCCGATTTTATTGGATGGGGATACAGGTTACGGTAACTTTAATAATATGCGTCGCTTAGTGAAGAAATTAGAACAGCGAGGTATTGCCGGAGTATGTATAGAAGATAAGCTTTTTCCCAAAACTAATAGTTTTATTAATGGTAGTCGTCAACCTTTAGCTGATATTGATGAATTCTGCGGCAAAATAAAAGCGGGTAAAGACAGCCAAACAGATCCAGATTTCTCGATTGTCGCCAGAATTGAAGCTTTGATTGCCGGGTGGGATTTATCCGAAGCATTGCGCCGATCTGAAGCTTACTACGCAGCGGGAGCAGATGCAATTCTGATTCACAGTAAATCATCTCGTCCCGATCAAGTGCTAGCCTTTGCCGAAGAGTGGGCGAATCGTTCTCCGTTGGTGATTGTACCAACTAAATATTACAGCACCGCCACCGATGTTTTTCGCAAAGCCAAGATAAGTTTGGTAATTTGGGCAAATCATATGATTCGCGCTGCTGTTACAAGTATGCAGGCGATCGCTCGCGAAGTTCAAGCTAGCCAAACCCTAATCAATATAGAAGATGAGATTGCACCTGTGAAGGAAATTTTTCGCCTACAGGGAGCAGATGAACTGCTAGAAGCAGAAAAACGCTACTTTACTAATGGACGCAATCATACCCAGGCGATCGTTCTCGCTGCAAGCAGAGGACAAGAATTGCAACAATTGACTCAAGATAAGCCTAAAGTCATGTTACCGATTAATGGTAAACCTTTGCTCAGGCTTTTGGTAGATAAATTCAAAAAACTCGCCATTAATGATATTACTGTCGTCGCCGGTTTCAAAGCAGAAACTATCGATGTTCAGGGAACTAAAGTTATCTGCAATGTAGAGTATGAAACAACAGGAGAATTAACTTCTTTAGCTTGCGCTTCTGCCAACTTTAGCGACGATATGCTAATAGTTTATGGAGATTTACTTTTTAGAAGTTACATTTTACGAGATTTATTAGATTGTCCGGGAGAAATTGTTGCTGTAGTCGATTCTGTAATGAGCAATAAATCGGTTAGCGGTTCTCCTGATTATGCTTATTGCTCAATTGAAGACGACTTATCTATCTTTGGACAAGATGTTAACCTTTTGCATATCTCCAAAGCTACACACACTGAATTAGGAAATAAGAGCGGAAGATGGATTGGGATGCTGCGCTTACGCAGTCAAGGTAAAGAGTGGCTGAGTGAAGCAATCAAAGAGTTACAAACACGACCAGATTTTAATTGTATGGGGATGCCAGAATTATGCAATTATTTAATTGAACAGGGGAAACCGATCAAGGTTCTTTATATTCGCAGTAACTGGTTAGATGTTAACTCTTTAGATGACCTGGATTTGGCTTTTCAATTAAAACAATGAATAAGTCAGGAGTCAAAAGTCAAAAGTCAGAATTCAGGAGAGAAGAATTATTGTAAACAATTTTATGAATACCTCCGCGCCTTTTGTAGGGGCGGGGAAACCCCGCCCCTACTAATTCCTAACTCTTAACTCCTAATTTATAACCTTTAACTTTTTAATTCTGATGATCCAAGCTGAGGAATTTGTAGAAGCTGCCCGCAATATCGGCTTTGAATGGTATGCTGGTGTACCTTGTTCTTTTCTTACGCCTTTTATTAATTACGTCATCAACGACGAGAAACTTACTTATATTTCTTCAGCTAATGAGGGTGATGCTTTAGCGATCGCAGCAGGTGCAGCAATTGCTGGTAAACCGGCTGTAGTGATGATGCAAAATTCGGGTTTGGGTAATGCAGTTAATCCGCTAACTTCTTTAGCTTATATTTTTCGGATTCCGCTGCTGCTAATTTGCACGCTGCGAGGCGATCGCCTACTACATGATGAACCACAACATGAACTCATGGGGCAAATTACAGATAAATTGTTAGAAACAATGTCTGTACCTTGGGAATTTTTCCCTACAGAAGTAGCGGAAATAGAAGCTGTGCTGCAACGCGCTACAACTTACATGCAACAAGAACGCCGACCTTACGCTTTAATTATGCGTAAGGGAACAGTCGCACCTCATGCGCTAACTCGTTCTTCTATTCCTCATCGGGGAGATAGCGATCGCATTGTCAAAAGCTTTTTTCAAGCTGATAAAGAGCAACTTGTGTCTCGTTATCAAGCACTATCTCGCATTGTCGAACTTACTGAAAAAAATAATGTAGTAATTGCGACTACCGGATTTACCGGACGGGAACTCTTTGCTAGTAGCGATAGAGCGAATCATCTTTACATGGTTGGGTCGATGGGATGCGCTTCATCGCTGGGTTTGGGGCTTTCGTTAGCACGCCCAGATTTAAGGGTGGTGGTGATTGATGGCGATGGTGCAGCACTGATGCGGATGGGTAATTTTGCTACTATCGGCGCTTATGGCAATTCTAACTTGATTCATATCCTTTTAGATAATGAAGTACACGATTCTACCGGCGCACAAGCCACCGTTTCTGCTAATGTCTCTTTCGCCAAAATTGCGGAAGCGTGCGGTTATGGTATCACATTAGCCGGAAACGACATGAAGCTTTTAGATGCTTTATTTGCCGCAGATACTCACACTAGACCAAAATTTGGACATTTGAAAATTCGTTCGGGAACGCTGAAAGACTTACCCAGACCTAGTTTATCTCCCGAAGCTGTTTTACAACGCTTTATGAGTCATATTGGTTCAAAGTTGTAGAGACGCGATTTATCGCGTCTTGTTGAATGGATCGCAATTTCAGAGATTAAACCACAGATAAACACCAATTAACACTGATAATAATCTGTGGTTTTTAATGATAATGCTATCCCTTACAGACGTGATTAATTGCGTCTCTACAAGAAGACGCGAGGAACATCGCGTCTCTACAATTCCTAACTCCTAACTTCCAATGATTTTACTTAATCCAGGTCCTGTTAATCTTAGCGATCGCGTCAGAAATGCCCTGTTGCGTCCTGATTTGTGTCATCGTGAAGTTGAATTTTCTCAACTTCAAAGCAGAATCCGCGAACAACTACTTCAAGTTTACGGCTTGACAGGCGATCGCTTTGCCGCAGTTTTGCTCACTGGTTCCGGTACAGCAGCGATGGAAGCGATGGTAACAAGTTTAGTACCAAGAAACGGGAAATTGCTGGTGATTGAAAACGGCGTGTATGGCGAACGAATAGCCAAAATTGCCAAAATCCACGCAATTAATTACACCAGACTCCAGCATCCTTGGGGTGCGGAAATTGATATCAAGCAATTGGTAAGACTCCTGGATGAAAACCACGACATCACCCACCTCGCTGTTGTCCATCACGAAACTACAACCGGTCGCCTGAATAATTTGGCTGAACTTGCGGGAATTTGCCAGCCACGCAAAATCAAACTTTTGATAGATGCGGTCAGTAGTTTTGGTGCTGAAGAACTTAACTTTGAAGCTTGGGGAATCACCGCTTGTGCGGCTACAGCAAATAAATGTCTGCATGGCGTTCCCGGAACGTCCTTCGTCATCCTGCGGCGAGATGCCCTGCCAGCACCAGACACAATTCCACGCACCTTATATTTAGAATTGGGAACTTATTGCCAGCAGCAGGATCAAGGCGGTACTCCTTTTACCCAATCAGTTCAGACATTCTATGCAATAGCCGAAGCTTTGCAAGAAATGGAAGAAGCTGGGGGTTGGCGTGCAAGACACGTCCATTACCACCAACTCGCCAACATAGTGCAGGACGGGTTAATTGCAATGGGAATTACACCCCTACTTCCCCCAGGAAATTCATCCGTCGTACTGAATGCCTATTACCTACCAGAAAATGTCAGCTATGACGAGTTCCACGACCAACTAAAAGCACAAGGCTATGTGATTTATTCTGGTCAGGGAGATTTAGCAAAATCTATCTTTCGAGTCTCGACAATGGGGGCGATTACTCATGCTGACATGGAACGCTTTCTGAGTGTGGTGAAACAGATTATTTTACAAAAGAAGTAAAGCTCGTTCTTTACCTATTTTTGCTCAGAATCTACTTAACAATGCCGATAGGCGATAATAGCATTCCTCCAGTTGCGCCAGCAAAAACAAATTAGTTGCTCATCCCCAAGACGCTACCAAGCGATCGCGCCATATTTTTTGGTTGCATTGCATCCAATGCTGCGGTAGGCTCATAACCGCAGTGAACCATGCAATCTGCACATTTAGGATTGCCACTCTTATGACCGTATTCACTCCAATCTGTTTTTTCTAGCAATTCTTTGAAGGTGGTGTAATAACCCTCGTTTAGCAGATAACAAGGTTTTTGCCAACCGAGGACGCTGTAACTAGGACTACCCCAAGGTGTACATTCATAATCTTTTTCCCCCGTGAGAAAATCGAGAAAAAGCGGGTTGTGATTGAAATCCCATTTTTTCTCACCTGCTTTGAAGGGTGCGAGAATTTCGCGGAAAAGAGCGCGTGTTTGTTCACGTCCTAAAAAATGCTCTTGATCTGGCGCCCAATCGTAGCTGTAACCTGGAGAAATTGTCATCCCGTCAATATTCAACGTCCCCAGAAAGTCAAAAAACTCTTGCGTTTGTTTGGGATCGACACCTTCAAAGATTGTCGTGTTAGTCGCAACACGAAATCCTTTAGCTTTAGCAGCTTTGATCGCTTTCACAGCAGTATCAAAAACACCTTTGCGATCTACACATTGATCGTGCCATTCTCGCAATCCATCTAGATGTACAGTGAAGGTTAAGTAAGGGGAAGGTTGAAATTTATCCAGGCTTTTTTCTAACAACAAGCCATTAGTACACAGATAAATATACTTTTTGCGCTCAATTAATCCCTTGACAATTTCACCAATTTGCGGATGTAACAGAGGTTCTCCCCCTGGAATCGAGACAACCGGCGCACCGCATTCTTCTACTGCTTTAAAACATTGTTCCGGGGTGAGGTTTTGCTTGAGTATGTCTGTGGGATGCTGGATTTTACCGCAACCTGTACAAGCTAAGTTGCAACGAAATAAAGGTTCTAGCATTAAAACTAAAGGAAAGCGTTTGCGTCCTAAAAGACGCTGAGTCACTAGATACTTCCCGATATCTATCGCTTGTTGTAAGTTAATTGCCATTTCTCGTATCACTCCTCGGATAAAAATATTACAGTAGTAAGCACTAAAGTGCTTTCAAGCGCTTCAGCGCTTACTACGAGCTTCTATAAATTCACGTATCCCTGAGAGACAAACCAGTTTACAGCATCTTTGAGTGCGGTATTCAAGGATGATTGAGGTAAGTTTAATTCTCGTACTGCCTTTGATGCATTGTAGTACATGCGTTGCTTTGCCATGCGGACACCATCTAAGGGAACGGAAGGCTGTTTACCTAAAGGTGCGAGAATTTTTTCATCAACCCAAGCGACACTTAAAGGTAGCCAAGCTGGTACAGTGCGTTGAGGTGCGCTTAAACCTGTAATTTGCGCTAGTTCGTCAAGTAGTTCTTTTAAAGAGAGGTTTTGATGTCCTAAAATGTAGCGATCGCCTGATTTTCCCTTCTCTAATGCGAGTAAGTGTCCCCATGCTACATCACGCACATCAATAAAATTTAAACCTGTATCTAAATATGCCGGCATTTGACGCCGTAAAAACCGCAGGATAATATCTCCTGTTGGCGTTGGTTTGATATCCAATGGTCCAATCGGACTGCTAGGATTGACTACAACCACCTCTTGACCTCTACTAGCCGCTTGCATTGCTTCTTGTTCAGCTAGAAACTTAGACTTCTTGTAGTCCCCAACAAGTTCCTCTAATGGACTTTGATAAGTTTCATCAACAACTTTATCAAATTTTCCCGCGCCGATCGCTGCCACGGAACTAGTATAAACAGTACGTTCAATACCTGCTTTTTGCGCTGCTGCTAATACGTTGCGCGTACCTAATACATTATTGTGGTATAATGCATCTCTATCTTTTTGCCAAAGTGAATAATGAGCAGCGACATGAAAAAGATACTGACAACCGCGCATTTGTTGCCATAAATTCAAGTCGTTTAAATCACCTTTGACAATTTCTAATTCTAGCCCTTTGAGATTTCCCAAATTGCTGTCAGGACGCACCAACGCTTTAACAGAGTATCCCTCTTGTAGCAGCAACCGCACCAAATTTGCACCGACAAAACCCGTACCACCTGTAACAAAAACACTCTTTGAATTTAGATTTTGCATTTTTTACCGCAGATGAACGCAGATGAACGCGGATAGTTCTATAAATTACTTATATTCTTATTCTTTGCGCCTTAGCGCGGCAGTCGCTACAACGGGGGGAACCCCCGCAACGCGCTGCCTTGCCTTTGCGTGAGGCTGATTCATATTAAGATTTTTTGCGGGGAAACAAATCATCCATCAGCGTGTAAAGCACCGGCACAACAATCAAACTTAGTACGGTAGAACTAATTAACCCCCCAGCGATCGCTACAGCCATCGGTGTACGCAATTCTGAACCTGCTCCTAATCCTAAGGCGATCGGTACCATCCCTAAAATCGTCGCCGCAGTGGTCATCATAATTGGTCTAAGGCGCACGGGTCCTGCTTGGAGGATCGCGGCTGTCCGCTCTAAACCCGCCTCGCGCAATTGGTTAATATAATCTACAATCAGAATGGCATTTTTATTGCTTATTCCCAGCAAAAAGACAAAGCCGATTAGCGAAATCATTCCAAAATCGCTTTTAGTTATCAGTAGCGCTAATAAAGCACCGACAATTGCTAAAGGCAAAGAAACGCCAATTACCAACGGATCTACCCAGCTTCTAAACAGCCAAATCAGTACTACGATAATGCACAACGCTGACATTGCCAGAGTCGTGCCGAAACTGCTAATAACTGTGTTAACGCTGGCAGAATCTCCTCCCAAATCTAAGGTAACACCTGGAGGAATCACCGATGAAGCTGTTGCTACTAATTTATCGGTAGCATCACCCAAAGACAATTCTTGACCCAGATTCGCACTGATATAAGCTACTCGGCGATTATTCAAACGCTCAATTTGAAAGATTGTATCTTGGGGGTTTGTTTCGCCTGTTACCGTCACATCAGCGAATCCCGGTATTTTCACCACTTGATCTTTAATCGCTTTTGCGGCTGTATTTAAAGCTTTCAAGTCATTACCTTGTAATGCTACTTGTAGCGGTTTTTGTCCACCGCTATCGACAAATGGAATATCTTCCACGCTGGTAGTAACACCAGGAAGATTTGGCAAAGAGGTACGAAACTGCTCTTGCAATTCTAAAGTGCCGATCGCACGCTTATCTTTTAGTTTGACATAAAGTGTACCTTTATTCGGCTCACCTCCACGGGAACCGACTGTAGTAAATACCGTTTCCACCGCTGGAGATTTTCTGACTACTTCTTCTAGTTTCTTGGCAACTTCGAGAGAATCATTTAAAGGGTTGGAAATTGCCGATCGCGAATCAAAAACTGAAGATTGTTGTTCACCTAAATAGCTTCCTAACAGTGCGTTTCCCTGCTTTTCTAATTCCGACACATTCGGCAAAGGAGCAGTATAAACAATATTAAACTCGCCGCGATCTAGTTTGGGAATAAATCCTTTGGGAATCAGGGGAATTAACGCTATCCCTGCAAGCAAGCTGAGTACAGCTAAACCCATAACTATCCGCCGATGGTTTAAAGACCAGCAAAGTAAATCGCGGTATAATCGGTTAAAACCTGCGCCGATGTTGCTGGTTTGACGAGGAGGACGCGAAGATGTCGGTTTTAGCCAGTAAAGAGCCAAAACTGGGGATAAAGTACGCGCTACTAGCAAAGAAGTCAGCATCGCTGCGGAAACAGTGATACCGAAAGGCTTGAAAAATTGACCGATCGCTCCACCCATCAAACCTATTGGCAGAAAAACTGCTACTGCTGTAAAGGTGGCAGCGGTGACTGTCAAACCAATTTCATTTGTGGCTAAAAGCGCTGCTTGACGAGGACTTTCGCCATCTTGGATGTGTCGCATGATGTTTTCTACATCCACGATCGCATCATCAACTATACTGCCAATTACCAAAGCTAAAGCGAGCAGTGTAATTGTCTCTAAATTGAAGCCAAAAAAAGCCATGACGATAAACGTTCCCAACATAGATGTGGGAATTGCCAATGCAGAAATTAGGGTAGCTTGCCAATTCCATAAAAAAGGAAATATGACAACTACCGATAAAGCGATCGCTTCAATTAACGCATCTATTGTTGATTGAGTCGCGTTGCGGATATACTCTGCTTGGGTGGCTGCTAAGGTAAGTTTGACATCTTTAAGAGTAGATTGCAGTTTTTGGACTTCTTTTTCTACCCGACTGACAACTTCTAAAGTGTTGGCATCACCGCGTTTGATGACTTGAAATGCTAAAGCGTCCTTACCATTGAACCTAATTAATGTTGCTCCCCCTGTTGGTATTGATGCTTCTGGAGTAACATCAACAGGTGCGCCTAATAAAGAGACTTTTAGGACTCCTGGTATTCGAGCGATCGCCGGCACTATCTGCTCTTTAGTCAGTTTACTTAAATCCGTTAAATTGCGCGAGTCACTTTCAACCGCATAACTAATCGCTGCCGACTCATTCAAATTCAAAGGTATAATTTTATAACTTGAACCCTCAGTCAGACTTACCTGCTTCAGTCTAGTTTCGACTTCAAGAGTCGATTTTTCCAAATTCGTACCGACAGCAAAAGACAAACTCACCACACTTTGACCGGGATACGACGAAGAGCGAATATCATCAAGTCCGGGAAGCTCACGCAAACGCATTTCCACAGGTTGAGTTAACTTTGCTTCCGTATCCAAAGCCGTAGTTAGCGGTGCAGAAGCATTCACCACAACCACCGGAAAGGTAACATCCGGAAACAAAGCATATTTGAGAGAACTGAAAGCCAATAATCCAGCTACCGTAACCGCAATCCAAAACGAGAGCGTCACCCACGAAAATTGAATCGCTAACTTAGAAATATTAAAGCGCTCTCGTGCGGATTTTGAGTTATTAGGCTTCACCATCTGGGAAAATCATGCGGGCGAATTATTAGTCATGGTACATTAATCATCTCAGGAATGCGAATTCAGCTTATCCGCGATTGGGGATAAGCGATTAAAAATTAGGGATTAGTAGTTGAAAATTATTTTCCCATGCTCAATGACCCATTTCCCATAATTCTGGTTCCTCAGGGAGCAGAGTATAAAGCTGTATGTCGCGGTTTAAGTCGCATCACTGTCTCGAATGTAATACCAATTCCTGTGGGTAGTCAGGCTGTGATCAGATATTTGGAAGCTTGTCAAGATAAATTGTGGAATCCCCAAACAAAAGTTCTCGTGATGGGTTTATGTGGTAGCTTGCGCGATCGCTTGAAAGTCGGGGATATTGTGTTGTATTCCGAATGTGTATATGAAACGAAAGTGCAACAGTGCGATCCCTTCACCGCAGAACTTTACGCGCATCTTCAAGATAAGGTTTCTTTGGTGAAGGGGATGAGTTGCGATCGCGTAGTTTGTTCAAAAGAAGAAAAACGCCATTTGGGCGAGATATCGGGGGCTGATGTTGTTGACATGGAAGGATTCGCTGCTCTAGAATTTTTTCATCAAGCAGGTGTAGAAGTAGCAATGCTGCGAGTAGTCAGCGACGACTCTGGGCACGATATACCTGATTTAACATCAGCAATAAATTCTGATGGTTCGCTTCAAGCTTTGCCTTTAGCTATGAGCATGATTCGTCAACCTATCGCTGCTACTCGCTTAATTAGAGGTTCGCTGCGGGGATTGAAAGTGTTGCAGGAAGTTACAGCATTTTTGTTTGCCGGAGAATAGGATTTTATTGTAGCTTTTTCTTCAAAACTTCAGATACACTCTGCAATAACAACATCTCGCGCACCTGCTTGAGATTTTTTGGCTTTGATGACTCAACAAAAGACTTAGTTTGAGACTGAGTTGGATCAGGCTTTTGACTAGATAGAGTTACTGCAAATTGCTTGTAAAGCTCTGGATTGACCGCAAAGTAAAAAGCTAACTCTTGTCCTACCTCTTTCAATCGCTTTGGTAATTCTGTTTCTTCTATCTGTAACAGTTCAGCAAGACTTGCTCGCAGTCTCGTGTCATCTCGATCCACGCCAACAAAATTAGCTTCACCTTGACTGTGTGATAGTTGCTGGTTGAAGAGATGGGCGAAGGTATCGAGTCTTCCGTTGTCTATAGACGGGTGTTGTTGTAGGGCAAATCCTGGTGCAATCACCGAACTACTAACATTATCAGGTAGTGGTGCAGCAAGTACTTTCTCTGCATTGACAATACCTTCACCGAATTGGTTGGGCTTCCATGTGGGAAATTTCTCACAACTGTCGCGCAGAATCTGATTAAATATGAAAGGAATCTTTTCGGCTCCATAACGTTGTATCAGTTGCGCTCGCCCATGATGTGCCAGCCATAAAGCCGCTACACCCGCGACTTCTGGTGCAGAAAATGAAGTGCCGGAGCCTTGCAAAACGTTATATTTAATCTCACCATTCTTCTTCTCGGATTTTGCATACCAAACCGACTCACCAGGGGCAGTGACATCGACTTGAGGTCCTCGCGATGAACCCCACCAAATCTCACGTCGCACATTACTACCAGCAACAGCAATCACTTCATCATAGGCAGCAGGCCAAACTACGTAGGGAATGAAGGTACCAGCTGCTGCTACCACGATTACGCCTCGTTTTTGAGCATAAATGATCGCACTCCGCAGACGCTGATTGAAGAAACCAGTTCCCAGGCTAATTGAAAGCACATGGACACCATGATCCGCCGCGTACTCAATCGCTTCAGCTAGATTACGTACGCTCTCTAGTACAACTGAGTAGGAAACTCGAAGGGGTATTACTTTGGCACCCGGTGCTATTCCCGTCACAGCTTTTGAGCTTGGGTAATTAACTTGTGCCCCTCTTGGGCTGATCATAATACTAGCTGTTGATGTGCCGTGACCTGGATTGCTTACAAGTTCGCTTATAGGTCTTTCGAGTTCGTCTTTTGGGTCTTTATCGCCCTTGAGAAAATCGTAACCTTGTTGAACAAGCAGATTGGCTACAATTTCCGGATGTGGCGTATAGCCTGTATCAGGAAGCCCAATGATAATATCATGCCCTGGTAGTCTATTAGGGTCTTGGAAAAAGCGTGACCATGCCTCAAAGACTCGAAGTTGCTTGAGACTCCACTCTGCATCACTGCTCTGGTCATCTATTTTGCGCTCAATTTCAGATGCAGGCTGTCTTAACTCCTGATTCGACTGGTAACGGTAGGGTAGAGGAACAGCAAAAAGTGGCTGTGCATCGACAACTCCGGGCTGGGAACGCAGATGATAAGACTTATCCCAAGCAGCTTTAATTGACAAGGCATTTTTCTTTTGGATCACCTCAAACTCAGTTTGATTGTCACCAATCGGTTTAACCTGATAATCTGAACCGAGTGCTTGCTTGACAATTTCCTGTGCTCTGTGCTGTAGTCCCGGCATTACCATTTGGAGAAAAAACCCTTCAAACTTAGGACTCAAGTTATTTGGGTTGCTCAATTGCTCGCGAATATGCATATAATTCACCTTTGGTAAAACAGCAGACATCAAGACTTACGTAACTGTTACAGGCGATCGCCCGCAGTACGCTTGCGAGCTGACCGCACTAGATCTACACTTCTGATTGAAGTTTTACGGCTCCTAAATTTACAGAAGGTAGATCTATACCACCTTCCGTCTCTCGTTTTATAGCAGGACAACGAGCTATCTGAATTGAAACGTTATTTCATC
>CAXTNZ010000037.1:0-35548 GCA_964245695.1 uncultured bacterium | reverse complement strand
CCTAAAATTCTCCTGTCAAGCTACAATTCGATCTGGCAAAAGCTGTTAAAGTCCATAAATTATCGATTTCAAAACCACCCTATGAGCATTCAAGAAGTATTTATGCCGGCGCTTAGTTCCACCATGACCGAAGGTAAAATCGTCTCCTGGGTGAAATCTCCAGGCGATAAAGTGGAAAAAGGCGAAACAGTGGTGGTTGTGGAGTCAGATAAGGCAGATATGGATGTGGAATCCTTTTATGAAGGATATCTTGCCACAATCCTTGTGCAAGCTGGTGAAAGCGCCCCTGTAGGTTCGGCGATCGCCTTATTAGCAGAAACAGAAGCCGAAATAGAAAAGGCGATCGCTCAAGCAAACTCAATTGGTGCTGCGACTACTGCTGCTACCGCTCCCGGACAAATGGCAGCAGCACAACCAGCCGAAGTTGCAACTTCTGTCCCAGCGTCGCAAAACGGAGCATCCAATCACCGGGAGGGACGGCTCGTCGCTTCACCCCGCGCCCGCAAATTGGCAAAGGAAATGAAAGTCGATCTGAGTAACCTCACTGGTAGCGGTCCCTACGGTCGCATCGTTGCTGAGGATGTCGAGGCGGCTGTTGGTAGCAAGCAACCCGCCGCCGCCCCCGTTGCATCTCCACCGCCTGCACCAGTCATTACCCCAGTTGCACCAGCACCCACACCTGTTGCCGCCCCTGCACCTGCACCCACGCCAGCCGCAGCCACTGTTCCGGGTCAAACAGTGCCTTTGACAACCCTACAAAATGCCGTGGCGCGGAATATGGTAGCCAGCCTATCCGTACCCGTGATTCATGTGGGTTACACAATTACCACTGATGCGTTAGACAAGCTTTACAAACAAATTAAATCTAAAGGTGTGACAATGACAGCCCTACTGGCGAAAGCCGTGGCGGTGACATTACAAAAACACCCACTGCTAAATGCCAGCTACTCAGAACAGGGAATCGTTTATCATTCTGACATTAACGTTGCCGTAGCAGTGGCAATGGATGATGGCGGATTGATTACGCCCGTGTTGCAGAATGCAGACATGGTGGATATATATTCTTTATCGCGTAATTGGAAGTCTTTGGTAGAGCGTGCCAGAGTTAAAAAGCTGCAACCAGAAGAGTACAACAGCGGCACATTTACCGTGACCAACTTAGGGATGTTTGGTGTTGACAGATTTGATGCGATTTTACCGCCTGGACAAGGTTCAATTATTGCGATCGGCGCATCAAGTCCGCAAGTCGTAGCCACAGCCGACGGTCTGTTTGGCGTGCGGCAACAAATGCAGGTAAATATCACCTGCGACCACCGTATCATTTACGGTGCCCATGCTGCGGCGTTCCTACAAGATTTAGCGAAGTTGATTGAGACAAATACTCAATCTTTGACAATGTAATTTTGAAAATACGCCCTAATATTATATCACGTAAGAGTGATTGTTTTTTAGACTATTTGTAGAGACGTTGCAATGCAATGTCTCTACATTAGTTTTTAGGCAAAATCAAGAGACAGCCCCTACTTGTGTTTATGAGCAGTTACGAAAAAAGCCATATGTTCATACCAAACACCTTCCTCGGTTGTCATCGCTTCAATTTCTTTACGATATTCTGCCTTCAATTCTTCCATTTGCTTTGATGACACCTGTAACAACGGATTTTCTCTAGGATGAAACCATCCTCCATTCCATTGTTTAGCTTGCTCAAGACTGCGGTAGAAACCAAATTGCTCAGTCTTCACTTCAACATCTTGAAAACCAGCTTCTCCTAGCAGATTTTGACACTTTTGGGGTGTACCTGTTGGCTCGTTAATATTGAAAGGAGAAATACCATGTTTAGCACAAGTTGCAATTATGCGTGGTGCTTCGCAGGATTCTTCTGAGCAACAAGAAAATGCTAAAACTCCACCTTTTTTAAGAAAACGATACCACTTGCGTAGAGCAGCAGGAATATCTCTGAAGTACACTATTGCCGTAGAACAAAAAATGACATCAAAACTCTCATCATCGAAGTCTATATACTCCGCATCAGCTTCAATAAGTTCGATATTTTGTAAGCCTAATTCCTCAATCTTTTTTTGTGCTTGCGCGAGCATCCCTGAAGAAAAATCTACTCCAATTACTTTTCCTTCACCCATACTTTGTGCAGCAGCAATGGCAATTATTCCTGTGCCAGTTGCCAAATCTAACACTTTTTGTTTCTTTTGTAGGGAAACTAAATTTAGTAGTGGGAGAGCGCGGCGAATGGTGTAATCGTTGTCGTAGCTTGTTCTGCTGTTAAATAAATCGATTACTTCTTGCTTATATTGTTGTTCGTATTCACTATTTAGCATAATATTTTTATTTATATAGACAAGTCTAATCGCTAACTTAAAAATAATATCAAGTTCGGTTAATCACTTATAAAAAAACTACCTCACCCCCATCCCCTCTCCTTTTTAAGGAGAGGGGTGCCGGAGGCGGGGTGAGGTTAAACGGGTATTATAATTAATCATGCGAACTTGATATAACTTGTTACTGATACTTATTTTCCTCTTATTTCTCTGCGTCTCTCTGCGCTTAACTCCGCGCTCCTCTGCGTTAAAAAAAGGTGAGCATTGCCCACCCTACTTTCATTTATCCTTTCACACAAAGAACTTGCTTCAGCGTTGCTTCAACTTCAACCAAATCTGATTGATTTGCCATGACTTGTTCTATTGGTTTGTATGCGCCAGGAATTTCATCCAAAACCCCTGTGTCTTTACGGCACTCTACACCTTTTGTTTGCTCAATCAAATCATCAAGTGTATAGAGGTTCTTCGCCTTATTTCTAGATAGCAAACGCCCTGCACCATGACTGCAAGAACAGAAGCTGTGGGCATTACCTTTACCCTTAACGATGTAGGATTTTGCCCCCATCGAACCAGGAATAATGCCGTAATCTTCTGATTGTGCGCGGACTGCACCTTTACGAGTTACGTAAACATCCTCGCCAAAATGCACTTCTTTCTCGGCGTAATTGTGATGACAATTCACTTCTAATAAAGGCTTAGTTGCCTTTCCACCCGCTAGATGCTTCTCGACGATGCGCTTGAAACGTGCCATCATCACATCACGGTTGACACGCGCATAGTCCTGCGCCCATTGCAAATCGTTCCAGTATGCGCGGAATTGAGGCGTACCAGCGACAAAATGCGCTAAATCGGGGTCAGGTAAGTTATTACCTGCCATTTTTGCCAATTCTTTCGCTGTGTTGATGTGGCACTGTGCTAAATTATTGCCGATGTTGCGGGAACCAGAATGCAGCATTAGCCAAACTGAGTTCTCGGTATCAAGGCAAACTTCAATAAAGTGGTTTCCACCGCCGAGAGAACCCAACTGTCGCATGGCTTTTCCTTGCAAGTCTTGCACCCCGCGATGCAAGTCATTGAAATCACCCCAGCGTTGCCAGTTGGTGACGGATTTTTCCACATCTTTATTTTCGTTGAAACCAGTAGGAATTGCGGCTTCAATATCTAAGCGGATTTTTTTGAGTTTGCCTTCTAATTGTTCACCTTTAAATGGTGTTTTGATAGCACACATTCCGCAGTTGTGAACAAAAACGCCTGCTTTCAATGCAAAGTTGTGGTACTCCGGCACTGTTAGACAGTAAACATCTTCAGTGTAGTTTAGAGTCAGCACTGCGACAATTTTGTGATTGCACTGATGTTCTTTCCTGCGGTGGTTGTGAAGTCCAATGGGAGTTTTTACTTCTGCACCACAAATTTCACAAGTGTAATATCTGTTAGCAATTTCTTTAGATTTTGCTTTGCCTTTTTCACTTTGGTTGTAAGCTAACAAATATTGCTTTCCACGATCGCCATTGCCAGTAACTGCTTGTCTAAAATGTTCTGGCTTTTGCTGCATGTACTGAAGGATGTTCTTAGTGCCTCGTTCGGCGTAATATTGGTATCCTTCTGAAGTTTGGGCTTTTTTGGCAAGTGCAGTAACTCCTTTTTCTTCAAATTCTGGAGACTGCCAGTGTTGGTTACGTTCGACTAAGTTACGATGATAAGCCGAATGATCGCAATTACCCATGAACTCAAGGTTCTCTGGTCGATTATCTGATTCGTTAAAGTTCCGGTGATGAATTACGGTTCTTTGCCCTTCAAATTTCTGAACTTTTCCGAGTAACCCGGATCTAGCAATAATCCAGTGTGCTTTTTGCCATTTACCGGAGTAAGGTTGAGCAATTAACGTATAGCCATCCTGATCTACTTTTGAATAGAAAGGCATTAGGGATGTCTCAGGTTGAAGATTTTGTGCTTCCTCATAGCTTCCATCCCGCAACATGAATTGGTGATCCGGAGTGCAGATGATTTCTTCACCGCTATCCAAAATCACTTTCACCAGTGCGGCATTTTGTCTGGTAAGTTTTGCAGTTGCTTTTGCTGCTACAATTTTTCCGGTAGAGCTACAGGCGTAGACAATAAACTCTTCACTTCGAGCAGCTAACTCTTTGATAGAATATGATTTCCCATCCACCAAAGGAATCAGAGTATCTCCCACGAAGCAGCCAATATCTACACCGACAGCAGCCGGAATAATCGCTTCTTTTGTGGCAATTACAGAACCAACTAAGGCACCTTTACCTAAGTGAACATCTGGCATCAAAGCTACATGTTTAAATACAAATGGCAATGATGCTACATTCTTTGCCATCTTGGTTTCTTCTGATGTTAATGGGTGATTTGCCCAAGATAAAACGGGGGATGGTGTGGAAATTTCTAATTTTTCGTAGGACATAATTCTATTTATTTTAGATGGGTGTTTGTTAGTTTTTATTTGTTCTATTAACTACTTACCAGTTTCTAATTTATAGCTAGTTGTAGCAGTTTAAATTTGGCTTATTTAGCTTCCTAAATTTTCGTGAAGCTGAATAACTACTCTCAAAGGGTAATTTAATAATACAAATATAATACAAAAAAAATACAATTGTCAAGGCGATCGCCTGATGAACCAAAGCAGATTTTTCCAGAATGCATTAAAATTTGTAAATAAAATGACAGTGATTACAAGAAGCTCATCAAGTTTGACAAAACCCTATGGCACGTCAAGATACAATGTGGGAACGTTTTTTATCCCCTGTAGTCCGTCTTTTGATTGATGAAGACTCTTTGCGGCGTTATGCTCGTAGTGTTGACTGGGACAAAGAGAGCGATCGCTTTCGCTCTTCTGATGTTACACTTCCCTTGTACTACAGTAGCCAAAACTTCCACGGTATTGAGGGCGGATATCTCAACTCCGGTGCGGCGGTTTCCTACGATCCGATTACCCAATATGTTGTGCCACCTAACGAAACTTGGGTGCGTCAGGCTTTGATTGATGCTATCAAGGTACAACCACGACGCATCCTAGATTTAGGCTGCGGTACAGGTTCCACAACCTTGATGTTAAAGCAGGCTTTCCCCGAAGCCCAAGTCATCGGTTTGGATTTGTCGCCTTATATGCTAGTGAGGGCAGAACACAAAGCTCAAAGTGCTGGTTTAGATATAACTTGGCGACATGGCAATGCCGAAAAAACAACGTTCCCAGATGCTTCTTTTGACTTAGTGACAGCTTCTTTGCTATTTCACGAAACTCCCCCAACAGTATGCCAAGCAATTTTGCACGAAAGCTTCCGGTTGCTAGTTGAAGGTGGACAAGTGTTGATTCTGGATGGTAATCAAAAGACCCTGCGTCAGTTAGAATGGCTTAATGATGTTTTTGAAGAGCCTTATATTCGTGACTATGCTGCTGGCAGTGTAGATGCGAGTATGGGTGCAGCGGGATTTGCAGCAGTGCAAACCCAGGATGTGTGGTGGATAAATCAGGTAACTAGCGGCGTTAAACCGATTTTAGGAGAGAATACAACTGTGCAAAAAAATGTACAGCAGTACCCACGCACATCAACAGACAGCACAATAGACAATAATGATTTGGAGGACTTTGGATCTCCAGCTTTTGGCTAACATGAGTTTAAAGGCAGTTCTATTTAATTTTAATGGCGTCATCATTAATGACAAGTCAATCCACGAGCAACTGATCAAGCAAATTCTGATTGAGGAAAATCTCACCCTCAAAAAGGGTGAGTATCAGCAATTTTGTCTGGGACGTAGCGATCGCGCCTGTTTACGTGATTTACTAGCAAGTCGTGGTCGTGTCGTCAGTGAAGACTATTTAACGCAGTTACTGCACCAGAAGGCAGCTATGTATGCGGTGGAATTGGAGAAAATAGAAACACTGCCTTTGTATCCGGGTTTGAATGACTTGATATTACAGGTGAGTTCGCAAAGCGTCTCCCTTGGCACAGCCTCTTTGATAGGAGAAGGAGATTCGCGCAATCTGAAACTAGGGCTAGTCAGTGGTGCGATCCGCAAAGAAATAGAATTGGTACTCAATCGCGCTAAACTGGCTGAATACTTTCAAGTTATAGTAGCGGGTGATGACATCACTACCAGTAAACCAGAACCCGATGGTTATTTACTGGCAGTGGAACGTCTGAACCAGGAATATCCGGAATTGAATCTTCAACCAAGTGAGTGTTTGGTAATTGAAGATACTCCAGCCGGGATAGCAGCAGCAAAAAAAGCAGGTATGCAAGTAGTTGGTGTAGCAAATACTTACCCATTCCATATGCTTCAACGCTGCTGTAATTGGACTGTAGATTATTTAACTGATTTGGAATTGGAACGGATACAAGAAGTTTATTCCCAAAAGCAGTTTCAACAAAAATGAAGAGTCAATGTTAGGATGGCTAATGGCTGATAGCTCATGCTAAAAAAGCAATTAGTAACTTGGGGAATTAGCTCAGCTGGTAGAGTGCTGCGATCGCACCGCAGAGGTCAGGGGTTCGACTCCCCTATTCTCCATTAGTTTTACCCGATTAAAGTCCCTCAAATCAGTCCTAAACTGTCCTAACTGTCCTAATACTATCCTAAGAGGATTTGATGCATCGGAACTTCTCCAGGTCTTAACTGTACTGCTACATAGTGTCTATCCACTCATAGAGCATTTCTAGCTCAGTATCTTTATCTGTTACATCCACCTCTAACTGAGTGCCATCACATAAGACCACATACAAAATCTCAGCATCCCCATAGTAGCTACTGGCATACTCAGGATAATCTACCCCACTGCTGTCAGTGCCATCCGCATCTTCCCAGGTAATGTCCTCAATATCTGTAGCTTTATACCAGTATCCTAGTATCTGTACTTTTCCCATACCGCTCTTATCCTTCCGAGCTTCCTCTTCTGTCATCGCTAGCGCACTGATAGCTTCAGTCATCTTATATACCAAGTACTGTCTCTCTGTTTTATACTAAGCTACTGGTTTAAGTCAAGATTGGGTAACTTGATTATCGCTAGGGTTATTGTGGATAACTCCGGGTATCATAAGCCAACTTATATCAGAATGATTAGAAATAGGTTAACCCTAGGCTCTAATGAAGTCCAGCCAGCTATCTAGTGGTCTAAACAGATGCCTAGGGACACCATAAGATAACTCCTGAGATTTTATAGTCAGCCAACTGGTTTCTCTGGTTAATCTGTCGGCTTCAGTTACTCTAGCTTCTCCGGTAGTGCGGTCGATAGCTACTATATAATGCACCGGGAATCTATACTTGTCCCATCGACTAGCTATACCGCCGACTAGGATATTAGGATTATTAAAGATGCCAGCCTTGGTCTTGACTTCCAGGTTATATCCCTTGCCATTATGGATGACTCGGATATCCCTTTGGAACTTGGCAAATAACCCCTGTGGCAACTTGGACTGCTCCATAGACCGCCATCTAGCTGGTGCTGGATTCTTAGAGTAAAAAGCAGACTTAAATGGAATATATTGGTCAAGCTGGTATACTTTATCTAACCCTTGGGTCTTCAGGTGTTCTACCAGAGAATGCTCCCAGGACTGACCACAAGCCAATCGGGCATCAAAGGAACTAGTCTGATAATCAGTATTTCTACTAGCCCCATCAAGAGCTATGTGTGCTATAATAGTGGACATATAGTTTTATTTAATCTAGTATGTTATTGGCTCCTTAGGGTATTGGTAGTACCCTAGGGAGTTTTGGTAAAAGTCCTAGGAGTGGAATGAGGTTGATTCGGGGGACTGGAAAGCATTAAGTGGTTTGCTGAAGTCTTGATTAATCCCTTTAGTACTCTTGCGAGATTTGAGTACTTTCTTAGGTTTCTTAGGTTTCTCGGTTAACCTTGTTTGACAGCTAGAATCTTTAGCATTCTTAGCTTCTAATTAGGGTTCAATAAGTCATAGAACTGCTTTTGAACTGAGTTGAGTCTTACCTTAATCATCTGGGTTCTCCTGGGGTTGGTAGTAAGGTTCTGGTAGTCCTAGTGATTCCTCTAGGGAGTTTATCTGGATGGAAATAGCTAGATTGGGTTCTGGTATGGTCTCTCTAGCCATCCTGTCTTTCACTAGTTGACTAGCCCACTCCCCTATCTCCTTAAGTGACTTGGCTACCCTGAGATTCTGGGTATCTCTAAACTGCACTAGTAGGTCATCTACTATCTCTAGGGCAATCTCCAGTAACTTCTCTTGTCTGTCATCAATGGTCAGTCCTTGCTCTGAGACCCTAGAAACCACCTTAGGGGGAACCGGGAGGGACTTATTAGTGCCCTGTGGCTTACTGTGCTTCTTGTGGTTATAGACTTGCTGGGGAGTCACTTGAACCCCTAAGGTAGACAGGTACTCGGCTATAGCTGTTGCAGGTAAACCTAGAGCCACTTTAGATTCATAGGATTCCCTAGTACTGGCATCAAGTCCACATATGGGGCATAAGGTCTTAGGCATTACCTTTGACCTCTTTGATGGTTTCTATTAGCCCAACTAGACCTTCAAAGAATCCTGGTGAATCTAAGGAGCCTAGATACTCTAGGAGTTTCCCATAGACCACCTTGGTGTCCTTGGTCATCTTGCTGGTCATTATGACTTCTCTGGCTATCTCGGAGACTGACAGGTGAGTACCTTGTCCCAAGTCTTCTAACCAGTTATAGGTCGATTCATCTACTCTGAATGATAATCTGTATGGTTTAGTCATCTGATTTAGGTTTGATTGAAGAACATACCTATCTATAGAATGTCAACTTTATAAAGGCATAAGTTGACTAAATACTAGAGAAGTTAATAGGAATCACTCAGATGAAACTAGATATGAAGGCGATCACAGAACAGCTTAAGGAACTGCAAAGACAGGAAAGGGAACTTAAGGTAATCAAGGATGCTGAGGAAGCCAAGGTCAATCAGGAGAAGGCTAAGGTTGCCAAGTCGGCTCGGTTAGTCCTGGGGTATATGGAAGAGTTCATAGACAACCGAATCAAGCTTGGTGTCCTTACTCGGGCTAATGTGGCAGATTATGCAGTTAGGTTGAACAGGATGACCACACCAGACCGCCAAGTGGAAGTATATGTCTCTCTGGCTATCAAGCTACTCTCTCATGAGTTTTATGGGGTCGAAAGTCACACCAAGCGACTTGGTAATGGTTCTATCACCTGGAAGGCTAAGGAATATCCGACAGTATTTACTCTCTATGAGACCATTCAGGGTCTCTTAGGGGATGACCCTTTGGGTTCTGTGGAATGGTTTTATGTGGTCCTAGATGACTTGGCTAAGGACCCAACAAGACTACCAGCAGAAATCCTAATACCCGAAAGGTTGACCAAGTTAACCCAGAACCTCCAAAAGATTGCAAGCTACTCTCGGATACCCCTGGAACTACTACCAGACCTCGATGCCCTGACTGCTGATGATGCCATGTGGTTATCGGCGGTAACTGGGATGTGATGACTCCCTAATAATCCCAAATAGAACCCCGATGAGTGTTAGTACTTACCGGAGACTTTGAAGAAAACTTAGATTTTGAGATATGCCAAGCGACCGAACTCAGACCACAAGGGGGTTTAACACATAGAGAGGATATTAGCTTGACAGTTGATTGCTTGAAACTTTGGGCAATGTCTGCCTAGTCTAAATATTTCGGTAGTTTCAGATTTTATTTCGGTATCTACCGGAATCTAAGGTCTACTCTGGTCTGACTCATTGCCAACTCATAAGCTTCCTGAAGTGCCCGGAACTCACAGTCAGCATTTGGGGACTTGTTTACATCAGGATGCAACTTGAGACATATTGCTCGATAGGCAGTCCTTATTTCATCCCTAGAGGCGGTAGGTAGGATTCTCAAAACAGACCAACAAGTATTCTCCCCAAAGGCGCAAAGGTTTACCAAGTCCTCTAGTCTTTCTGGGGAGCAACTAAAGCATTTCTGGATTACCTTCTGAGTCTCTAAGGAGCCTAGGATATCAGTGGCATCCTGATACCAATCAAGGAATGCATTCTGGTAGTCCTCTCGCTGCTCCCAGAGACTAGGGGACTTATGGAAATACCCACCTTCTAAGACAGTAACTATATTGCCCCATACCCCCGGTATCTTGGACACATCCGGACTATGAAAAGGTGCTATTTCATCCCCCAGATGCTCTAGGACTAACTTGACTCTCCCTGATGGCTCTGGTAGTTTAGTCAACAGTAGGGTTAGCTCTGGACACACCTCAAGCACTTCTGGATTACCTAGCCATAACCAATAATCGACCTCGGGTTTACCTAGATGCTCTTGATAGTACTTAGCCCAATATTGCGCCCTATCCACTGGTTGGGTATCCTCATAAAGACTTGCGAATACTTGAAGGTTTCCTTGGGTTACTGCCATGACAGTCCTATCATCATGGTTCCCCCTAATACCCGCAGCATCTAACCATAAACTGAACTCTTTAGCTGTTACAGGTTTAAGTCCTAGAGGTCTAATGAGTAATCGGTAGCGAATCAGAAGCTCTATGGCTCCCCATAAGTCCTCAGAGTATCCAGGTATCGCCAATCCCTTGAAGCTATTATCGACCTGCCAGATTACCTTATTAACCTCTTCAGCCAACATCTGATATTCCCTAGCCTCCTTAGAGTCACTAGATGCCTCTAGATTCTCATAATCCCATAAGTCTTCTATTTGGGTTATCTCATAGAGCCTAGTTAGCTTCTCAGGATTGATTTGCGATAGTCCAGGAGCTTCTATGGCTCCTTCGGTCGCATGGAAACTATCAATAATCCCCTTGACTTGCCCTAGCACCTGATTGGGTACTCTGACCACCGAGGTCTGATAACTTGCTCTTTTACCCTTACCACCTTTTGACTTAACCATTGCTGCTAGTGAGTTATAGCTGTTACAGGTATTAAGTCAAGTATAACATAGAATCCCGGAGGGTACTAATAAGTCCTAGAGGTTGATTGTGGGCGAGTTTGCTTCCCTGGTAAGGCTTCTGGAATATTGCGGAAGGTTTTAGTTGTGGATTCTAATCCGCGATCGAGATGCATCTTGGATTACTTTGTATGGTACTGGCTCCCCCTTGGAAAACCCTGCCACATAAGAAAACCTGGTGATTCTGGGTTAACTTTCGGGTATTTTGGATCGGGCTAGTGGACACTCGGTTCTGCGATCGCAGGAGTGATTACTACAAAAAGGTTTCAGCGATTTCATTAGCTATTTAGCCGCTTTTCTTGCGATCGCAACATAGACATCAGGTATCTGGTATCAGCTAATGATGCCCCCAATCGCCTGTAACAGGTATAAGTATTACCCCATAAGGATTATGGTAAGTTGCAGTTTAGGGCGATTCCTCGCTCTAATATTACCAATAAGACACCAGCAATGCTATAATATTATCAAAGGGGATTAATTAGTACCCAAAGGAGATTAGAAGCAATGAAGCGCGATAAGGAAGTCAAAGTCCGAGCTAATGAAGCAGAGATGGAACAGTTGAAACAAAGGGCATCAGATGCGGGCTATAGCCTTGCTGAATATCTAAGGTTACTAGGGCTAGGTATGATTACCCCTGAGGGACATGCAGCAACTAAAGCAAGTTAGGGGAACTGGGCAAGGTTCTAGTAACTCTAAGATACCAATGATAGATATACCTCTATGGCAAGTACTGGAAATACTTAAAATCGCAATGATTACCTTAGAGCCAAGGGGGGACACCTAATGAAGCTACAGAATCCCTTAATAGCTAGGATTGGCTCTAGGCTTACCTTTTAGATTTAAGCCAGATTAAGACCAGAAAAATGACAGTTTATTAGTGTGGGACAAGTTAATACAGGAGGAACCTAGATGACCCCGAAGACAAACACACTATCAATCAGACTCTCAGATGAAATCAGAGAGCAAGTGACCACCACAGCTAACCAGAAAGATGTCTCAATCTCCCAGGTAGTTAGAGAAGCTATTCGGGAATACTTCAAAGATTCAAGTGTCGCCTAGACACCAAATAGGGTTCACCAGTAACCAGCTAGTAAACCCTAAGACCGATATTCAGATTCAGATTACTCACCAAAAAGGGCTAGATGCCCAAGGAAATGACCGATATGTCTTATTATAGCTCAGATACCGATACTCAGTCAAGCTTATTCGATGAAGATGATAATGATGCCAAAGGACAGAAGTTATTAGCTTGTATTCGCCAAGGTGATTTACTAGCTGAGACTCCGGTCAGTGGTGGTGACATGAGTAGATATGATGACCCTAAGAGCGCTGGAGTCTTATTCAAACTCAAAAGAGCGGCTAAGGGGTACATCATGAAAGCTAGTGATAAAGCTTATGCATTCTGGGAAGTGTTCAAGGCAGTCTATGGGGTGTATCAAGGGGATAGTTGGGCTTTGGAACAAGATGCTTGGGCGGGTACTGTCTACTACCAGGGGGAATCAACTACTGTGGGTAAGTTGACCGCCAGACTAGAGAAAGCATTAGAAATGGCTAGACCTCGGACATCTGAGGGATTCTATGATAGACAGCTAGATATCTTCTTAGAATCTAGACAGTTTAAACCAGTTAAGAAATACCTCGATAAGGTCTACAAGGAGTACACCAAAAAGGTAAATGTGACCTATGTAGTTACCCAAGAGGATGTAGACTATGATAAAGCTCACTGGGATGTAGGGTTAGAGTTAGGAGATGTTCAAAGCAGGGAGGAACCCAAAGTAGAACTGTTACCAGAATGGGATAACTTAGGTGAAGTCCTATTTGGCACTAAAGACCCAGTAACTCAAGAGATGATTACCACTTGGTTAGTAGGAGCGGTCAAGAGAGCCTTAGAACCTGGGTGCTATATGAAGAGAGCATTGATACTCAAAGGAGACCAAGATGCTGGTAAATCGGCATTTGTGAGTAAGCTGGGTAAGTTTTGGGGTACTGAGCTAGCTTCCGGTACTTCGGAGATGGATATGGTGAGACTGATAACCCGGACTTGGATTATGGAGTTGGCTGAGTGCGACAGACTGTTTAAAGGTAAGGATGCAAGCATTCTTAAGCAGATTTTAAGTACCACTACCGACAAATATGTCCCCAAGTACAAAGAAGCTGATGAGATGTCAGTCACCCCTAGGACTACAGTGTTCATTGGGACTACTAACAAGTCTCAGTTTCTAGTAGATGATACTGGCAACAAGAGATTCTGGATTATCGACATGCCGGATGGTTGGAAGTTACCCCTGGCTTGGTTAGAGGAAAATGTTGACCAGCTTTGGTCTACTGCTTATCATAAGTTGGTTAATGGTCACCCCACAGACTTATCCCCAGCATCTCAGGTAGCATCGGAAGACCGAAACAGAGATTATATGGTAGAAGGTAGCTGGGTAGAACCCCTAGAGAGAGTACTAGAAACAGTAACCCTTGATGGATCCAGAGAAGTTGCCTTTAAGATGTTGGATATCCAGACCGCAATGGGTACTCACCAAGATAACCATGCCAAGAATAAAACCTCTGTGATTAACAGCCTTAAGCAACTAGGTTATGAGCAAAAAGCTATTAAAGTTAATGGCAAGACAGAGAAGTTTTATGTCCTGAAGGTTGCCAAGAAACCTAAACTGGCTAAGTTTGAAGGTGGTCAGTGGTTTACCAAAAATACTAATGGTACTTGGTTGAATCAGATGGAATCCGAGATAGAAGCCAGAAAGGAATCCAGAAAGGAATCCAAGTAAAACCTAAAGGTATCTAGAGCAATCCAGACCCCGGTTATCACCAGATAGCTGGGGTTTCCTATTAGGTTACCTCAAAAGTTACCTCAGGTAATCTGGAGGCATTGTCGCCATAAACCTTACTGGGCATACCTTATCAGCCATTAGGTTGCCTTAAAAGTTACCTCCAGGTTACCTTTTCATATTTTGAGGTAACCGCTACAACCCTTATAGGGCTAAGGTTCTACCTAAAAGGTTACCAGTTACCTCTATTTTCCTAAACATATAGGCTACATATTACTATAGAGAGTCTTAAGCCTAAAACTGAGGTAACTGGTAACCTACTGGGGGACAATCTATACTGCATAAGGGTTTCAGAGGTTACCCCTAAACATGCCCAAAAGTAACCGAGGTAACCCTAAAAAGTAACCGGAAGTCCCCTAAATAGCTCAAAAGTCAGCCTAGTATACATCCTAGCTCCTAAGGTAAAAGGTAACTTTTGAGGTAACCTAGTATTTCTACTATCCCTGATGTCCGGTTAACCCATAATGGATAAAAGATGGGGGACTATGGTTAAATAGGTATATTTGGAAGGTTCGGGCGATTTATCATATGCCCATAGTTCTTAATAATCATCGAGGTGTCCTTATGACCCGCCAAGTATGCTACACCAGTTATAGGGATACCTTGGTCTATGGCATGGCTAATCATGGTGTGCCTTGTGGTGTATGGTTTGCGATAAGGGATGCCACAGGATGCTAAAACCTCAGCCCATTGTCTCTCTCTAAAGTTATCAGCATCTATGATGCAGCCATTGGGGGTAGTAAAAACTAGGGAATCCTGGTTAATCTTTGCTGGCTTCAGGTTTCTCAGAAGCGATTGCAACTCTGGGGACAGAGGTAGATACCTGATGTTACCTGTTTTAGTTTCCTTCCTAATCCTGCGATAACCATTACCTGTTAGGTCTTTGGGTAGGCTTTCCTTGATTACTACTTCGGACTTTAACAAATCTACATGAACCCAAAGTAACCCGATAGCCTCGGATGTCCTGACCCCAGTAGCCATTAGGAATCTCACAAATGGACTGTAGTGTGGTGCTAACTCATCAAAAGCTTTGAGGATAGCCTTAATCTCTTCATAGCTAAATGGTTTGATTTCCTTGGGATTATCTTTCTTAGGTTTAAGACTTTCATATGGGTTAACATCCAGCCAGCCTTTATCCACCCCCCATTTACAGCAAGCCCTGATCATGCTTAAGCGGTCTCTGTAGGTTCTAGGGGATATCTTCACCTGAGTTAGCCAGTTAGTTTCTGTTATCCCTGGGTTAGCCTGGGATATCATTAGCCTGACCCATTTGTAGTGATTAGCTTGAGTAGATAGGGAAAGGTCTAGAGATTCCACCCAGGTGTCCCAAAGTTCTAGTAGTGTCTTAGCCTGAGTATTAAGGGTTTCCTTAGGAGCTAACCTATAGCGGTCTAAAGTCTGGTCAAAGTGTCTAGCTAGGATATCATTCTGTATCTGTGTGGCGATCGCCCTAGCTGTTGCCATATCTCTTTTATCATCATAATGACCGCCTGGTATCGGATTGAAACTATGCCTTTTACCCCCTAAGTTAAACTTAAGCTGGATGGTCCCATTATTGTTAACTGGCTTAATCTCTCTCATTGTCCTAGTTGTTTCTTAAGGGTATACTTAAGACAGCTAGAAAGTCTTACAGGGTTTGACTGAGAAGCATTAAGGCTGTTGCGATCGCACCGCAGAGGTCAGGGGTTCGACTCCCCTATTCTCCATTACTTCAAAGCTTTATTCAGCAAGTTTTTCAAGTATTTGTAGATGAAAACGCAGGTGCTTGTATTTTTTGCGTTTTAATAAGATATATAAATAAAAAATTTAAACAATTAAATGTTTGGCAGCATAAATACTTATTAATCTTGGTATTCTTGCCTCATGTAACTGATGGGGTTTTGCTTTATGCAATTAAACCAGCGTTGTCGAATCTTGGCTGTGGACGATACTGTAGCTAATTTGTTTTTATTGAAAACTGCTTTAGAAGCAGAGGGTTACGACGTTGATACGGCTAATAATGGTAGTTTGGCTTTAGCTAAAATTGAAGCCTCACCACCTTCGATGGTGCTGCTGGATGTGATGATGCCTGGAATGAGCGGTGTAGAAGTAACCCGACGCATCCGCGAGAATCCCTTATTAGCTAAGATTCCCATTTTAATAGTTTCGGGTTCTGATGAAGCTTGTGTGGCAGAAGCATTAGATATGGGTGCAAATGACTGTATTCGTAAACCCGTTAAAGTTGATGAATTATTTGCAAAAATTAGGAAATTGTGCTGTTAAATAAGAACGCAAATCACTTATATGATGTCCGGTCAATCAACCATAATTTTCATAAAACCTCACCCCACCTCACCCCTAATCCCCTCTCCTTGGTAAGGAGAGGGGTAGGGGTGAGGTTTTTTAATTGCGGGTATTTTGACGAACATGATATTGCTCAGGATATCAGTTTCCACCCGTTTACGGAAATAATTGTGCGTTCCAGCCGATTCATTATACGAGCAATTAATTCGGGTCCCTGGATTGGCTTACTCAGATAATCATCTGCACCGGCAGCAAATACCCGATTCACTGTCTCTGCATCTTTGTGAACAGATAAAAATAACACGGGTAACTGATTCCAGTAAAAATCGTTTCGCACCACTTGGCATAACTCAATACCACTTAATGGCATTTCCACCTCTAAAATCAGCAAATCCGGGTTAAATGCGTTTAATGTCTCCCAAAAGCGATCGCACTCATCTAGCAGCGTTAGCTCGAATCCCCAAGGCTCTAGTAAACTGCGTAAAATGTTCAACATCTGCGGGTCATCGTCCACAACCATAATTTTTGCATGAACAATGTCAGACCGCTGTAGCACCTGGATAACAGCTGTTAATACTGAGGCAGGAAGTACAGGTTTATGCAAAAAAATTTGTCCCCCCAGACGAGCTACTTTTAGTCGGTTGGCAAAGTCTTCAACAGCGGAAAATACCAGCACGGGTAAATCCCAATTATTAGTCGTCAGTTCTGCTAACAGTTCTAAGCCACTTTCAATTGAGTTAGAAAAGCACAAATCGAGTAATACCACATCCGGACAATTTTGGGCGATCGCTTCTCTAACTTCAGTTATATTTGTCGCAATTAAAGTCTGAATTCCCCAGATTGCAGCCTCATTTATTAATTGCTGACTTAGTTGCACATCATTATCAACGATTAACAAGTAGGGTTGTTGCTTAATGTTAGCGAAGCGCTGCCATAGGCAGCGCTTCGCTCGAGCATCTGGGGCAATTGCCACCGGTCGTTCCAATTCTTGCCGCAACGCTACAAGCAGTTGAGAAAGACGTTCAACTTCAACTCGACTTTGTTTTACTCCAGCTCGAAAAATTTTTTCAATTTCACGACACAAACGCGACGCTTCAAGAAAACCAAAGCTACCGAGCGATCCGATTAGCTGGTGCGCTGATGCTTGTGCTTGTTGTGCTTGTTCTTCAGTTAGCGTATTTGCAAGCAGCGCGGTTATATTTTGTTCTAAACTTGTGATGCGATCACTATACTGGGGTTGAAATCGCTTCCAAATGTCAGCCAGCGCTGAGGATAATTGTGGTTGGTATCGTTCTACTACTGTCGCATCGACTTGTGTTGGTTGCAAGTCAAGCTTTGTCGCAGCAGAATGCTTAACTTCAGAATGCCCATTTTGCTCGAATTTCAGCCGATACCCCTGTCCGTGGACTGTCTCAATCAAATCATTTGCCCCAGCTTGCTTCAATTTCTGCCGTAAAGCTTTGATATGCGCTCTGACAGTATTCGCTAAAGGGATTTCTTCAGATGACCAGAGATTATCGAGCAAAGTTTCTTGACTAAATATTCGGTGACTGTTACGCATAAACTGTTCTAGTAAAGCATATTCCTTAGCAGTCAAAGGCAAAATTTGCCCGTTGCAGGTAACTTTAGAACTAGTAGAATCAAGCCTGACATTTCCTGCCTCTATCACTGAAGAGAGAGCCGGACTTTTTCGACGCACCAATGCACGTATTCGAGCTAATAACTCATTAGCTTCAAAAGGCTTAACAACATAATCATTAGCTCCAGCATCTAACCCAATAACTTTGCTAGTGCTACTGTCCAAAGCTGTCAAAAGCAGAATCGGCGTATCATTTTTTTGAGCGCGTAGCTGTCTGCAAAACATTAGACCATCCAGCTTTGGCAACATAATATCTAACAAAATTAAGTCATAAGCAAACATTTGGGCAAACAATAGTCCAGTTTCACCATCATCAGCCAAATCGACTGTGTAATGCTGATGCGTCAGAATATTTTTTAACACTTCAGCAGCTGCTTGATCGTCCTCTACTAAGAGAATTTTCATATCTAAAAATACTTATTTTTTATTGCATCTATCGGTAGATGTATATTTATTAAAAATATTTATGACAAATCTAACTTTTGTTAAACGTGTTGCTAGCGCTACTTTTTGATTTTATCTGCCGACTTCACAAAATATTCACTTTACTTCTTTAAACTTACAGTTAAAGCAAATAGTTCTTTCATACTATTTCTTTATGTTGTGCATTATATAAGCCCCTAGTCCTACGCATGTGCTTAGGAACATGGATTTAATGAGGTGTATAACCCCTCACCCCCCAAGAGTCACGCTTCGTCAAAGTCTCCCCTCTACTAGCGCAAGTACAGGGGTTGGGGGTCAGGTAAACATAGAAATTCTTGATTTTTACTTCTTGGGTTGCCGATGTCTCTTAGAAGCGTCAACAAAAAGTTTTATTAAAAGCATCTTTACAAAAAATCATTATAAGCAAGGAGAGTTTGAGATGAACGTAGAACAATTAGCCACAAACGCAGAACTATTCCACAAACGTTTAGCAGGTTTACAAGAAACTACTAAAGCATTGTCTTGGATATCTCCCGATTTGCTACCCCAAGCATTTAAGGAACTGATTGCTACCTCAAATACTTTACGGTTAGCAGCAGAGGAACTGTATGAGCAAAATGAAGAACTTCTGCGAACATCATATTTACTAGAAGAGGAATGTCAAACCTATCAAGATTTATTTGAGTTAACATTAGACGCTTATTTAGTCACTAACAGCGAAGGCATAATCAAAGAAGCTAACTCTGCTGCATGTGATTTGCTTGCATGTTCCAAACAGTTTCTGGTGGGCAAACCAATATTTAATTTTGTCTCTCTAGAAGAATGTCAACGCTTTCCCAGTGAAATCCAAATATCTCAATCGGAAAAAAGCAGAGAATTAGTATTATTAAAGCAACACCAAAGCAATTCATCTTACGCTGCTTTCACAGTAGGTGTTGTCAAGAATAAACAGGGGAAGCCTCAAACGCTACACTGGCTCATGGGTGAGAAAACTGGGCATCAGCGAGTAGAATTAACACCTTTAAATTATGACTGCAATGACTACGATATCAGCCAAAATCGTCCCGTGCATAAATATTATAAAGGTGAAACTATTCCCCTTAACCCCTTAGTTATTTGCTACGTTCGTCAGGGTTCTGTGAGGCTTACTACATTTTGTGAAACGGGTGAAGAAGTAATGCTAGGGTTAGCAACTCCAGATATGGTTTTTGGCTCTAGCATAACTTCTTTAAACACTTATCAAGCAATAGCTTTGTCAGATGTTGAGTTAGTGACCATTTATGAAGCAGAAATAGCAGCTAACCCGTTTTTGAGCTATGCACTTTTACCTAAAATCAAACAGCGATTGCGGCAGACAGAATCTTTCTTGTTTATTTTCGCCAAACGAAGGGTAGAAGAGCGTTTGCAAGATTTCTTACTGCTTTTGAAACAGGAAATCGGTCAAACAGTGGCAAATGGAACTCGCATTTCAATTCGTCTCACTCATGAACAAATTGCTAGCGCTTGTTGCACTACTAGAGTGACAATTACACGATTAATGAGCAAGTTACAGCAACAAGGTTTTATTAGTTTCGACTCGAAGAATCACATCATTATCAATGATTGACTGTAAAATTTTCTGACAAAGCAGATGTCTGGTTTACTTAGTTATCACAGTGAAGTAATTAGATGAGGTTCAAAATGTCTTACAAAATACGTCGTTTCCAGAGTTATCTGAAAGTATGTAGAAGTATTAAAGCTGACAAAAGCTGGCAAATTGAAGAGAATGTAGAGATTTTGAAACAAGAAATAGAAAGGTTAAATTTAGAATTGCGCTACAAGAGTTACGAACTGGAAAAGATGAAGCAATCGAGATATATGGAACACGAGGTATATACTCTAATCACTTCAATGCTGCTAAAAATTGATGATGAGAATGAATTAGCTAAAAACTTGTTAGCGTGCGATCGCTTGATCGATAAAGTTTTAGCTGAATTATTTGATGCTATTTATATCTATAATTCACAAATAAACTAGATTCCCGACTTCGCATATCGTTGTCGGGGTTCGTCGGGGTAGTTGAAAAGGATGAAATAAGGCTATGACCATTAGTAACTATACCTTAATTGAGTCTAACTGTGAATTGGCACTGCAAACAGATTCAGAGTCATTTGCTCAAGTCTTGATAAATCAAGCTGTAGAACCTGCTTTTTGTTTAGCAGCAAACGGGCAATTTATTTACGTTAATGATGCAACTTGCCGGATGAGCGAGTATTCCCGTGAGGAATTACTTTCGATGACGGTAGATGAGATAGATATAGACTTTTCCCCACAAGTTTGGTCAGAACTATGGCAATTGAAATCAGATTCTTTAACCTTTGAATCTCGCTATCGAACAAAGACAAATCAGATATTAAAAGTAGAAGTCACCCTGAGTTATGTAAATCAAGGTAAGGAATTTATCTGCGCTTTTGCTCGTCAGAAAAATGATGAAGTCGTATTAGATGTACAACAATATGCAGAGAAATCAACTAATTGTCACGAAGATTTACAAAAGCAACTGGAAACATCTCTTTCTTTAGTTCGTTCCACTCTCGAATCTACCTCCATTGGCATACTTGCAGTTAACTTGAAGGGAGAAATCGTTTGTTATAACCAAAAATTCCTGGATATGTGGCAACTGCCAACAACGATAAACATATCTAAGAAATATAAGCGAAGCAAAGCCAAAGCCTTTTTTGAAACACAAGTGAAAGATTTAGAACTTTTTCGCTCATGCGTTTGGGAAATGTCAAATAGTAGCGATCGCACTAGATACGACTTGGTAGAATTGAAGGATGGCAGGATTTTTGCCCACTACTCGCAACCGCAGCGACTCGGTGAAAAAATTATCGGTAGAGTGTGGAGCATTTGGGACGTTACAGAATCAAAACGAACTGAGGAAAGACTCAGACTGAACGAAGCGAGATTTCGCACTTTAGCAGAAACCACAGAAGCCAGTATTTTTCTGGTTCAAGGTAATCACCTTTGCTATGTAAATCCGGCAGCGGAAGTCCTGACTGGCTATACATTCCAAGAATTGCTAACTGATTTCGATCTTGATAAATTGATTTTAAGCAAAAACCTGAGGCAAGTAAATAAAGAAGCTGAAGCTAATGGTGAATATCAAGAGATGCAGATTCTCACAAAAAACGGTACTCAACGCTGGTTAGCTTGCACAACTGCACTGCTGGATGGAATGTTTGATTTTGCCGGTAAGCCAGTTGAACTGATTACAGCGATTGATATCACCGATTACAAACAAGCAGAATTTGAGCGATCGCAAGCGTTAGAACAAACAAAACGACTCAGCGAACAAAAAGAACGCTTTGTCTCTATGCTCTGTCATCAATTTCGCACTCCACTAAACATTGTATCATTCTCTGCTGATTTACTCCAACGTCACATTCACAAATGGACTGAGGAAAAGAAAGGCTCGTATTTCGATTTAATTCAAGATGGTATCAAACAAATCAGTCACTTGTTGGATGACATTTTGTTATTTGGTAAAGCAGAAGCGGCAAAATTGAAGTACCAACCAACAGAAATCGACCTCAATCAGTTTTGTGCTGATGTTGTCTCTCAGGTGCAGTTGGCAAATAGCAACCAACAATTAATCAATTTTGTGAGTCAAGATAACTGTACAACTGCTTATTTAGACTCCAAAATGCTACAGCATATCTTAAGTAACTTGCTCTCGAATGCGATAAAATATTCCCCTGCTGATAACAGCGTTACATTGAAACTAGATTGTGAAGATGAAAATATAATTTTTCAAATTCAAGATGCAGGTATTGGGATTCCGCTAAAAGATCGACAACAGATATTTGAGCCATTTTATCGGGGTGGTAATATCGATAGCATTCCCGGTACTGGGTTAGGACTAGCGATTGTCAAAACCCTTGTTGATTTACATGGCGGTGAAATTGCTGTAGAAAGTCAAGTAGGTGTAGGCACTACGTTTACTGTCACATTGCCATCAGTAATAGATTTAAGGTTTGATTAACAGATCCCCGACTTATTAAAGAAGTCGGGGATCTTGTTTGTTTTGCAATCAATTATTATAGGTGTAATATGATGTGCCGAGAATTAGTTATGATTCTCACAGTCGTTGCACCCCACCCCTTAATCCCCTCCCCGCTTGCGGGGAGGGGAGACTTTGACGTATGTTGAGGCTTCACCATTTTTGCATGAATAAATTCAACAAAATCTAAAACTTCCTTTTGTTTTTCTTTGGGAAGGGAACGCCATTTTGCTAATAACTCTTGTTCTGGACTCATTAGACATCTGTTGGAAATGACCCGAAGACGCGATTCATCGCGTCTCTACAATATAACATCGCGCTGCATTGGCATAACATGGCGCTGCATTAACATAACATGGCGATGCATCAACATAACATCGCTTTGCATTGGCATAACATCGCGCTGCATTGGCATAACATCGCGCTGCATTAACATAACATGGCGCTGCATTAACATAACATCGCTTTGCATTAATATAATACGATCGCCAATTTCAAAGATTAGAAAATGCGCTCGCACTACCGTCTACATACCGGGAATTCGTCCGGCTAAATTTGCGACTGCAAATACTAATTGATCGGGTGCTACAGGTTTGCTAAGATGCATTTGAAAGCCGGCGGCTAAAGCCTCTGCGTAATCCTCGCTTCTAGCATGTGCTGTCAGCGCAGCTGCGGGAATTTGTCCCCCAGCTTCAGCACTTAGTTGTCTGACTCGACGAATTAATGTATAGCCGTCTTCCCCTGGCATACTGATATCAGATAACAACACATCATATTCTGAAGCATTTGCTGTTATAGTGGCGATCGCATCCGTTGCTGAGGCAACTGTGGTTACTGTGGCTTGATATCCTTCCAGCACTGCGGTGAATATCTCACGCACATCAGCGGCATCATCGACAATCAAGACTCGCACACCTGCTAAAGATGGGATATCTCCAACTGGCATTTCTATGTCGCACACTACTAGGGACTTCACCGCAGGCTCTGCAATTTTACTTTGCAGCGGCAGCCTCACAGTAAATGTCGCTCCTTGTTTTTCACCCAAACTTTCAGCATCAACTGTGCCACCGTGAAGTTCAACTAAGTGACGGACAATCGTCAATCCGAGTCCGAGTCCAGAATTTTGTCGGGTGAGCGTACTATCTGCTTGCCGGAAGCGATCGAAAACATAAGGTAAAAAGTCAGCATTAATGCCCTTACCCGTGTCACTGACTTGAATTTGAGCGATTGCATCAATATACTCTAATGTAATTTCAACTCGTCCTCGTGCGGGGGTGAATTTAATCGCGTTAGAAAGTAAATTCCAGAGGATTTGCTGTATGCGGATGGGATCGCCAAATATTTGTTTTGAGGCAGCATCAAGTCTGGATACAAGTTGAATTTGTTTGGCGTCTGCTGAGGTGCGGACGACTTCGATTGCTGCTTCAATTATCGGGGCAAGCTGCATCATCCGCGCATCCAAAAGCATCTTACCTGAGCTAATGCGGGAAATGTCTAACAAATCCTCAATCAGTTGGGTTTGTAACTTAGCGCTGTTTTCAATTGCCTCAAGCCCATGAGCAAGTCTTTTTTTGTCAAGTTTTTGACTGCGGAGCAACTGCGCCCATCCTACTAGAGAATTAAGGGGATTTCTCAGTTCGTGCGAGAGGACGGATAAAAACTCATCCTTAATGCGATTAGCTGCTTCAGCCGCAGCTCGAGCTGACTGTTCTTGAGCCAGAAGCTGAGTGCGTTCTGCCTGCAACTGTTTTCTGTCTGTGATGTCATCGATCGCCAAAAGAATCAGGTCTTGATTGTCTGGTTGAGACATTTTGTGGACTTTAAGCAGCATAACTTTGCGTCCGATTTTCTCAAACTCATGCTCAAGCTCGAAGTTGTAAAAATTTTCGGGCTGGCTATTGCCAGCTGCGATCGCATCAAGATGCGATCGCAGCTGGGGAATGTCCCATTGTCCATTTCCTAAATCAAAAACCAAGCGCTGTTCGGTTTGCCCTGATGCAACCTGAAACATCTCATAATAAGCTTGATTTGCGGTGATGACTCGGAAGTCGGCATCTAGCACCACCAAGGCTTCCCGCATCGTTTCTATAATAGCTTCCGCATAATTGCGGGATTCTTGCAGCTGCTTTGTGCTGCGTTTGAGCGCGTCAATATCTACCAATATCACCACCACACCATCAATTTTATTGTCGATTGTTCGGTAGGGACGGATTCGCAAGTCATACCAATGCCCGTCTTGGTCTTGCACTTCCTGCTCTTTCAGGCTGAGGTTATTAATCACATCCAAAATTTGTTGCTCTAAGTCTGGTATGTTGAGATTGAGATTAATATCTCCTAACGGTCGTCCCACATCGGTAGGAATCAAGTTGAGGATTTGTCGTGCTAAGGGAGTAAAGCGACGGATGCGAAGATCGCTCCCCAGCATGAGAATCGGAATATTTATACTACTAAGCAAATTCTGCAAATCGTTACTGACTTGGTTCGATTCGATATTGCGTCGATGCAGTTCGTCGTTAACAGTATTTAATTCTTCATTCGCTGCTTGAATTTCTTCTTTAGCGGTTTCCAGTTCCTCATTGGTGCTTTGCAATTCCTCATTACTTGAGAGAATTTCCTCGTTGGCAGCTCTCAAATCTTGATTGGAGGCTTCCTGCTCTTCAATAATCGTTTGCAGATGCTCTTTATTAAGCTTTAGTTCCTGTTGCAGCCTCGCAATTTCCTTGTTAGCTGTTTGCTTTCTTTGCGTAGTTTTTTCGCTACTAGTTTTCACTAACTGAGGTGTTATGGGAGCATCCTCAAACAAAATTAAAAAGTAACGTTCTTGTGACCTGCGAGCTTGAAAGGGAATTACATTAATATTAATCTGCCGTGGCTGCTCGTTCTCCCAGATTTGCAAGTTTTCTTTTCTCACTGGCAAGTCCTGCTTTTTTGCTTGCTGAATTGCCGTGCGGACTTCTAGCCGCAAGTCTTCTCGAAGCATTTTCAGCAAATTCAAACTTGCCCTGCCTGGGGCAGGTTCCAGATACCGGCTGGTCTGTCCCCGAAATTGCAGAATCTCCAGATCGTAGTTTGTAATCACACCCACCGGCGCATAGCGATTCAATACTATCTGGTCTGCTTCTTTCTGCAAGTCCAAATCGCTAAAAGTCTCTTCGTTGTTTTGTAAAGCAAGATTTCCTAAATCTAAAGGATAATTATTGCTAACTACATCTAAAGGTAGCCGAGCCTGGGTAAACTTTCGGGTATAAATCTTGTACTTTTTATCAACCAGCGAAAACAAGTCTAAGAATTCCCCCACAGTTTCCGAAGTTCCTAACATCAGAAATCCGGTTGATTTCAGACCATAATGGAAGATTGGCAGAATCTTCTTTTGCAAAGTCGCCCCGAAATAAATCATCACATTTCGACAGGTGATCAAATCGAGCTTGGAAAATGGCGGATCGGCGCACAAATTTTGTTTGGCAAAGACACACAGTTCGCGCACCGACTTACTAATTTGGTAGCCATCGTCTTGCCGGATAAAAAAGCGTTGCAGACGTTCTGGTGAGATATCTTGCATCTGGCTGTGTTTATAGATGCCAAGCCTAGCTTTTTCGATCGCACTCTCACTGATGTCTGTAGCATAAATCTGAATCGGCGGCTTAATTGGCTGCGTCTCTAAAAATTCCAGCAAGCAAATGGCGATAGAATAAGCTTCTTCCCCGGTTGCACAACCTGCCACCCAAATGCGGATGGGTACCCCTGGCGATTTATCTTTGGTAATTATCGGAAATACTTTACTTTTTAAAGCTTCAAAGGCTTCAGGGTCACGCATAAAACTGGTGACACTAATCAAAACATCATCGTACAATGCCAGCACTTCAGCCGGATGTTTTTGGAGAAACGTGACGTAATCCTCCAACCGTTCTATCTGATATAGCACCATCCGCCTTAAAATTCGCCGCCGAATGGTAGTGTGTTTGTAATGGGTAAAGTCAACTCCCGTACTATCCCGCAGCAATACAAAGATGGTTTGTAAGGCATTCTCAGCTTCAATTGGTGATGCTTCTTCAACGACATTTACTGAAGCAGAATCAGCGATGTAGGGATGCTGGCTGATTTTTGCTAGTTCTTGGGCGATCGCTTTCGGTGGTAAAATAAAGTCTACATGCCCGGTGGCGACAGCGGTGTTCGGCATACTCTGGACTTGTGCGGTGTCTTGACACTGAGCAAAAGTAATCCCCCCAGCCGCTTTGATTGCCTTTGCTCCCAGTGCCCCATCAGAATCACCCCCAGAAAGAACAATAGCGATCGCTTTGCTACCTTGATCCTCAGCTAAAGAAAGAAAGAACGTATCAACAGTCATCGCTAGTCCGCGAATTTTCTCACGCGGCATAAGTTTCAGCACACCTTGAGAAATAATCATCTGCTTATTCGGCGGAATCACATAAATTTGGTTCGGTTCCACGGTTGTATTATCAACCACTTCATGCACCGTCATGCTGGTTGATCTCGAAAGAATCTCCCTCAACAAACTTTTATGATTCGGGTCTAAGTGCTGTATCAGCACAAATGCCATGCCGGTATCAGTCGGCAGATAATTTAGCAATTCCGTGAATGCTTCCAATCCACCCGCAGACGCTCCAATCCCCACAATCGGGAATACATTCAAGTTGTCTTGCTGCTCCCCATTGGAATCAAATTGAGATTTTTTAGAAGATCGCCTATTCATCGAGCGCTGCCACAGAAGAAGGTGAAGGATTTAGCCCTTGGTTTAGGACTTTGGTTTCACCTCAGCCTCAGCAAACAAATATTACTCGAACAAGGCAAAACTTAGTCATTTCTTTCTATTTAACATTTTCAAGTCAAAATAACATCTACTTGACATCATATATATTTTGTGGTAATAACAAAACACACAGCAGGTTTTATGCCACTCATAACATCGAGATTGCAATTATCAATTCATATGATGTCCGGCAAATCACCCACAATATGTGATTGCGAGCGTTCTTGAAGTGAAGCGTAAAGCCTTCGGCATAGCTTCGCTTAGCGCATAGCGTCTCGTTCGCTCCGCGTCTTTGAAGGAGAAGAGAAGCAATCCGCTTGCGCTTCAAGAACGCTTCAAGAACGCTATCGCGGAGCCTGTTGCGAGCGAAGCGCGGCAATCGCGGCGGACGAGTATTTAGGCGGACATCATATCATACCGCAATACGCGATCGCTTTCTACGCAACCCCCAAATCATTACACTAGATGTGCCAAGTAGAAAGAAACCAGATGATGGTTCTGGAACTTTCGTAACTACCAGCGAGAGATTATCTGCATAAGCATCATTTACTCGTCCCCTTACATAATTTGCATTTAGCACCACATTGATTGACTTTGTACCCACGGGTACAACCCCTTTATTAGACTGAAAAAACAAGCCTGTAGTGTTATTTCTTTGCTCTGGGGTTGGCGAAATAATACTAGCTTTACCTAAAGACTGGTTATCCTGACCAAGGAAACTAATATCTAATTGTGCGCTATCTAAATCTGTTGTATATCCACCCAACCAACCACTCAAGTTAAATGCACCTTGACCCTTATCAATAATAGAGGCAATATCAGCTACATTGATTAATTGTGAGGCACTAGAAGAACCTCTGTCACCTCCACCATAAAAGAGATTTTTTCCGCGATTTACGGGTCCCGGAGAGGTAGCATCGGGAAGTCCACTGACGCTCACAGGCTGACCAGAGGGCGTGGTAAAATCAAAACCTTTAGCTCCATATTGCAACACACTGAAATTACCATTTGGAGTCCAACCAGGAATAACAGGTATACTAGCTCCAACTGCATTACCTATTGGATCTCCTTGTCCTTGTTCCGCATCGCCATTGACAATTAAATTTTGGTTGAGTGTTGCAGCATTAAGTGGGCTAGAAAGTAGCAGACTAGATGAAAGCCCTGCTACCAAGGTTATACCAATCTTGACTAGAAATTTATCAAGGCTATTTTGAAGATTTAGCTGATTCATAGATAATTTATTTTCCTTGAAGAACATATTTTACAAGACACCAAAGCTTTAGCCGAAAAACTAAACTTAATTAGGCTATGTTTTTGCGTGAAATCATGAATTTTCACACGCAGGTTGAATCAGATGTTAACTTTGACTTGCTGCTTATGGTCAGCTACTAATTTTTTCTGCATGGCAAACGCTACACTCAGAGCTAAGACAACGCCACCCACTACGTCAGGTTCGGGAACAGAAGTAGATTTCTCAGCACTCGTAAACCCATACTTTAATAAAACCTTTTGTCCGTCTGGTGACAGGATATATTTTGCCAATTTATCACCCTCCGGGCTAGCATTTTTGAGGACAGTTAAACCAAACTTAGCTTTGACTGCTAAATTATCTGGCAATTCCACAATTTGCAAATCTGAGGCAATGTCACGGGCAGCAAGACCAGTGGTGTAGTAAGCTAAAAAGATATCTGCCTGTTGTGTTTCTTCGAGAAAGTAAACTAAGTTATTTTTACCGTCGGGAACTGTGGGAGCGTTAGGATTACCTCCTACCAATTGCAAAGCTTTTTTATCCAGAATGTTATAATTACCTGGTTTAATATTGTCAGCTTTGCGAAATATCTCTTGGGCATAGTCTCCAGAAGGATCTTTTATCGGTGTCGAAGTTCCCAATTTAATAGTCGGGTTGAGCAAATAATCTAGTAAATTACCTGAAGTTACTGATAACCCTGGTTTGACAATTGCAACCAATCGGTTGTCAATAAAGTTGACCACAGGTTCACTCAGACCTTCCTGATATAATTGCTGGGGATTGCCGATATCTGCACTAGCGAAAACGTCGGCAGTTGAAGATCCTTCCTTAAGTTCGTTCTCTATACGCTCCCTAATTGAACCAGAAGGACCAGATACTTGCGTGACGGTAATTCCATATTTCTGGGTGAAATCACCGCTGACCTCTTTGAGAGCATTGCCCAAACTGCCAGCATTATACAAAACAGCAGCTTTAGCCTGATTGGGAAGTGTAATACTACACACACAAGTAATCAGGGATACAGCAAGAAAATGCTTTTTCATCTTTTTTGGGTAGATGTTTATTGTTATGACTCAATGAAGGTTCTGCAAGCCTTGTTTAATTAATGATTTTGTTTTCAGCTGAACTGACAACATCGCTCAACTATGTCTATAGGTGAACCCTGATATATACGTGCTTTTTCGGATACGATTAATACTACCAACTATATTGGAAAAAAGCAACTTCTTCTACCTAGTCGGCAGAACCCATGTCTAACTTATTCCATCAAAATTAGCCGCATCGAGTCTAAACGAACATACCAAGGGAAAGGTTGGTCTTTAAGCGTTGCCCATCTTTCCTTGAATACTTCTGCCTGTAAGTGATAGTCTTGATTATTCGTAGGAGATGAATGCAGCTTCAAAAACAAAGTCATTCGGTGGGGTGTTTCGATGGTTCTTACCAGCCAGCAAGGAAATGTATTTTCACTCGTTGAGTCGTTGGTAAAGGTGATGTGATGCGCGCGAATACCTACAAAGGATAACTCGTCTGGGATCGGTTCAATTACTCGCAGCCTACAACCCCAGTCCACAGCCTCCAAGAGTTGGGGTGCAAGAGCGATCGCCTGCGAGAAGTTCTTACACCCTGTTAATTTAGCAACGCTAACTGTAGCAGGATGCTCAAAAATTTCGTATTTGGAGCCATAATGAACTGCTTGTCCTTGATCCATAACCAACAAATTTGGGCAAATTCGGTAAGCCTCTTCCAAATTGTGAGTCACAAATAAAGTAACTCCTTGGTAATCGGCTAGGGTAGCAATCATTTGCTGTTCGAGTTGACTCCGCAAGTGAGTATCTAGAGCCGAAAACGGTTCGTCTAAAAGCAAAGCTTCCGGTTGAGAAGCTAAGGCTCTAGCTAATGCGACTCGTTGCTGTTGACCGCCAGAAAGTTGTTGCGGATAGCGATCGCTATATCCTTCGAGTTGCACGTTTATGAGTAATTCTTCTACTTGCTGCTTAACGGCTATGGAAGATAATTTTTTCGGCAAGCCAAAGGCAATGTTTTGTGCTACTGTCATATGCGGAAAAAGAGCGTAGTTCTGCACTAAAAAACCAATACGGCGATCGCGTGCAGCTAAATTAATCTTTCGTTCCGCATCAAACAACACCCGCCCATTTAAAATAATACGCCCATAACTTGGTGTTTCTACTCCCGCCAGACAACGTAAAATCATGCTCTTGCCAGCCCCAGACCCCCCTAATAATCCCAAGGGTTGCTGTTTGTTGGTACTGAAGGATACCTTCAAATCAAAACCAGAAAGCTTTTTCTCAACATCAACAAAAAGTCCAGAATTGAGTAATTGAGAATTGGGAATTGGAAATTGGGAGTGAGGAGTTGGAAAAGATAATTTTGAATTTTGAATTTTGAATTTTGAATTGTTTCGCGTTTCCTGCCAAATATTCACTGCAATAATCCCAGATAGGGAAGTTGCCATAATTATCAGCGACCAAAGCCAAGCTTCATTATTATCTCCCGCTTCCACAGCAAAATAAATTGCTAGAGGCATAGTCTGAGTTTGTCCGGGAATGTTACCAGCTAACATCAAAGTAGCTCCGAATTCACCCAAAGCACGAGCAAAAGCCAGTGTTGTTCCTGCTAAAACTCCAGGAAGTGATAAAGGTAACATGATGCGCCAAAACATCGTCCATTGAGAAGCACCAAGGGTTTTGGCTACCAAAAGGAGATTTTGGTCAATTTGTTCAAAGGCTCCCAATGCTGTTCTATACATCAATGGGAAGGAGACAATTGTTGCAGCGATCGCCGCACCATACCAATTAAACACGATGCTGAAGTTAAACTTATCCAGAATTTGCCCAGCCGGACCATATTTGCCAAAAAACATCAGCAATAGAAAGCCAACGACTGTCGGGGGCAAAATCAGCGGAGAAACGAAGATTCCCTCAATCAGCGATTTGCCTTTACCTCGGTATCCTAACATCCAGTAGGCAGCGGCAATACCGACAAAAAAGGTAATAATTGTCGCAAGTAACGAGGTTTTCAGGGATATCCACAAAGGAGAGAAGTCTTGGGGCATAAACAATTTAAAATTCAAATATTTATTCGGGCTGTGGCTTGTTGACTATTGACTTTCAACGCGCAACAGTCAACAAACCTTTGCTTCAAAAATGCAACCTGATATCAAAATTAGTAAAGCTGAATTGCTAATTATTAAGGCAAAATAAAGCCGTATTTCTGAAGTATAGTCTTGGATTGGTCGCTTGATAAGAACTGGACAAAATCCTTAGCAGACGCAACATTTTTACTGTTTTTCAGTACTGCCATCGGATACACAATTGGCGAGTGATAACTTTCGTCCGCTGCCACAACGACTTTTACATTGTTGGAGATTTTGGCATCAGTGATGTAAACTAAACCAGCATCAGCATTGCCACTTTCTACTGCTGCCAGCACTTGGCGCACGTTGTTAGCATAGACAAATTTGGACTTGACTTTCTCAAAAATACGCAATTTCTTCAGGACTTGCTCGCCGTATTGTCCTGCCGGTACGCTTCTCGGTTCGCCGAGCGCAATTTTCTTAATACTGTCTTGCGTCAGGTTGAAAAAGCTGCTAACACCGGCAACATTCTTTGGCACAACCAAAACCAAACGGTTCTTTGCCAATACCGCACGAGTACCTGGAACCAGTTGTCCTGATTGTTCTAGTGCATCTACCTGCTTTTTGCCCGCAGAGATAAAGATATCAGCCGGCGCACCTTGCTGAATCTGTTGCAGCAAAGCACCAGAAGCGCCAAAATTATAATTGATATTGACTCCTGGTTTGCTTTGTTGATAAACAGTCTTAATTTCTGACATCGCATCTTTTAAGCTAGCGGCAGCAGACACGAGTAAATTGCCGTTAGACTGTGCTACTACAGTAGAGTCAGTCAGCAATGGCAAGCCTATTGTCAACAACAAGCTGGCAACTGCTGCACTAAGAGCGATAAAAAATTGTCTTCTGTTCATGGTCAATCTGCGCTTTGAGAGATTTTTTGGCTGAGAATTAACGCTTGCTAGTAATCCTACCAACATTCCCAGAATTTACCAATTGAATTGGTAAGATTATGCCAAGAAAAGAACAACGATGAGTCACATTTCAAACGGCGATCGCAACCGAGCATTAATTGAGCTGATGAAGTACTCTTGCGCTATGCGAGGCTTTACCTTCAAAGAAGAACTTTCGGCAGGTGTTAGGGTGGATAGAGGCGCTAGAGGCAAAGCTAGAAGGAATAAATAGACATGTCTATACTTTGTAATACCTGTGACGTTCTGCGGTGCAGCTTTTGATGCAACTGAAGCGCAAATAAGCTCACAAAACGCCTTTTTGATGCAAATATAGCAGAAGTTGGTAGTTGCACCGATTGTAAGTAGTTGTCATCTGCCCTAGTAGCAGCATCTAATCTAGTCTAAGATGGATGCTTGGTTGAAGCTCAAACCCCAATAAATGAGTAGTTAGTTGTACTTTATTACTTAGGAAATTATGACTGCACAATCAGATCGTCAAAAACGAATTATGGAGCATCTAGCTCGGAGTACAAGCGACTTTAGTAAATCTAAACTCGACTCCTCTGACCGCAAGCAGCAAATTATGGAACACATTCGTTTAACCAAAGGATGAAACAGTTTAGGTAATAGGCGATCGCTCTTTCGGAGCAACGCTTATATAGATTTAATGTAGCGATTGCCACTTTATACAGCCGTAGTAGATATGGTAATTGCTATATTCTTATAGCAATTAATACTTGTTTGATTTAATTGCAGACATAAGCGCTCGCCCTTCAAGCTAAGGCATACCACATATCGTCTAGAAGCCTAAGGAGGACTCAATCTGTATAACGCTTGACTCTCGACTTCACCATCAGCCGGAATCAAAGCGCCTTCATCTCTCCATTACAAAGAGTCCTAATCGATTTAACTGTATCTAGCCAATACAAAAGGATTAATGTAAATTACTTTCGTTTGGGTTGGGTTGAGTCATACACTGCGTAGCAGCTTATCACCCCATCAAATAAATGTCCCCACAATCAGGTTTAATGAAGGTGGAGGCGAGTGCGAGTGTCGGAACTGGTAAAATGGGGAACGACATCCCCCCATAGGTGAGAAACTGCGATCGCGCCTAGAGGACAGCAAGAAAAATGGCGTTGCTTAATTAGAGTATGAATTATTCTTTGTAACGAGTGCGACGAGTGCGACGAGTGCGTGAACTTTTCATACCGTGATTCAGCAACGCCAGAAAAATTAAATATTACTCAGCATCTACAGAAATTCCCAACCATTTGCCGATTATGATAGTTACTACCACGCCAAGGTTGGCAATTCTACCAAAACTAGAACCTTTGTTAGAATAGCCCTCATCCCGAACGTTGGTTTTAGCCCTAGCGTGGCGGCTCCTTACAGTTTGGCGACTTTTACCATAAGGAACTGCGCTACTCCCCGTCCATTAAAAAGTGGTGCAAGCAATGACTAAAAATGCTACTGTATCTCGGTTTGTCCTAGCATTTATGGCAGGTTTTCTTGCTGTAGTGCTGTTTCATCAAAGCCTTTTGGCACTGCTGCACGCCGTAAATTTTACGCCACGCTCTGCTTATCCAACTGAACCGACGCAGCCATTTGGAATACCACAAATCTGGTCGTTGGCATTTTGGGGAGGACTCTGGGGTGTTGTCTTTGCAACAATTGCGGGTCGCTTTCGACTTGAAAAGAGCTACTGGCTTGCAGCAGTGCTTTTTGGTGCTATAGCGCCAACGCTAGTCGCCTGGATTGTGGTTGCACCGCTCAAGAATCAACCAATAGCAGGCGACTGGAAACCAGTGACAATGCTCACAGGTCTATTGCTTAATGGCGCTTGGGGAGTGGGAACCGCTTTACTGCTGAAATTGTTCTCTAGAACTCAGATGCTAAACAGATAAGAAGCGATCGCACCGTCTCAACTCCCCCGTTCAATCCACTCCCGACAAAGCTTTTTCCGTCGCCTTTGCTGTGTAATAATTCTTGCCCTCTTCCTCTGAGTCAGATGCGCTCGTCTTTCACGTCGCACCCACAAGCTTTAATTTCTGTGCGCCCACAGTATTTGTAATTTCACGGGTTTTTGCCTCTACCATCGCACCGCAGAGGTCAGTTTTCCCCAATTATCCACTCTGCTCAATTCCACAAAGCGTGATGAGGCTTGCTCATCACGCCTTTGACTTTGAGAACTTTATATTAAACTGTTGCCAGTTCTGGAGAAGGACGCTTACTGTTGCGAATAGATCTAATAGCTTCAGCATAATCAGGAGCGTTAAACACAGCTGAACCAGCCACGATCGCATTTGCTCCCGCTTCCAAAACCTGCCAAGTATTATTAGCTTTCAGTCCGCCATCGACTTCAATCCAGGGGTCAAGACCGCGTTCATCACACATTTGACGCAGCTTGCGAATTTTGGGCACCATCCCCGGAATAAAGCTTTGACCGCCAAAGCCAGGGTTGACGCTCATAATCAGCACTAAATCGCACAGTTCCAAGGAATATTCAATTAGCTCCAGAGGGCTACCTGGGTTAAGCACAACTCCAGCTTTCTTACCAAGCTCTTTAATTTGCCCCAAGGTACGGTGCAGGTGAGGGGAAGCATTGTGTTCTGCATGAACATATATGTGATCTGCCCCTGCTTTAGCAAAGTCTTCGACATACTTTTCTGGTTCCACAATCATTAAGTGGACATCCAGAGGCTTTGTCGTCACCGGACGAATCGCCTCCACAACCAGAGGACCTATCGTAATATTAGGTACAAAACGACCGTCCATTACATCAACATGAATCCAATCTGCTCCAGCGGCATCTACGGCACGAATTTCGTCTCCTAGACGACTAAAATCGGCTGATAGGATAGATGGGGCAATTACAATGGGCTTTTCAGATGGCTTTTGGGTCATGGCTAGTGGCTTCAGATAGCGTCCTCGTCTTGTAAGCATTGTAACAAAATATCGAGCAAGCGCTCACCGATTTGATCCCGCCTTGATGGGGGAGTGTCCGAGTG
>CAXTNZ010000036.1:7586-35628 GCA_964245695.1 uncultured bacterium | reverse complement strand
ATGGGTCGCCCGGGATTCGAACCCGGAACTAATCGGTTAAAAGCCGAGTACTCTACCGTTGAGTTAGCGACCCGTTGAGTTTTAAACTTGCAACTTTGCCATTCTATCACACCTTTCTATAGTTTTGTAAAGAGCTTTAGAAAAAATTTGCTGTTAATTTGAAAGATGCCGAGTAACTAGCTCCTGGCTCTAATACAGTCAGGTGTTCGCCAGTGTTGATAGAGTTTCGAGGAGCGCTCCACGGTTCCAGACAGTAAAAATCTTTGCCTTTCAAGGTCCAAAAAACTAAAATCGGAAAAGCATCATCGTAATCTAGAGTCAATTTTAACTTTCGGCTATGGTCTGTCACACTAGCAGATTGACTCGTTAGCTGTTTGAAAGCAACATCAATTTCATCGCGGTTGAAGTCAAAATTACCGTTAAAAGAGTGCATTTCCTTGGTTTTCTGGTCTTGATACTCATTAGAGGGGATTTCAAACTCTAGCTGAGTTTTATCACTTATGGCAAAGTACGGATGAAACCCAAAAGAAAAAGGCATCGGTTCAGATGATTTATTTGTATAATTCTGCTGAACTTCTAAAATATTACCTTGCATCTGGTAGGTAAAAGCCAGTTCAAAGTCAAAAGGATAAACCGCTCTTGTTTGCTCGTTGCTATTCAGGACTACGGTAAGGCTAGCCCTGTCTTTGGTCACTTGGTCAGTTACTTGCCAAGGTAAGTCACGGGCGAAACCGTGTTGTTTGAGAGTATAGTTTTTGCCCTGATAAGTGTAAGTATTATCCGGTAAGTTGCCACAGATCGGAAACAAAATCGGATTCCCACCTCTGACGCTCAATTCCGGATTAGTAAAGCGTTCCTCATCGAGGTAGAAAATTTCTTGACCGTTGACTCGCCATTTGGTGATGATACCACCGCGTTCCGGTACAACCTCTAACTGCGAATTAGTCTGAGCGTCAGTCAGGATGTAGGTTTTGTATTGTTGCTCTTGGAGTGAAATAGTAAACACGGCTTTTATTTATTGATGAGTAATGAATGATCAGTCTGGAGGCGCAAAGTGACGAATTATTAACTTTTAACTTGGCGCCTTTTAACTCGTACAGACGCGATATATCGCGTCTCTACAACTTCTGACTCTTGACTCCTAACTTTTCATTCGTCTTCTGCAAACACAAAGCGATACAACTCGCTGCTATCAGGTTCAGGGCTGCTTTCGGCAAACTTAACCGCCTCATCAATAGTTTGCTGAATCTGACGATCAATTGCTTTGAGTTCTTCCGCAGTCGCTAGATTTTGCTCAACTAAATAACCAGCTAACTTCTTAATTGGGTCACGAGCAAACCAAAATTCTTTCTCGGCTTGCGATCGCATTTCATCTGGGTCAGCCAAAGAGTGACCCCGGAAACGGTAGGTTAGTGCTTCAATTAATGTTGGACCTTCACCTGCACGAGCACGGGCTACTGCTTCTTGCGCTACTGCTCGCACCGCCAGCACATCCATACCGTCTACTTCCACGCCCACCATGTTAAATACGCTTGCTTTTTTGTAAATCTCTGGCTGGGAAGTTGCTCGTTCGTGAGACATACCAATTGCCCACTTATTATTTTCGACAACGAAAATCATCGGCAGTTTCCATAAAGCTGCCATATTTAACGTCTCGAAAAACTGACCGTTATTGGCAGCACCATCGCCAAAAAAGCAAGCGCTCACTTGGTCGGCGCTTTCGTCTTTCAACACTTCGCGGCGGTATTTGCACGAGAAAGCCGCTCCTGCTGCTACAGGAATGCCCTCAGCCACAAAAGCATAACCACCCAGCAAGCGATGTTCGGCAGAAAACATGTGCATCGAACCACCGCGCCCTTTACTGCAACCGGTAGCTTTGCCAAATAACTCCGCCATCACCTCTTTAGCTGGTACTCCCGCACTAAGAGCATGTACGTGGTCGCGGTAGGTACTGCTAACATAATCTTCACCTGGTCGCATTGCCTGGATAACACCAGTGGAAACGGCTTCTTGACCGTTGTACAGGTGGACAAAACCAAACATTTTGCCTCTGTAGTACATCTCGGCGCACTTGTCTTCAAAGGCGCGCCCTAATACCATGTCTTCGTACAAGCGCAACCCTACTTCTTTGGTGATCTGCGCGCCAGCCGCTTTAAATGTGGGTAATGTACGTTCTTGAACCATTATTCTGTTAGTATCCCTTTGGTAAAACTTAAAGTTACTATGTTAGATAAGTTGCTCACATACAGCGTAAGCTTGTACAAAGATAACGTTGAAAGCAGTTAAAAATCACAGTGATTCACTGTCAAGGGGACTAAGGAGTAGAAATTAGGAAATTGGTCAATAGTTTTTAATTTTTAATTTTCACCGCTTTTTTGAAGTTGCGAGCGGCTGCTTCCGCTGTTCGGACTTCTCACTACTCACCTTTATAGATTATCAATCAGGATATCAAGATTCTGCATATCGATTAACAATTTAGGGAAATTGGAGGCGACAATCCGTCTACTTATATAAATAGTTGTATTTTCAACTCATTCATGATATATTACGCTACGCTTGCTATCAACATTAATCTTTTCCAGCGGTGCTTCTCTCAGCGAATGCCGGGTAAAGTCCCTCTGAACCAGTCGCCGGAATGGTCAAGTCATACATCCCGGAAAGAGGATTAAATTTATACTTTCGCAATTGGAAGATTTATGCTGCCACGCCATGTTGTGGTAAGGTTTGATGTATAAATTTGATGGCAAGTCTATTAAACCTTAAAAATTTAATAACAATCAGACAGAAGCAAAACATTAAATAGTAAAGTACAACCCTATTTTGGGAGAGACACAAATCAAGTTGTTGCAATACATACTTGTGGTGTGAACTCAAGTATCCGTGATTATGGCACGCTTTTATAAGCCGAGAATGCTCTAAATAAATTATGTTGATCACGCGGCAGGGGAAGTAGGCTGTGCGAATTCCGCTAGATTACTACCGAATTTTAGGACTACCGTTGGCTGCAAGTGATGAACAATTGCAGCAAGCATACAGCGATCGCATTGTACAATTACCGCGACGTGAGTATTCTCAAGCAGCAATTAGTTCCAGAAAACAACTTTTAGAAGAAGCTTACGTGGTTTTATCTGATCCCAAAGAACGCAGGGGGTACGATCAGCATTATCTTGCCCACGCTTACGACCCTGATAACAGTACTACATCTGCCGCAGTAGCCGTTGAAAATCGCCTCCTAGATAACAACGGTAATATTGAAGCTCAGAGTCTGGGCATAGACATTTCCCAAGAAGAATTAGTCGGTGCTTTATTGATTCTCCAAGAACTCGGCGAATACGAACTAGTACTAAAATTAGGTCGTCCTTACCTCGTTAACAAAAACGGTAACGTAAGTGTTAAAAGTGTCAACGGTCTGACGGGTGAAGAATTTCAGGAACGTGCTGAGCGCCCAGATATTATTCTTACCGTTGCCCTTGCCTGTTTAGAACTCGGTCGCGAGGAATGGCAGCAAGGTCATTACGAAAATGCTGCGATTTCTTTGGAAACAGGTCAGGATCTGTTATTAAAGGAAAATTTATTTCCCAACGTTCGGGCTGAAATTCAAGCGGATCTTTGTAAATTAAGACCATATCGAATTTTGGAGTTACTGGCACTACCTCAAGAAAAAACCGCTGAACGACGCCAAGGCTTGGAATTATTGCAGAACGTTTTAGAAGAGCGTCATGGAATTGATGGTACTGGCGATGACCAATCTGGTTTAAATATAGATGATTTCCTGCGATTTATTCAGCAATTACGCTACCACTTAACAGCCGCAGAACAAGAAAAAATATTTGAAGCAGAAAGTAAACGTCCCTCTGCTGTCGCTACATATTTGGCTGTCTATGCTTTGATAGCACGGGGATTCGCCCAACGTCAACCGGCTTTGATTCGTCAGGCAAGGCAAATGCTGATGCGTCTGGGCAAGCGTCAGGATGTACATTTAGAACAGTCGCTGTGTGCTTTACTGCTGGGGCAAACAGAACTTGCCACCCGTGCTTTAGAACTTAGTCAGGAATACGAGGCTCTAGCTTTCATTCGGGAAAAGTCTCAAGACTCTCCTGACATGCTGCCGGGACTGTGCTTATATGGTGAACGTTGGTTGCAAAACGAAGTGTTTCCCCACTTTCGAGATTTGGTAAATTATCCAGCTTCCCTGAAAGATTATTTTGCTGATCAACAGGTGCAAGCTTATTTAGAAGGTTTGCCAACGGATGCACAAAAAACTAATGAATCGGCTGTAATTAACCGTCAGTCTTCTCCCCAAACACAAACAAGTACTTTTCGTCGCAGCAATTCAACTGCGGGTTATCGTCAATTTCCCAGCAGCAGAACAGATGAGGAGGGAGTTTCTGAAACATCAACTACACAAGCTGCATATTCAAAAGACTCGCCACCCAGCTTTACTACATCACCCACGCCTTTATCTACTTGGAATGCAAAACCCGAACAAAATAATGTGGCACAGTTTCCTAGTGCTGAACGCATTGCTAGAGGAACTAACCACAATTTGAATGGTTCGGCTCAGGCTAATGCACCCGCTCAAACCCAAAAGCGAAGGAGGCGAAAACCCAGTCAAGCTAGTAGTAGTTCAGAGCGTCCTCACAGAAGGCGTTTTGCCAACACCTTAGAAGCGAAAACGCGGTTAGTGTGGATGGTGTTTGGCTCTATGGCGGGTGTTATAGTTTTATGGTTTTTGCTCACAACTAGCTTTGGATTGTTGAAAAATCTGTTTTCGCCTGCACCATCTTTGAAAGGCGAACAGTTGATTGTACAACTTGATCAACCACCAATACCCATTCCTGACCCGGACAGCAAACCACAGTCGCCAGCCGGACTTTTGACAGAAGCCACAGCAGAGCAAGTGATTCAGACTTGGCTATCTACCAAAGCCACCGCTTTGGGAGTTAACCATGATATTGGTGGTTTAGACCAGATTTTAACAGGTTCAGCTCTGTCTCAATGGAAGGGAATTGCCCAGCAGGATAAGGTAGAAAACCGCTATCGGAAGTATAACCACAGCCTGAAGGTGGATTCTGTAAAGACGACTGAAACTGACCCAAATCATGGCGCGGTAGAAGCTACTGTGGCTGAAGCCGCAGAGTTTTATGATAATGGTCAGATTAATCAGCAAAAGTCTTATAACGAAAAAGTGCGAGTCAGGTATGCTTTGATGCGTGTTGACGGTGAGTGGCGCATCCGGGATATGGCAGTTCTCAATAAGATAAGTGGAAATTTTTGATCCCTGCCATCTTAAAAGGACAGAAATTCAAAGTGTTGCAATAAATAAGAGTTAAAACCACGTCCTAATTGCTTTTTCTAGTTATCTTTCCAAAGATTTTATCTTTGGGGCATAGTCAAAAGTGGTATAGCCAGACATATACTCAGGGGCTTTCAACCCCTCGTCTTGATTTTGTAATTTTAACTATGATTTACTTGGGATAAAAAATTGGTAATTGGTAATTGGTAATTGGTAATTGGTAATTGCTAATGGGTAATTCGTATGATTATTTACCCTTTAATTATGATTGTTACCTATTCGCCAGTCACCAATCTTTTTATCATGCTTATTTGTTAATTTTTATAGTTTATTTATGGCAGAAACTCTTTTTCATGCATATACACCCCTGATTCTATGGACGAGTCTGGGGCTGTTAATCTTTAGGTTCCTACCTCAATGGTTTCCACGTCTTTTAGGTCGTGGTCTTTACTGGGTGGGTGTGCCTTTGGAATTGTTGGCACTGGCTCGACAAGGTAATCAAGGTGAATTTACGGGGATGGGCATACCTTTACTAGCAGTAATAATTACTGTGGGGGCGGTGTTGCTGGGTTTGCTGGTGGCGTTAGTTGTTTTATGGGGTTGTCAGCAGTTTTTATACGTCAAATCAAAGCCAGATTTAGACGAATCCCTTGAGCGCGATCGCCTTGACTCCCCCAGTCAAGGCAGTTTTTTGATTGCTGCTGTTTTGGGTAATACAGGTTTTGTTGGGTTGGCGATCGCTCCCTTTTTAATCAACTCTGATGCTCTCAATTGGGCTGTAATTTTTAGTATCACCCACAATGTCATTGGTCCCTTTGGCTTAGGAGTTTTAATTGCCAGCTACTACAGTCATTCAACACAGCAAAATCGTTTTTTGAGGCAATTGCGTGATGTCTTGACTGTTCCTCCTTTATGGGCTTTTATTATTGGCACTCTCACTCAAAAAGTGCAACTGCCTTTATTAATTGAATCAGGACTTCAAGGGTCTATTAACATCGTTATCGCCTGCGCTTTTCTGCTAATTGGTATCCGCTTAGCTCAACTGAAAAAATGGAATAGTTTTCAACTTGCAATTATCCCTGCTGTTATCAGAGTTGTCATCATACCCTTACTCGTCGGCTTGGCAACAACTTTGTTACTAGGATTATCAGGCGATCGGCGTTTAGCAATGGTCTTGATGTCTGGAATGCCATCGGCTTTTGCTGGTTTGATTTTAGCCGAGGAGTACAACCTTGATCGCGATTTAATTGCTAGCAGTATCATGCTATCCACACTGTTGTTACTTCTTGTACTTCCTGTGTGGATTGTGGTTTTTGGCTGATTTGATTTTGAACCGCAGATGAACGCGGATGGACGAGGCAGTGCGTTGGACGGGTTTCCCGCTACTCCGCGCACAGTAGCGTGCAGATAAAGAGATTTATGGAAGCAACTATCTATGAATAGTTATATGCGGATGTAGTTTTAGGACTTCGCTAAAACCTAATGTGATTAAATCATGACATTATGCTTTTGGTTTTGGGTTAAAAAATGGGCGAATTGGCACATATATCATGGAATCATGACATATTGATCCCCAAAATGCTGATAAATTCGTGAAAAAGACAAAAACGGGTCTTGAGACCCCTTGATCCCTGCATAGGTTTATTAGTTAATATTCATTAACAAAGGGACTTCTCAGATTCCAAAGAAATGCTGATGGCATGAAAGGGAATTCAAAGAGAGTGACCTTCAATTTAAAAACAAAGTAAAAAAACTTCAAAACTGGGCAAAACCAGGAGTGAGGAATAAGAAATTCATCTGGATTAGATGGCATTTATTAGACCACTCTTTAACCAGGGGAAATCATTTACCTTTTAAACTACTGGAGGCCAAAATCATGGCAAAAGAACGCCCACCGCTAGAAGAGATGACACTAAGGCAACTACGTAGAGTTGCTAGCGAATATAGTATCTCTCGCTATAGCCGAATGCGTAAATCGCAATTGTTGGCAGCGATTCAAGAAGTTCAGCGCAGTAAAGTTTCGCTCACCCCATCTCGTTCACCGGAGGCACAAGAAACCGTGGAAGCAGCAAAGTTTGAATTAGGTCAAATAGATCGTAATGGTGGCTCATTGGCAGATGTTGATGAAGGACTCGCCGATTTGCCAGCTGGTTACGGTGAAAGCCGGATTGTGCTGATGCCGCGAGATCCGCAGTGGGCTTATACTTACTGGGATGTTTCCAACGAACACAAAGAAGAACTGCGCCGGCAGGGTGGACAACAGCTGGCACTACGGATTTATGATGTTACCGACATCAATATTGAATACCAAAGCCCCCACAGCATTCAAGAATATCCTTCTGATGAATTAGCGCGGGAATGGTATTTACCGGTGCCGGTGAGCGATCGCGATTATGTGCTTGACATCGGTTATCGTTGCGCTGATGGTCGCTGGCTGATACTGGCTCGTTCTGCACGAGTACACATTCCTCCCGTTTATCCTTCTGATTGGATTGAAGACATTTTCATCACAGTGAACTTTGAAGAAGATTTGGCTGGCAAAACTCAATACGAACTGGTTCCCCCAGCCAAGAAAATTGCCGAAACAACCGCATACGGTAACGCTTACGGTAACGCCAACGGTAGCAATCCCATCTATGACCAAATCTTTGGCATGGCTGAATCTACCGAAGCAATGCGGGTTGCTGGTTCTATATTTGGCTCGATGCATCAAACTTCCATCCACGAACAAGCCATCAGTTCCTACGTATTCCCCTCTGGTGTAGGTATGTGGGCAGTTCCCACCGCATCTGGTTTAACTATGTCTGGTGTGGGAATGTCCGGTGCTGGCTTCTCTGGAGACGTGCCGATGCGTCCGCGTCAGTTCTGGTTAATTGCGGATGCTGAGTTGATTGTTTACGGTGCAACCGAACCCGATGCTACTGTAACAATTGGCGGTCGTCCGATTAAGCTTAATCCAGATGGCACATTCCGCTTCCAGATGTCCTTCCAGGATGGTTTAATTGACTATCCGATTAAGGCTGTTGCTGTTGATGGTGAGCAAACACGGTCAATTCAAATGAAGTTTAATCGTGAGACACCATCTCGCAATACCAACACCAAAGAAGAAGCTGTTGTCGAGTGGTTCTCTTAATTTTGGATTTTGGATTAACTAAAATCGACATATAAACTTTTCCCCCGCTAAAGCATTACTATAGCGGGGGTTTTTATTTTCAATTGGTATTTTTTGCTTTCATCATAATTAGGACTTACGCAAGGTCATGGAAAAACGTAGACGCGGAGCGGCTTGCCGTAGGCTACCGCCAAGGGCGCTGGTCGTACACCAAGATTCATAGGTTAGAGAGAGTTTTTGCGTAAGTCAGGATAATATTGCCGCTCATTGCTATCCGGAAATGAGCTAAATGACGGTGTATTATTTCCTGCTTGTTAATATTCGTGAGTAGAAAAAATGCTGCTTCGTGTGTGGCGATCGCGCTTTATTATTTTTACAGTTGTTGGATGTATCACCTTGTTAATCGCGATGAGCTTCGGGGTGCGTGTTCTGGCTCAAGATAATTCGACCTCTCAAGATCCAGCAACGGTGGTTGCGGCTCAAGCGCCAGATTTTGGACGACATTTCAAAGAATTTGGACTCTCAGGATCGATCTTAATTTACGACCTAAACAAAAACCGAACCTATGAACACAATCCTCAACGCAACGCAACTGCAATGACTCCCGCTTCGACGTTCAAAATTTTTAATGCAATGGTGGCATTAGAAACTGGTATTATGCCGAATGATGTGGCTATCCTCACCTGGGATGGAATTCACCGAGATCCCGATGTTTGGAATCACGATACAAATTTGCGTCAAGCCTTCAAAGATTCAACTGTCTGGTTTTATCAAGTTCTCGCACGTCGAGCCGGACATGAGCGGATGCAGCAATTTATCGATAAAGTAGGTTATGGCAACCGTCAGATTGGCACCGTTGAAGATATCGATCGCTTTTGGTTGCAGGGACCATTGAAAATTACGCCGGCATCACAGATTGAGTTCTTACAAAGATTATATCGAAACAAGCTGCCCTTCTCGCAACGGACAATGGATTTAGTTAAAGACATCATGGTGCGAGAACAGACACCAGATTATACACTCCGGGGAAAGACTGGATGGTTAAACAGCACTAAACCAGAATTGGGTTGGTTTGTCGGCTATTTAGAGCAGAAGAAAAATGTCTATTTCTTCGCAACTACCATTGACATGAATAAACTAACAGACGCACCTGCTCGAATTGAAATTACACGACGTAGCCTGAAAGATTTGGGTTTACTGTAGAACGAAAGTTCAGATTTATCGAATGCGATAAATCTGAATACTATTACATCGCTAATTAAAAATAAAAAATAATTATTAGACTTCTTGCACTCATTCCTCTTCTTGATGTTCTTCTTGGCGTCTGGAGCGTCTTTGCGTGAAACAAAACAATATTTAGGCAATAAGTCTATTTTTTTTGAGAAAATTGTGATAGCGTTTGGGCGCTATGTAAAAAGTTGCTTTATTAATATGTCAATGAAAATACGAATTTTATTATCTATTTTTGTAGTAGCGATCGCCTGCTTATCTAGTTGTAAAAATTTGGAACGCAATTCAGCAGTTGAAGCTGCTAAAACTTGCTTTGGTGATGATGCAAAATTTAGCCTTGAATTCTTAAAAACTAATAATCAAGGTGATAAAGACTCAAAAGGTATCAATCATGTAATTATTTTTAATCCTAAATCTGAAGAATTAGATTTTAAAGTTAATGTCGGTTTAGCTCATAATCTTTACGCCAAAGGTGATAAAGGTAAATTGCTAAAAGAATATGTACCAACACAGTTTCATGAAATAATCGCTAACGAGAATGCCAAATTAAACGGAAAAATACCCATCGCTGCAATTAACGCTGACTATATAGAAACTGATAATAAACCACAAGGTTTGAATATTTCTCGTGGAATAGAGTATTCAGGAATCTTTAAAAATAAGCGTTCTTCTTTTGGAATATCAGGAGGTGAACCGAAAAACCGAACGGCTACAATCCAAGCTGGAAGAAGAAAAAATGATATTCTCAATTACAATTTAGTCGGAGGTAATGGCAGATTCTATCGTCAGGGTCAATTTAAAGATATTTGCCAAGATTTAGGAGAATTTGCTTGTAAGCAGGCTACTAATCGCTCTTTAGTAGCTACAACTTCTAAAGGTTATGTAATTCTACTAGTTAATGATTCAAAAGCTAATTCAGATATTAGTTTATCTGAAGTTAATCAAGAGTTGCTTCCAGATAATTTTGATGATGTTCTTGAGGGAATTGCCAAAAATAATTGTTTAGGTAAAATCCAAGAAGGAATGTTATTTGATGGCGGGATGTCTCCAGGGTTGTATTACAATAACAAAATATATGTAGAAAACCCAGGACCTATTGGTTCAGTATTTTTAATTTATAAAAAATAAAGCGATCGCCTTCTGTATCATTGATGCGGTAGCCGAGATTGGGCAGCTTTCGGTACGCTAAATCACAGTGAAAACAGACAGCATTTTCTATAGCCTATTTCAGGCATTTCCGAGCATCTTCTTTGAACTAATTAACAAATCACCAGCGGAAGCAATTGGCTATGAATTCACCTCTTGCGAAGTTAAACAACTTGCCTTTCGCATCGATGGTTTATTTTTACCAACGACCAACGAGCCAGAAAAACCCTTCTATGTGGTTGAAGTTCAGTTTCAACCCGACGAGGATCTATATTACCGCTTGTTTGCCGAATTATTCCTCTACTTGCGGCAATACAAACCTTTATCACCTTGGCAAGTTGTGGTTATTTATCCTACTCGCGGTATAGAAAGGCAACAAACCTCACAATTCACGGAAATCTTAGCTATAAATCGAGTAAGACGCATTTATTTAGATGAGTTAGGAGAAGTTGCAGAAACCTCCCTTGGCGTTGGTGTTGTTAAGCTTGTTATTGAGGCTGAGGAAACAGCACCACAACTAGCAAGACGTTTAATCGACCAAGCAAAACAACAGTTAACTGATGAAGTTAGTAAGCGTGACCTCATCAACTTAATTGAGACAATTATTGTCTATAAATTACCACAGAAGAGCCGCGAGGAAATTGAAGCAATGTTAGGTTTAAGTGAGTTGAAACAAACTAAAGTTTATCAGGAAGCCTTAGAAGAAGGTAAACAGCAAGGCTTAGAACAAGGTAAGCAGCAAAACAAGTTAGAAACAATACCGCAAATGATAGAGTTTGGGTTGAGTTTGGATGCGAGCGCTCAATTGCTAGATTTACCTTTGGAAGTAGTTCAGCAGACAGTACAGCAGACTGATGGATAGATTTTCATGGTTTTTTAGCCTTTAGGCAGATAGTAGGCGATCGCCTGTGTTACCGCAAAACGCTACCCTAGAGGCTAAAGCTGAGAAAAAACTATGAAATTGGAAGAAATAGCAGTAACGCTGACAGAATTATTTGGTGAAGCACCTGTTAAAGCGATCGCGCCGGGATCTTGGCAAGTAGAAACCTCTGGTTTTCGGCTATTGGTGCTGCTTAGCGAAGATAATACATGGGTGCGAGTTTTGCTGCCGATTGTGCCAGTACAAGAGGCTCAACCGTTGTTAGAACAGTTGCTAGAAGCGAATTTTGATGACACTCAGGAAGTACGCTACGCAGTGTATGAAGGGGTAGTGTGGGGAGTATTTCAACACAATAGTAGCACTTTGGTGAGTGCTGATTTGGTAAGTGCGATCGCTCGACTTGGATCTTTATATCAAGCTGGTTTAGACGATGTCTTCAATCGGCTAATTGAAAGCCGCATTCGGCAAATTATTATAGCTGCAAAACAGCAAGGACAATCCCAGCAAGCGACTATGCAAAATTTAGAACGCTTTTACGCTGAAGGATTGTTAGGTGAAATCGAACAAACTCCAGAAGCGCAAGCAGAAGTGATAGCTGCTTGGCAACGTCAATTAGAACGCTTCTGGAATGAAGTAGAACCATAATCAATTCACTCATTCGCTCATTCAAAATTCACTCATTCAGAGTTTTCCTAAATTGTCGCAAGCATTTTTAATGTGCAACAGATGAGTCATTATGGATATCATTCAAATTCTCAAAGAAGACTATCAAAGATTTCCCGCTAATCAAACTTACAGCCTTTACGCTGAAGACGTTTATTTTCAAGACCCGCTTAACAAATTTCGTGGCGTTAAGCTATACAAGCTGATGATTAAATTCATCGAGACTTTCTTTTTAAATCCGAAAATGGATTTACACGAGATTCAACGAGAGGGAGACACAATTAAAATGAAGTGGACACTTAACTGGAATACTCCCCTCCCTTGGAAACCACACATCTCTATCCCTGGCTGGAGTCAGTTACGCCTCAACTCTGATAGCTTGATTGCTTCTCATATAGATTATTGGAATTGTTCACGCCTGGACGTGCTGAAGCAGCATTTCTTTCCCTTAAAAAGTCGATAATGTAAATAAATGTAAAAAATCCTCAGCTAGGACAGAATCATCGATGCGTGTAATTTTGATGACAGGTAAAGGCGGCGTGGGAAAAACTTCCGTTGCTGCCGCTACTGGACTCCGTTGTGCGGAACTAGGCTATCGCACACTTGTTTTGAGTACAGATCCCGCCCACTCCTTGGCAGACAGTTTTGATTTAGAACTAGAACATGCACCGCGACAAATTCGCCCAAATTTGTGGGGTGCGGAACTCGATGCGCTGCTAGAACTAGAGGGAAACTGGGGTGCTGTCAAACGCTACATAACTCAAGTTTTGCAGGCGCGGGGTTTAGACGGAGTACAGGCGGAAGAATTGGCAATTTTACCAGGCATGGATGAGATTTTCGGCTTGGTAAGGATGAAACGCCACTACGACGAAGGCGAGTATGATGTCTTGATTATTGACTCAGCCCCCACCGGTACTGCATTGCGACTTTTGAGTTTACCAGAAATCAGTGGCTGGTATATGCGCCGTTTTTATAAACCGTTTCAAAACATATCTGTAGCACTTAGACCTTTAGTTGAACCTTTTTTTAGACCGATTGCTGGTTTTTCTTTGCCAGATAAAGAGGTAATGGATGCGCCTTATGAATTTTATGAGCAAATTGAGGCTTTGGAAAAAGTCTTAACAGACAATACTCAAACCTCAGTACGTCTTGTCACCAACCCAGAAAAGATGGTGATTAAAGAGTCTCTCCGCGCTCATGCTTATCTCAGTTTGTATAACGTGGCAACGGATTTAATCATAGCCAATCGCATCATTCCCGAAGAAGTACAAGACCCATTTTTTAAACGTTGGAAAGAAAATCAGGAACAATATCGCCAAGAAATTCATGACAACTTTCTTCCTCTGCCTGTGAAAGAAGCACCGCTTTTTTCTGAGGAACTTTGCGGTTTAGCAGCGTTAGAAAGATTGAAGGAAACGCTTTACAAAGATGAAGATCCCACTCAAGTTTATTACAAAGAAACGACAATCAGAGTAGTGCAAGATAATAACCAATACAGTTTGGAACTTTATTTACCTGGAATTCCCAAAAACCAGGTTCAACTTAGTAAAAGTGGAGACGAATTAAACATCACAATTGGTAATCACCGCCGTAATTTAGTATTGCCGCAAGCTTTGGCAGCATTGCAACCATCTGGCGCAAAGATGGAAGATGATTATCTCAAAATTCGCTTTGCTGACGCTGCAAAAATTAGCTAGGTAGAGACGCGATGTTCCTCGCGTCTGTACAAAGTTAGGAGTTAGGAATTAGAATTATTGATTTTTTTGCTTTATTTTAACTTCTAACTCCACTAACGAATAGATGATTGCAAGGTAATAAAAGTAGATAAGTCTTAAATAAAATACAATAAAATATAGGTTTTTTATAGGGGCACAACAATGTTATGTCCTTACTTCTTGCTGAAAGTAAACAATAAACAATGAATCATGATATCTAATAATTAATAGGCTTTTGTCTTGTGGATATTAGCAATTTTCAATATTTATGTAAATATAATCAGTGATTTTGCTGATGACTAAATTAGTTATGAAATAACACAATAATTATATTTTCTAGTAATTATCTTAATAATTTTACTAAAAGCAATGACCTCAAGCACAGAACAAGACTTGCGGGTAAGTCGAAATCAAGAAAATTTGCTGCGTTGCATAACAAACCGTATCCATCTGACGCTAGAACTGCAAGATATTCTCATAGCGACAGTGGGGGAGGTGCGTTCGTTTCTCGGCACAGATCGAGTGATGATTTATAAATTTAATGTGGATAGTAGCGGTCAGGTCATTGCTGAATCTATAAACGATCGCTCCTTACCATCTTTGTTAGGGCTTAATTTTCCCGCCGATGACATTCCGCCTCATGCGCGGGAATTATTTATTAAATCACGAGTGCGATCGCTTGTAAATGTGAACGAGCGCAAAATTGGTCAAAGTCATGTGTGTGACGCCCAAACCAAAGAAATTATATCTGAGGATTTTAGTCATCGTCCTGTAGACCCCTGTCATGTTGAATATTTGACGGCAATGGGTGTACAGTCATCTCTGGTAGTGCCGATTCTGGAAGAGGAAAAACTCTGGGGACTGTTGGTATCTCACCACTCGCAACCGCGTTCTGTTGGCAAAGATGAACTGGAAGTGCTACAGATTGTGGTAGATCAGCTTTCAGTAGCGATCGCCCACAGTACTCTTTTGACTCAAGCCCGTGAAAAAGCTGAACGAGAAGCGATCGTTAGCCGCATTGCTACTTTATTGCATTCACTGCCTAAGATTGTATTACAGCCAGCTTTAGAAGCAGCTATTGCTGCTTTTGGCGGTTCTGGTGGCAGGCTTTGTATTAGAAATGAAGCTTTTAATTATCAAAATCGCAGCTTCAGAAGTTTCGCGGAATGTTTGATACCAGGAAGCGATGCTGTCAAACTTTTTATTAGTGGAAAGCAACCTGCAATACCAGAACAAACAATATATCCATTGATGGAGCAGTATAGCGTCTGGCAGGAACACTACAAATCTGGTAATTATGATGTTTGGGCTATTTCAGATATATATCAAACTCAAAATTTACGAAATTTACAACCGGCTTTTCAACCAACCAAAATTCGCAGCATCTTGATGATTCCGCTTTATTATCGTCAGCAATTACTCGGCTATTTAAGTATTTTCCGAGATGAAATAGACACAGAAACTCTGTGGGCTGGTCAATGTGATGGCGACAAGCGGCAACTCTACCCGCGTGTATCATTTGATATTTGGCGTGAATTTAAAACGGCACAGGCTCGGAAATGGACGTTTGAAGAGATTGAACTGGCTGAAGAAATCGGTAAACATTTTGCGTCGGCATGTCAGCAGTATGAACTATACCAACAGGTACAAGCCTTTAATACCGACTTAGAAAATCAAGTTAAAAAGCGCACCGTTGAACTGCGACGGACAACTCAACAGCAACAGGTATTGTTTGAAGTAGTTGCCAAGATTCGGGAATCTCTCAGCTTGGATGCGATATTTCAAACGACTACCCAAGTAGTTTGTCAATCACTACAAACGGATCGAGTTGCAGTCTATCGCTTTAACGCTGATTGGAGTGGTCAGTTTGTCGCCGAGTTTGTTGGTGAGGATTGGGTCAAATTAATCAGTTCCCAGATAGACATGGTTTGGGAAGATACTTACTTGCAGGAAACCCAAGGTGGAAGGTATCGCCACAATCAAACATTTGCAGTAAACGACATCTATCAAGTTGGTCATTCTGACTGTCACGTTGCTCTTCTAGAGCAATTTCAGGCAAAAGCGTATGCGCTCGCTCCCATCTTCATCGGGCAACAACTCTGGGGTTTGCTGGCAGCTTATCAAAATTCTGCACCCCGCCACTGGGAAGCTTCGGAAATCAAATTTTTGGCTCAGATTGGGGTGCAGCTTGGGGTAGCGCTCCAGCAAGCTGAGTTGCTTGCCCAAACGAAGCATCAAGCAGAACAACTCGCTCAAGCGCTAGAAGAATTACAACAAACTCAAACCCAATTAATCCAAACCGAGAAAATGTCCAGTTTAGGACAATTGGTTGCTGGTGTGGCACACGAAATTAACAACCCGATAAACTTTATCTATGGCAACCTCAGCCCTGTCTCTGAATACGCTAATGATTTACTTAGTATGCTAGCTCTTTATCAGCAGCAGTATCCGAACCCCAGCCGTGAGATTTGCGATCTGGCGAAAGTTATAGATTTAGAATTTATTGCCGAAGATTTGCCGAGAATATTGTCGTCGTTGAAAGTAGGAAGCGATCGCATCTGTGAGATTGTTTTGTCTTTACGGAATTTCTCCAGGCTTGACGAAGCTGAGATAAAGCCAGTTGACATTCACCAAGGTATTGATAGCACGTTACTCATTTTACAGCATCGTTTGAAAGCAACGCCAAACAGTCGGGGTGTTGAGGTAGTTAAAGAGTACGACAACCTACCCTTAGTAGAATGCTATGCCGGACAATTAAATCAGGTGTTTATGAATGTTTTGAGCAATGCGATAGATGCTTTAGAAGAGTCATGGGAAAAAAACCCTGGACAAATAACCGATCATCCCCAAATTCGCATTAGTACCGAAGTTATAAACAATCATCAAGTCGTGATTCGCATCGCCGATAATGGTTGCGGAATGCCCGAAGACATCAAGAAGCGAATATTTGACTTGTTTTTTACCACCAAGCCAGTGGGAAAGGGTACTGGCTTAGGTCTATCAATTAGTTACCAAATTGTGGTACACAAGCACTGTGGTGTCTTCAAATGTAATTCGCTACCTGACTCTGGTACGGAATTTTGGATTCAAATCCCGATGACACGTATTCAGCACTTTTAATTCCTCAGTTGCACCGGCATAGCTAAATAAGTCATCTTCAAACCGCTCAGTGGTGTAAAAATCACTGGAGTGAGATTTCCATTTAGCTGCATTTGAATTTCTTGAGATGGTAACGCTTTTAAGCCTTCCATTAAATATTTAACGTTAAAGGCAATATCTATATCTTCCCCTGATATTTGCGCCGGCATTGACTCAACAGCGCTACCCACATCTTGAGATTCTACAGATAAGGTAATTTCCCCTGCGTCGCCGTCCATGCTGATTTTCACAATATTATTTTTTTGATCTGCCAATACAGCAATTCGCTCTAGAGTACTAACTAATAGTCGCCGCTCTAGCGTTACTTGTCGCTCAAATTGGCGGGGAATAAGTAATCGATAAGCGGGATATTGTCCTTCTAAAATTCGGCTAGTCAGGCGTTGATTTTGCCATTGAAATACAACTTGACCTTGATCGAAGTATAAAGCTACAGGTTCTTCAGATGCGGAACTATGAGCCAACATCCGCTCTAGTTCCCGCATTGCTCTATTTGGTACTGTCACCTCTAGTTGATTTTCACCACTAGCAACAGGACTTTCGTTGACTGTTTCTACAACTGCTAAACGATGTCCATCGGTAGCTGCAAATTCCAGCGCGTCTTGTTTAACTGTTAAATGCACTCCGGTAAGCACTTGCTTAGTTTCATCACCACTTGTAGCAAACAATGAACCGCGCAATCCTTCAATTAATGCGGCAGCGCTGATATGAATTGCTTCGATATTTTCGATTACGGGTAGTTCAGGAAACTCTTCAGCTCCCATTGCTCTTAGCTGATATCGCCCACTCCGGGGTGTGAGTGTAACAATTATACCTTCGCCTCCTGGCGTTTCGGCAACACTTGCGGATTCATCTTCTAAGGTGATTTCTCCCTCAGGCAAGCGGGAGGTGATATCTACCAGTAGTCTAGCAGGAAGTGCGATCGCTCCTCCGATCATTACTTCAGCCTTAAAGCTGGTACGGATACCCAAGCTGAGATCAAAAGCTGTTAAACTTACAGAGTTAGTTTGAGCATCCGCTTGTAGTAGCACGTTGGCAAGTACCGGATGAGTTGGACGTGATGGAACTGCACGGCTAACGAGTGAGAGGTTGGTACTGAGGTCGCTTTGGGAGCAAACTAATTTCATGGTCAGGTCAACAAGAGTGAAGAAATATGCTAGCATCATTGTTGCGAAGAATGTGACTGTGTAGCTAATCACAGGTTTGGCAAAAAAGCGCGATCGCTCGTCTGGTTAGCGCGTTTTGTGAAAGAGAAATTCAATTTACTAATCGTGGCTGTGGAAAATGTGGAAAAGTTTTGATACTTCTCCTTAATTGATAGTTCCGCAATTTATTACCTGTGGAAAAACTTGTGGAAAAACCCTCTTTTTTTTCCACAGAGTAATTATACTTAATTAAGCTTTATCGGCATAATACCAAGTTTTCCACAGTTTTTTCCAGATTTATCCCCAAAAATCGGAAATTAACCCGAAAATAATTTATTTTTAATCTATTTTTAGACTTTGCTTAATATTTTTGCTTAATTGCTAGTGATTAGTTGTGGAAAACGAAGAATTAGTTTTCAGGATGATTTTTGGGAACGACTAGTCATATTTATGCGATCGCTGAGTTGACGCAAAGTTTGTGCCACATTTTTATCTTTTTCCTGTAGTTGGGTAATTTTGTCGCAACTATACATTACAGTTGTGTGGTCTTTGCCACCAAATTCTTCTCCGATTCTCGGCAAACTCAAATCTGTATGCTGCCGCATTAGATACATTCCAATTTGACGCGCCCAGCTAATTTCCCGTCGTCGCGAGTTACCTTTAAGGTCTTCAATCGAGACATTTAAAGCCTCAGCGACTACTGACAAAATTGCCTCCGGGGTAGCTGGCATTTTTTCAGTTTTTGGCTCTAAAACTTGTGCTATATTTTCCACAGTCATCGGTAAACCCCAAATAGAAATATACGCTACTGCCCGAATTAACGCTCCTTCCAACTCACGAATATTAGCAGTGTAATTGAAAGCTATATATTCAATTACATCTTTAGGCAACGGAATATTTTCATACTCCGCTTTTTTTTGTAATATTGCCATTCTCGTTTCTAAATTCGGCGCTTGGATATCGGCAATTAAACCCATAGAAAAACGAGAACAAAGACGTTCTTGTAAGCGAGAAATTTGGTTGGGAGGACGGTCGGAAGCTATAACAACTTGCTTGCCAGCTTCATGCAAAGTATTAAAAGTATGAAAAAATTCTTCTTGAGTGTATTCCTTACCCTCGATAAACTGAATATCATCTACTAACAGTATATCGGCTGCTCGGTAATGTTCCCGAAAATTTTGCATACTATCATTGCGGATTGCAGTAATTAAATCATTAGTAAACTGTTCGCTAGAAACGTAAAATATTTTAGAATCCGAACAAATTTGCCAGCGATAGTGACCAATAGCTTGCATTAAGTGAGTTTTCCCTAATCCCACACCACCGCATAAAAATAAGGGATTAAATTCCCTTCCCGGAGATTCAGCAACTGCTAATGCAGCAGCGTGAGCCATCCGATTATTTGCACCTACTACAAACCGGGAAAATACATATTTATGGTTTAATTCAGTAGTTCTCGTTTTGCTTTTGGGAACATTTTCTAAAATATTATTTTGCACAGGAACTCCCAAAGGAATCTCTCCTTCATTCAAAGGAGAAACTTCATCACCTTGAGTAACGGTAAGGTAAATTTCTACAGGATGACCAAGAATATCTTGTACTACATGAGCGATTGTTTTTATGTAATACTTTTGTAACCAATTACGCGCAAACGGGTTAGGAGTAAGTATCACCAAGCAATTATTTTCTAAACGCTCTGCACTAGCAGTTTTAATCCAAGTTTCAAAGGTGGGACGAGATAATTTTAGCTGTAAGCGTTCCAATACTAGAGTCCACAGAGTTTCTATGGGAATTTCCACACCTCACCACCTTTGCTGCTAATCGTCACAATAGAAGATATAAGCAAGCACCAATTTAGCATTCAGATGCTCTAGACCGGGAACAAGCTTTTAAGTTGTAATTATTCTGGGAATATCCCCTGTAGCCAAGATTTTACCACCCATAGACTCACAAAGGAGTTGCAAAAACACATGAAGATAACAGACCATGACTCTCAGCCACCGGAAATTGATACCAGGGGTTTGCCTAAACGATGGGCAGCAACTAGTATTCTGTTAATGCTACTAAGTGGGACAGCGGTTTCCCTAGGGAGCTGCTCTTTACCTACCAATACCCTTGGAAGTCAAAGAACTGATTCTCAGGCTCAGGCTCAACCCCAAAAGACAAACGATCCCAATCCAGCAATTGTTCCCCCGCCAATTATCGCCACTTCCGGAAATCCTAACTTTGTGGTAGCAGTTGTGCAAAAAGTCGGACCGGCGGTAGTTCGGATTGATTCTACTAGAACCGTAACTTCTCGGACACCAGATGAGTTGAACGATCCATTTTTGCGGCGGTTTTTTGGAGACCAGTCATCACAGCCTCAACAACGGGTAGAACAGGGTAGCGGCTCTGGATTTATTATCAACTCCGCAGGTCAAATTTTGACTAATGCCCATGTGGTGGATGGAGCTGACACTGTGAAGGTAACATTGAAAGATGGTCGGATTTTTAACGGCAAAGTGCTGGGTGAAGACCGGGTAACTGACGTTGCGGTGATCAAAATTGACGCAAATAACCTGCCTACTATTGCTCTGGGGAACTCAGAGACGTTGCAACCAGGAGAAGCGGTAATTGCGATCGGCAATCCTTTAGGTTTGAATAATACGGTAACTTCTGGCATTATCAGTGCTACAGATCGTTCTGGCAGTGACATCGGTGCTGGTGACAAGCGCGTTGATTATATTCAAACAGATGCTGCTATTAACCCCGGTAACTCTGGCGGACCGCTGCTAAATGCTCAAGGTCAGGTGATTGGTATGAATACAGCGATTCTGCGTGGCGCTCAAGGTTTGGGATTTGCTACCCCCATCAACACGGCGCAACGAATTGCCGAGCAATTAATTGCTAAAGGTAAGGTGGATCATCCTTATTTGGGTGTCGCAATGGTAACGCTGACCCCGGAACTTAAGAAAGCACTCAATAATGCTTCTGACGGTCAGTTGAAAATAGCAGCAGATAAAGGAGTCTTCATTCGGGGCATTGTTCGTGGTTCGCCAGCTGCTACAGCCGGATTACGAGCAGGTGATGTGATTATTAGTATTAATAACAAACCTGTTGCCAAAAATGAAGAAGTGCAAAAAATCGTGGAAAATAGCCCAATAGGTAGCCCGTTACAAATACAATTGGAACGCAATGGACAAACTGCACAAGTAGCAGTTAGACCAGCACCATTGCCCGCTCGACGTGAAGGTTAATTTTACTAAAATAGATAATAGCTAATATATATTAGCTATTATCCACAGGAGTTAGATTTATGGGTGAACTACTAACAATCATTCAATTAGGCAATCCGATACTACGTCAAAAAGCTGCCTTGGTTAATAATATCCAAGACGAGCGTATCCAAAAATTAATTGAAGATTTAATGGCAACAGTTGCTCAGGCTAACGGTGTGGGAATTGCTGCGCCTCAAGTAGCAGAACAACAGCGTTTATTTATTGTTGCGTCCCGTCCTAATCCCCGTTATCCCAACGCCCCGGACATGGAACCAACAGCTATGATAAATCCTAAAATAATGGCTCATTCAACCGAAATTGAAAAAGGTTGGGAAGGTTGTTTGAGTATTCCCGGAATTAGGGGATTAGTTCCTAGATATCAGGCGATAGAAGTAGAATACACTGACCGCAATGGTAAGTTGCAGAAAAAAGAATTCAACGATTTTGTCGCGCGGATTTTTCAACATGAATACGACCACCTCGATGGTATCGTTTTTGTAGACAGACTAGATAGTACTTTCGACATAGTTACCGAGCAAGAGTATCAACAACGAATCGTTAATAATTTTTTATAAAAAATAATCCGGAAGAGATAGATTTAACCCAAAATATACGTTAGATTTAATCTATTGTTAACCTATTGGCTTGATTTAGCTATCGGGTAATCGGGTAAATGACTAAAACTATCAGTAATCGCGAAAGATTAAGTCCGCAGCCGAAAATATCTCCTGACTTAATCTCTGCTCAACAACAAAGCGATGAAGTTAATCAGAGTACAAGCAAAGCTGTGGCACAGTCAACGGTGCAACACCCCTCAGGTGGTTTGCAAATAGTTCATGCAACCAATGGGCGCGTGCGACTCCGCGTTACTGACAGTAGTCTTAACTCGATACTAGACACAATTGCCGAAGATTTACGCTCCTTAGATGGAGTGAGGGAAGTTTCCGTAAATCAGCAAACAGGCAGTTTTGTGGTGAATTTTGCGGAAAATAAGCTGTCATTGCCGGAACTTTTGGCGTTTTTACCAAATTTAGAGATTCAAAAGCCGCAAGCTTCGCCTGAGTCAGCTAGCAAAACAGATCCCTTTGCAGCTTGGAAATCGCTATCTTTTTGGAAAGAGCAGGGCATTTCCTTAATTCCCATGATGACAGGCTTAGCGGTAACACGAGGGTTGGCAATCAACGGCTGGATATCGATTCCAGTTTACATGATGGCGGCGGATGCAACTCGTGGCGTAATTGGTTTTATTGGGTCTCAACTTTCGACATCAGAAAAAAGCAATAATTCTCATACGAGTTCTGACATAAAAGATGATAGAACCCCCGAAGCTGAATTATCAAAAGTAGAGGGCAATACTATCAAACAGGAAAGTTCAACAAATTATGTTGAACAGGCTAGCGAGGTGACAGCACCTGCAAAGATGGCATACAGAGTAGTCCATGCAATTCCCGGACGTATTCGATTGCATGTGCCTAAAATCGCCGAGGATCGCGCTTATGGGCGGCGACTTGAGAGGCTACTGAAAACTGATACTCAAGTTACAAGCGTGCGTGTGAATTTTGATGCGGCATCGATCGCGATCGCCTATCAATCTCATGAAATTCCATTATCTTATTGGGTGAGTTTGATCAAGTTGGCGCTGGAGATAAATCCGCTAACACATCAAATTATCACAACAGATACCCAACCGCTTGAAGAGAAAGTTAATCAGCCTGCTGAACCTACAGAAGCAACAACCGCAAAGCAAACAACTTTAAAAGTTAGTCAGCCAACAGAACTTATCAACTCAGAAACTACATCAGAGCAAACAACTCTAGAGTTATCCACTCTCTGGGCTGACCTAAAACCACCAGCGATGTCTTTCTCTTTAGGTATTATGGCGAACTTACCTTTAGAAAGTTAAACGAAGTTTTATTCTTTAGGAATACTGGAGGGAAATCATGGCTGGTTTAACGTTGGAAATGGTATCGCCTCAAGGTAAAAAACAAGAGCAAATAGTCACAGACGAGATTAATTGCTCAGCAACGCCGTCTTCAAGGGTAGTGTATAGCATTACTTATGCACTACCAGGACAAGTAGGATTTTGCGTACCTCGGATTAGCGAAGATCCAAAGTACCTGCAATGCCTTCTAGCGTTGCTAGCTGTAGAGCATTGCCTAACAAGTTACCAAGTCAATATTACAGCGGGATCGATTGTTATTACCTATAAGTCGGGGGTAATGTCAGATTGTGAGATGCGATCGCACCTTTGCAGTTTGATTCAGTTTGCCAGTAATGCAGAAGTGGTAATCCAGCCAGCAACTGCAAACTCAGTTAAATCATACCCAGTTGCGGTAACAAAAGAAGATAGGCAGGATAGAAAGCCAAAAACACAAGCAGATAACGAGAAATCAGCGACACTCTCTTTGTCTTCTCCTCCCGCGTCAGTCTCTAAGACTAAAAGCAACTCGGTATTATCTACTCTCCCTCAACCTGTAACTCATCCTCAAGAGACTCGTCAACGAGCAAAGCAACCTGCAAAAGTAGCTTATAGCATTGCTCATGCAATTCCTGGACGAGTGCGGTTTCGCGTTCCTAGAATTGCCTTTGATCCAAAATATGTTCAACGCTTAGAGGCATTACTCAAATCAGATTCTACAGTTACGAGTGAGCGAGTTAATAGCGCTGCGACATCAGTTGTCATCACCTATAAAACTGGAATGATGCGGGATTCCCAGAAGCGAATGCAAAGCTTTTTGTCAGCAGCAATATCACATTTAGCCAGTCTGATTCAATCTGCTAGTGATGCCGTAGCAGCAATAAGTTAGCCAACGATAGCAAGAATTTGACAAATAACCAAACTTTCCATAGCTAATCAATCTCGTAAGATTGGTGGCTAATTTGCTCTCTTTACCTCACCGGAGAGCCTTATTTTCATTGAAGTTTAACAACGTTGTAGCAGAGAAAATTAATGGCAAAAGTAACGCTTGAACTACCATCACCCTCAACTGAAATTTCTCCATTGACTGTGGTGGAAAAAAATGGAAAAGTTTCTTTAGTTGACAATAATGGACACTCTCACGAGCAGTTTCCCAACGTTACCTACAGCGTTGTCCATACAACTCCGGGAAGGCTGCGGTTTCGGGTGCCTCGCTTACGCTATGATGCTGACTATGCCAAGCGTCTCGAAGTATTGTTGGCAGCAGATAAGTTGGTGAAGAATGTCCGTGTCAAGCCTGCGGCGATGTCGGTTGCAGTTACTTATAAATCTGGTATTTCAGATGCGAAGATGCGATCGCACCTTCACGATTTGATTCAGGCTGCAAGTGTTGTAGTCGTTCTCAAATCTTCTACATCTTCAGCAGAAACCGAAAAAGAGACATCTTGGCCCGGTTTACAACTTTCCGCTGTTGCGACTACTTTAGCTGTGCTGGGGGGACCTTTGGGATTACCGATCCCGCCGTTAATAGTAGCGCTTCCCATAGCCATTGCCACACTACCCGTTGTCCAACGAGCATGGGAAGGAATTACAGTAGAGCGAAAACTGAATATTGACTTTTTGGATTTGATGGCGATCGCTATTACTACCTTCCAAGGTCAATTTCTCACACCATCGCTAATGCTCAGTTTAATTGAAGTGGGCGAAAATATACGCGATCGCACGGCTCGTTCTTCTGCTCAACAAACTCTAGATTTACTCAGTTCTCTGGGACAGTTTGTCTGGGTGGAACGCGATGGCGAAAAGCTACAAATTCCTATTCAAGATGTGCAGCGTGGAGATACAGTAATCGTTTACCCTGGCGAGCAAGTGCCGGTTGATGGTAGCATTTTGCGAGGTAAAGCGCTGCTGGATGAGCAGAAGCTAACTGGCGAATCGATGCCGGTGCTAAAGAAAAAGGGACAACCAGTTTTTGCTTCTACGCTGGTACGGGAAGGACGAATTTATATTCTCACAGAACGAGTAGGCAATGATACCCGTGCCGGACAGAGCATTAAGTTAATGCAAGAAGCCCCTGTCCACGATACCCGCATGGAGAATTATGCAACGAAATTTGCTCAAAAAGCTGTTGTGCCAACTTTGCTACTTGGTGGGGCAGTATTTGTCGCAAGCCGTAACCCCGCACGAGCAGCCAGCGTCTTGACTCTAGACTTTGCTACTGGTATTCGGGTATCAGTGCCAACTACAGTTTTAGCAGCACTAACTTATGCTGCACGGCGAGGTATTCTCATCCGTAGTGGACGAGCGTTAGAACAATTAGCAGAAGTTGATACGATTGTCTTTGATAAGACGGGGACACTGACTAAGGGGGAAGTGGATGTTGTCAGTGTTGAAAGTCTCAATCCGGCAACGTCAACATTACGGGTATTAGAATTGGCAGCAGCCGCCGAACAGCGTTTAACTCATCCAGTAGCAGAAGCAATTGTTCGCTATGCGGAAGCAAGAAGCGTGGAAATTTTGCCGCGTAGTAAGTGGGACTATCAATTGGGTTTGGGCGTGCAAGCTCTGATTGATGGAGAGACAGTTTACGTGGGAAGCGATCGCTTTTTGCGCTCCAGTGGCGTTGACATGGAAGCGCTAAATGGTCAGCAAAAATCTCCAGATTCAGCGATTTATGTAGCTAGCAACGGTCAACTTCAAGGTATTATTAAATATAGTGATCTTCTCCGTCCGGAAAGTCGGGAAGTCATCACAGCACTTTCGACGGTCGAAGGTGTGGAAATTCACATGCTGACCGGCGACAACCAGCGAACTGCTAGCGCTGTTGCTGCTGAACTAGGGATTCAGCCTACCCATACTCACGCAGAAGCCTTTCCCGAACAAAAAGCAACAGTTGTCCGCGAACTGCACGAACAAGGTAAGACAGTTGCATTTGTAGGCGATGGCATCAACGATTCGCCAGCTTTAGCCTACGCTGATGTTTCCGTTTCCTTTGCCAACGGTTCCGAGATAGCCCGCGAGACAGCAGACTTAGTGTTGATGCAGAATGACTTGCATGGTTTGTTAGAAGCGATCGCGATCGCTCGCCAAGCCAAGCAATTGATTCGGCAAAACACGAGTATTGTTGCCGTTCCTAACCTAGCGGCATTAATAATAGCTGTTCTCTTTGGTCTTAATCCCTTAGCTGCAACGGTAGTTAACAATGGCTCAACGGTAGTTGCCGGAGTCAACGGTTTGCGTCCAATACTTAAAAGTCGCGATAAAAAAACTCTACCATCAGCAAGATGAGATAGCTATCCCGACAAAAGTATCTTAAAAAGCTTTCCCAGATTTTTTAATTAACAGGAGGAAATCGAATATGGCACCTAAAATTACTGATTTCGTTGAAGATGCAGGCGCTCCCGGTATTATAGCTGGAATTGGTGCAGTACTTTTAGCACCTGTTCTGCTGCCGATTGTCGCTGGAGTTGGTAAACCCTTAGTCAAGTCAGTCATCAAAGGTGGAATTGGTCTTTATGAAAGAAGCAAAGGAACCATTGCAGAAATGGGGGAAACCTGGGAAGACATGGTAGCCGAAGCGAGGGCGGAACTTGCTGACGAAAAACAAACGCCAGCGTTTGAAGCTTCTGCTACCCATGCGGATAACATTTCCGATAATGGTGCATAATTCCATCCGCCTATCAGCAAGTTAAATCCAAGTGAGATTTTCAGATCGGCAAAATAGCTATCTGACAATCTCACAATTAAAGTCGATGTTTTTGAGATTAAACCACAGATGCACACCGATGAACACGAGATTTATATCGGTGTTTATCGGTATTTATCGGTGGTAGCAGAAGTGCAAGCCCTACCCTTCTCCTGTCGGAGACGCTGCGCGAACGGGAACGCTCCACGTCTAAGTTTTAGGCTACCATCAGATTTTTGCTTTTATGTCTATTCTTGATAGAACACTCTCCATTTTCATAGGAGAACGCACCACAGTTAAGAGGGCGGTTGCATGTTAACAAATGGTTATAGTACTTCCACTAAAATGCCGAATATTATCAAAGAAGCAACCTTAGAAACTCCACCTAAACCGATATCCACACGAGTTGTAAGTTCCACTCCCGGACGGTTGCGCTTGAGAGTGGCTCATTCCCATCGTCAAGCAGAAAAGATGCAACGCATTGCCAGTGCTTTAGAAGCAAATCCTCGCATTAATCGAGTTAAGACTAATGTCGATCATGGCAGTATTGTTATCAATCATGATGGTAATGATGGCAGTCTAGAAAATGTGCTTGCCACACTTAAGGATTTAGGCATAATTTTTGCTGATGTTACCGAGGGTAACACCGAGGCAGCAGCAGGAGTATCATCTGCGGTTGTTGACTTAAATCAGCGTGTCAAACAGTCAACGCATGGTGCTTTTGATCTGCGGATTCTTTTTCCTTTGGGATTAGCTAGTCTTTCGCTGCGGCAGTTACTGAATAAAGGACTGCAATTGGAAATTATTCCCTGGTATGTTTTAGCATGGTATGCTTTTGA
>CAXTNZ010000036.1:0-7486 GCA_964245695.1 uncultured bacterium | reverse complement strand
AAATTATTCCCTGGTATGTTTTAGCATGGTATGCTTTTGATAGCTTTATTAAGCTGCACAACACAAACCAACAAACGAGTAAAAACTAAGTAAAAGGCAGAAGGTAAAACATTGTCTCTGTCTGAAGATGGTAGGGCTAAGAGTACAGATGCAAAAACCAAAAAGGTTAAGAAAATGCCTTTATGTCTTCACAATTAGCGCTGGTTTACTTGGTCTTACTCTTGGTTTAGATATGGCTTATGGGGGTAGTGTTTACCATCCCTTGACTTATGTTTATAAAATTTTGAGTTGGATAGGGTGTAAAAACTCATCAGCTAACAACTGCAACAAAACTACGCTGTCGGCTTCTAAAACTCCCGTATCAGGTAAAAATGGTATTGTTGTCACAACACAACATCATGCATCTGAGATAGGGTTGCAAATACTTAAAGCCGGAGGCAATGCAGTTGATGCCGCAGTCGCTGTAGGCTATGCTCTAGCTGTGACTGACCCCTGCTGCGGTAATATCGGTGGGGGTGGTTTTATGCTGATTCATCTCGCCAATGGTAAAAATATCTTTATCAACTTCCGCGAGAAAGCTCCTTTAGCTGCTAGTAAAAATATGTATCTCAACAAACAGGGAAAGGTAATCTCTGGGTTGAGTACTAACGGTTATCTTGCAGTTGCAGTTCCCGGAACGGTTAAAGGACTTGAGCAAGCATCTCAATATGGGACTATGACTCGCAAGCAATTAATCGCTCCAGCGATTAAGCTTGCTGAGTCAGGTTTTGTATTGCAACAGGGAGATATTCAAATTTTGAACGCTGGGACTAAAAAGTTTCAGACTCAGCCTAATGTTGCCAGTATTTTTTTAAAAAATGGTAAGAATGCTTATCAAGTTGGCGATCGCTTAGTGCAGAAGAACCTAGCCCAGACGCTCAAATCGATTTCCATACAAGGAGCAGATGGTTTCTATAAAGGAGCGATCGCACAGGATATTGTCAAAGCTAGCAGCGAACACAACGGCATTCTCACATCTGAAGATTTTAGCAAATACACGGTCACTGAAAGTCAGCCAGTCAAATGCAACTATCGCGGGTATGAGATAATCTCCGCCCCACCCCCTGGAGGTGGTACTACCCTGTGTCAAATGCTGAATATTTTAGAAGGCTATCAGCTCAAAAAACTTGGCTGGCACACCCAAAACAGTCTTCACTTAATGCTATCAGCAATGTTGTACGCTTATGCTGACCGCAACAAATACTTAGGCGATCCAGATTTTGTGAAAAATCCAGTTGATCGACTGTTATCAAAAGATTATGCAACCTCTATCCGTTCCCAAATCCCTAAACAAAAAGCTATTCCACCAAAGCCTCTCTATTCTGACATCACATCTAGTGAGGGAACTAATACAACACACTACTCTATTCAAGACCGCTATGGTAACGCCGTAGCCGTAACTTACACCATTAACTCTTACTTTGGGGCGAAAGTCATTGCAGGTAATACGGGCTTTTTTCTCAACAATGAAATGGACGACTTTGCTGTCTTACGTGGCGTGCCTAACAACTTTGGTTTAATGCAAGGAAATGCTAATGTCATTGAACCAGGCAAACGCCCCCTTAGTTCTATGTCACCTACAATCGTGACCAAAAACGGCAAAGTTTTTCTCGTCACGGGTAGCCCTGGAGGTTCAACGATTCCCACAACTGTTCTACAAGTAATTACTAATGTAATTGACTATGACATGAACATTGCTGAAGCCGTAAACGCTCCCCGGATTCATTATCAGGGACTACCCAATTTTGTCCTTACTGAACCCTACAGCTTAAATTCTACCGACTTCCAAAACTTGTGGTCAATGGGATACAAAGTAGCTCCGTTTTTCACTTGGGGTGCTGCTGAGTCTATCTTCGTAGATACTAAAACTGGTTTGCTCTATGGTGCTAATGATAGTCGCAAAGCAGCAGGGTCAGCTGTTGCTTATTAGCAGTAAATATCGGAAAGTTTCTACCAGCAGCCCGGTTCCAATCCCAAATTTGGGTGCGGAATTTAATCAGAAATACTGAACCTGTCCGGGCTGATAGGATTGCTATAGCAATTTAAGGAGTACTTCAAGGACAAGAAATTGCTATTTGGCGGTAATTTCTTCCAGTTCTTTGAGGTGTTGTGCGTTGATGAGCCATTCCTCTTCTAGCTTAAATGTATCTGAAGAATACTTAGTTTGTTGCTCTTTCAATGTTTCTATTTCATGACTAATTATTCCTAACGCTTTACCTTGAATGATTGCCTTTTTTAACACCTCAAACCTTGCTGGTTCTTCAATCTGACGCAAGAGACGTGAGATTAAACGACTGATTATAACTTCATTTCCAAAATCAAAAATGCTCTGAGATTCATCTTCATGCTCCAACAACAATTGCTCATCTACATCAAACAAAGCTTGCACAATTGAGGGAATGCAATTCACAGAAATTTCTTGGACTGGGTAATTTTCAAGCTGTTCCAGAAATGCCCTAAATATCGTCGTGCCGTCTAGACGTTTTTGATTAGCAAGTTTTCTCAGATGTTCTCCAAATTTATCCGCATCTTCAGCCAAAGCCAGGATAGCTTTTATCTGAGTATTAGATAATTTACTTGCTGATAACGTCAGACGAAAGTAGATAGGAAACATTTCTAAGCTACATATACGCAGTTGTTCGCGCCATTTTAACTCTTGTTCTTCATCTAGATAGCTATTACCCCAAACCAATTTTAACTTAGGAAAAAGGTGCATGAGCAGATTTTTGATGGGCTGCTTATCCTCATCTGGTAGTTCAGCTATCCAGGCATTATGCAGATTTTTGAATTCCTCTATTGAAGTGTTTACCTCTCCTACAAAAGCATGAGGATTATGGATGATTGTGTTATATACGATTGGGGAAAAGACTCGCAGCGACTCAATAGCAATAAAATCAACTGGATTAACTTCACCTTTCACTGCTGGATATGTAACTGTTAAAGTTTCAGTCAGATGAACAATGTTGCGGAGGTTAATAATAAAATGGTCTATTCCTTGAAAGTAAATATTGCTCCAGTGAATTTGGTCAAATAGTTGTTTTTCTGTATCAGCAAATATACCATCAAGCTTATTAAAAAATAGCCTGCGGAGTGAGGTTTTATCGGGAATAGGTAACTCAAAAGCAACTTGAATAATTTTTTCTAAGTATGCTTCTCCGGATATTTCTTTGGTTTCGGCAATTGTTTTCATTACAACTTCTTTATCAAAGACCAGAAGATAGACAACGTTAGTAAAATTCGGTATGGCTTTGAAAATGCGAAGTAGCTGTTTGATATCTTCAGCCGGAAGCCGATCAACATCATCAATAGTTACAACTATTCGCTGCTGCTGCTGTCCCAGTGTATCTTCGACTTCTTCTTTTAATTCTGAAGCTTCCTTTTCCTTATCGTCGAATAATGTTGCTACTGCTTTGCCAGTTTGAGCATAAGGCAAAGGAATTTCCGAAATAACTTTAGCAAAATCAGCTATTCTCTCTTTCAAACCTTTCGATACAGTTCCTTCTTGGCTTAAAACGGTTTGTAATTGTTCAAAAAAGCTCCTTGTAACGTCTTGGTGTCCAGAAAATAACCAGGGATTAAAAGGAACGATGATTGGTTGCTCTTCATCTGGCTTTTGCTTGAGATAGTGAACTAAGAAGTTCAATAGTGTGGATTTGCCGGAACTCCAAGAACCGTAGACTGCAATAACGAATCCTTCAGGAAAGGTCATTTTGCAAATGCTGTCTGCCAGATACTTGGCGAAGCTGGCATGTCCCAGCAGGTCTTTTTCAGGATCAACTAAGGAGCTGTCTGTTGATATATCGTTAATTTCTGTTTGTGCCATAAGAAAGTTTTTTTACTGATACCGCCATCGTGGCACAGTTAGTAGGGTTGGCAATGCTAGCCCTACGATAGAATTTTTCAGATGAAATTAGCGTTCTCAATACTTAGGCAAATAATCACATATACATCGATTTTTATTCTGATAGACCTGTCTCCAAACCTCTCTCCTATGAGGAGGAGCCAGTGCGTTGGGCGGCGAGCCGCTCTTGTTGCATGTGGTGTCAGAGGCTTTGATTTTCTCCCCTTCCCTATTCCGGGAAGGGGCTGTTCTTGTTAGGTCTCATGATTATGGTTTATATAATTGAAAACTGCTGTAGGACGGGAAATTTCCCGGAATTTTCGCGTAAATAGACCACATTGTACGGGCACAGCACAGAATAGCCCCTACGCATAGTTGTGGTTCAAATACATGAAAAATGCTGTAAGTTTGTGTAGGCACGCTTAGTGCCTTATAAGCGATCGCTGCGTTTACTACAAACCCAGATAGATGTGCCAGATGCATAAGTTACACTCAATTGCAACCATTATCTCAAATTTTTGAAGCTTGAATTGTCTGCTATACTATCTGCCAGATTTTGATTGTTTTGTCAGAACTACCACTGCCGAGGAATTGACCATCGGGGCTAATAGCAATACAATTTACTGCCCCTGAGTGTTCTGTGAGGGTTTGCAGTAACTCTCCCGTCCGCAAACGCCAAATTGTGATAGTTTTGTCTGCGCTACCGCTAAAGAGAATTTCTCCATCAGGACTAACAGCTAAGGATTTTACCTCATCTGAGTGCCCAGTCAAGGTATGCAGCACTTTAGCTGTAGCTAGATGCCAAATTTTAATGGTTTTATCTGCACTACCGCTAAAGAGAATTTCTCCATCAGGACTAATGACTATTGATTTCACTTCACCTGAATGTCCGTTAAGGGTGCGTAATAAATCTCCCGTATGTGGGTTCCACAGTCGAATTTTGTTGTCACTACTAGCACTAGCGAGGATTGTACCATCGGGGCTGATAGCTGCGGCATTAACTGCTGATGAATGCCAAAGGGTACAAATGCGATCGCCTGAATGCAGATTCCAAATTTTTATTTTATTACTACCGCTAGCAAGAATTTCTCCGTCTGGGCTGATTGCTAAACAGTTAACTGGTTTTTGATGTCCTAAGAGAGTGTGGAGGAGTTTGCCAGATTTAAGATTCCATACTTTGACATTACTTTTGGGATGTTGGCAACTACCAACGGCGAGGAAATGTCCATCAGGACTAATAGCAACAGATGAAACTTCTCCTAAATCTTCTGTGAGAGTGCGAATAAGTTTGCCGGTGTTGAGATTCCATACCTTGATGGTTTTATCCGCACACCCGCTAACTAAAGTCTCAGAATCAGAACTAATGGCTACAGATGTCACTTTGTCTGAATGTCCAGTTAGGGTGTGGCTGAGAACGATATATTCTAGTTTGACTTGGTGTTTGAGGTTGGCGATCGCATACAAAATGTCCTCTACATAGCTAATACTCTGACTATCACCTACTGCCGCAAAATATTTTCTTAACTTTTCTACATATTCCTCATCTTTGACGCTTACGGCTGATTGCATTGCCTGGAGGGGGTTAGTAGAATGCTGTGGTGATACTTGGTGTAGTTGCAACCATGTATTCACAGAATAATCAAGCTGTTCGGTTGCCCAAGAGCGATCGCTTAAATAAGATAAACTATGAGCTAATTGCAAAGCCAACTCAGGAATCCAGTAACGACGCTCATTTTCCAGAGCTTGGTAAACTTGTTTGTAACCTGAGGCGATCGCTTGTACTGATTGTAAATCAAGAGTATCTTCGAGCAAACTTGGTAGCAACTCTGGTAGTAGGGGAGGCACATCATGATTAACTAGGTGATAAGCATCCGCTACCCAGCCAGCAACTAAACAGTGATAAGTGATCAAAACCTGGCAAAGTTTTTCAAAATCCTGACGATTGACTTGATATTGTAAGGTTAGTTTACTAACATCAATCCCCTTATCCTTCCATTTTTCTTCCTTTTCTAAAATTGCCAAATTGATAACATTCTCTCTGCCAATATGATTAATTTCCTCTAAATTTTCTCCCAATTCAACCAGTTCATCTCTAATTTTTTTCCACTCTAAAGCCCGCCTTTTAGCCGACTCCTCCACAATTTTTCGATAAGGTATACGAGAAATAGTTTTATAGTAATAATTAGCTTGCCCTAAACCCCAGTAGGCAATACGGAAATTCAAATAATCTCCATCATTTTCTGACTCTAAAATCAACATTGGCTCTGTTTTTAACATTCCAAACAGAGCCTTGATACTTGATTCACTATGAAAACGTTTACTATCCCAAGCTCCTGCTAAAAACTCTGTTGGTCTAACTTGACTGTGTAGAGAGTAATGCTTGTTGAGAAACTCTCTTAATCCTTCAGCCAACATTAGCTCAATTTCGGAAATTCCCTCATATTTATTATCGTCATATTGGTCAAAATATACTTGAGGAGGGGCAATAAAAATTTTCAGCGGAGTGCGTCCAGAACTTACCTGAGACTCTAAAATTTGGGAAGGGTATAATCTTAAAGGCCAGCTATCAAGAATTTTCTGGACTTCTGGCAACTTGAGTGCTGTTTCTCGCTCTTGCGCGGCTATTCTTAATCGCGTCTCGTGGTTGTAAGCTGCTAATTGCTGTTGAATAATTCTTTCTTGTTCAAAGTTTTCAACAGAACTGCTTTTTTGATTTGAAGTGTTTAGAGCTTTGACTACTTCAGGAATTGCTTGAATAAGTTGATATTTGCTAGGAGCCTGACTGGCTTGACTTCTCTTTTGCACTAGCTCTGCAACAACAGGTGCAAATTCTAATACTAGTTCAATTAGTAGCCTTAACCCTTGCTGCATAAACACATGCCTATTAATAAATCAATTTTATCGCGTTTCGCTATAACATTACCTAAGTGTCTTAATGCTATGATTCTGCTTTTTACACATAGGATTTACAGCGCTGGCACTATCAAGGCATGGTGTAATATATATGCTTTAAACCTATATGCTTTAAACCTCAAGCCGAAAATGCATACGCTCGTCTTCTTCTTACTTGCAGCCCTAGGAGAAATCTCCGGGTGCTATGCCTTTTGGGCATGGTTGAGACTTGGTCATAGCATCTTTTGGATTATCCCAGGTATCTTAGCCCTGATTATCTTTGCTTTTGCTCTAACCAAGGTAGATGCTTCAAACGCTGGAAGAGTATTCGCTGCTTACGGTGGTATTTATATCCTCTCATCTGTCGTTTGGTTATGGTTGGCTGAAGGTGTCAAGCCGGATAAGTGGGACTTACTTGGGGTTACAATCTCCCTAATGGGAACGCTTGTGATTTTGTTTAGTCCACATCGGCTGTAAAATCTTGCATTCATTCCAAAAAAATGAAGAATCAACCGCAGATGTAGACGCGTTGGCGAACGCGAGTGCGTGTCGCAGACAAGCCTCTCGAACGCGAGTGCGTCTTTGAAGGAGAAGAGAAGCGGCTTGCCGCAGGCTACGCAGATAAACGTGGATGAAACCCACTAATGTAAGAAGTCTATTAGACATCTCCGAAATAGTTTTTTTCGTTATAAAAGAATATAAAATGAGCTTTTT
>CAXTNZ010000035.1:0-35839 GCA_964245695.1 uncultured bacterium | reverse complement strand
AGCTTATGCCCTGAGAGCTTTTTTTACTCAATTGCCGACTTTTCAAACATCCTCTTAATAATTTTACCGAACCCAAGTTCTGTTTTAGTCCAACTAAGAGATTGAATTTGTTTGTAATCTTCTACTCCTCCACTATCATCAACTAGACGGTTTTTCTTCAGAGGACAATAGTAATACTTGCCTAAAGTATCAATATACTGCATCAACTTCTTAGTCGCATACCAACTATCCATCAAAACAGTAGTAAACGGCAGCAGCTTTTGGTAGACAAGAGCTTGAAGCATTTCTTGCACATGGTCTAATTTACTTTTGCTATCCCCGTCGGGGTCATAAATACGGTAATCAATTACCCAAAATTGATCTATTTCAGGATTGACATAAACGCATTTAACTAAACCTATGCCTCTTAAAACACCATGCTCATTACCACTATATTGTCGTCGGGCTAACTCAATATCTTCGGAATATCTTTTATCTATAACTGTGTCATCAAAAATTAGATATCCATTTTGAGAAACTTTGATTAATGGTTTGGCATTTTCCCTTAGTTACGAGGTGTCAATTTTTCGCGTTTTAAATAACGATTTATCTTGTCATGACTAATTTGTTTTAAATGGTCAGCTAAATTTGTAATTGTATAGTTAATTTGGCTACTTAATAAATATTGACAATAGTCAAGTTTGCTAAATATCATAAGTATAATTACTCGTCCACTTGTGCAAGCTACCCCAGTCACTGCGCCTATGAACTGCCTTTTATCATTTTCACATTTTTAGTGTTCCATAGTTCCAGAAGGATCGGGTTAAAGGACACCAAGAGCCATTAGCCACTAAGTGAGTGCAGTATCCCTACTTGCTTGCTCTAAGTCTGCCAAAAAAGCCTCTATCTCTCAACCTTCACTTTTGGGGGACGCGATCGCCTGTGACACTTGCGTAAGTCCTGATAATCAAGGCTCACGGGCGCGCGGGTAATGCGGTCGGCGGGCAGCACAACGTACTCGCTCAACATTCCATCTTCGTCAAGCCCACCCAGTCCAAAGCCCAGGTTCGCCTTGGGTGGTCCATCATGCCAGCCTTGGAAAAACAGATTCGTGACCCGATCGCCTAACACCCAGGTTTCAACCCTGGAGCCAACAGCATCGATCTCGCCTGCACCGTCTGAAACTGGTACGAGATCGCGGTCGGGCAGCCTTGCAAACCCGCCACCGAGTACGAGCTGATCGCGATAGTTCAGGGACACGGCATGAACGCGAATCCGCACTTCGCCCTCTCCGGGTTCCGGCATCGGCGCATCCTCAAGCACAAGCCCATCAAGATTAGTCGCTCCAGCTTTTAAAATCCAACGTCGCATAAAAATTCCTGTCGTAATGTTGTTCTTGTCGCGAACTTGATTGATTTGCTTCTGAACGCTGCTTGACGAGCGCGACAGCTTTCGCCGCTCGATCAAGCAGCGTTCTCGGCTGGCGCTTCTAGTGTTGCCATGTCGATCACCAGGCGATAGCGCACCTCTCCCCGCTCCAGCCGTTCAAACCCAGCATTGATATCCGCCGCCGCGATAACTTCAACATCGGCAGAGATATTATGCTTGCTACAGAAGTCCAGCATTTCCTGTGTTTCAACCGTCCCGCCCGATCCGGAACTGGTCAACCGCCGCCGCCCCATTGTTAGCAGCACCGGGGTAAAGTCCATCCGATCGGGAATACCTAAACAGCAAAACGTCCCATCCAGCGTGAGCGCCAGCAGGTACGGATCGAGCGAGTGTCGGGCTGAGACGGTATCGAGAATGAAATCAAAGCGATATTTCTGCGCCGCCATCTTGTCGGCATCTGTCGATAAGATAGCCTCATCTGCTCCTAGCGCTAAGGCATCGGCGAGTTTTTGCTCGGAAGTGGTAAATACAACGACATAAGCACCGAGCGCGTGGGCAAATTTGATCGCAATGTGACCCAGACCACCGATTCCGACAATGCCGATCGTCTTTCCAGTTCCAATATTCCAGTGGCGCAAGGGCGACCAGGTGGTAATGCCCGCACACATCAGCGGTGCAACGCTAGCCGGATCGAGTCCAGCGGGCAGGTGATAGGCAAAATCCGTCTTGACGACATAATCGTTCGAGTAGCCGCCGCGTGTGATGCTGCTGTCGATGCGATCGACACCGCCATAGGTAGTTGTTGGAAATTCGCGGCAATACGATTCCTCATGATTGAGGCACGGTGGACACTTACCGCAGGAATCGACAATATTGCCGACCGCGACGGCATCCCCAACGCGGAATTTTGTGACCTCCGCGCCGATCGCCGTCACTTCGCCGACAAATTCATGACCTGGAACTAAAGGAAAGGAACCCGACCCGCGAATCGCGTGCAAGTCGCTGTGGCAGACCCCACAGAATTGAATCTTCACGGCAATGTCATCCGATCGCAATTCCCGTCGCTCGAATGCCCACGGCACGAGGCGATCGCCCTGGTTGAGCGCAGCAAGTCCATAGGACAGACTCACTGACTGATGTTGTCTCAAAGAAACGTTGCTCGCCATGTACTTTTCTTCCGCTTCGTAAGTCATAAACCAAGGATAGATCGGATACAATTAATTTACTAGATGGTATAATCTGCATACACTTGTGAAACATATGCAGTAATGAAGCGTGACGAACTGAACGACTTAGCCGCTTTCGTGGTAGTTGCCGACGAGATGAGCTTTACGCGCGCCGCGTCAAAACTGGGAATGTCCCCCTCTGCCTTGAGCCACGCTATGAAAGTGCTAGAAGACCGCCTTGGCTTGCGATTGCTGGCGCGAACAACCCGAAAGGTAAGGGCAACTGAAGCTGGAGAACGACTGTTGAAAACCTTGCGACCTGCCTTTGAAGACATCAATGCCGAACTGACCGCCTTGAGTGAAATGCGCGATAAGCCTGCGGGGACGGTACGCATTACCACTTTTAAGCACGCAGCGACCTCTGTACTGTGTCCTGCGCTACCTGGCTTTCTTGATGCACATCCAGATATCCGCGTCGAGATTACGGTAGATGAGGGTTTAACGGACATTCTTGAGAGCTGTTATGACGCTGGTATCCGATTTGGTGAGAAGGTTGCTAAAGATATGGTTGCAGTAAAGGTTGGAGCAGATATTCAAACAACTGTTGTTGGGTCGCCAGCCTATTTTGCTGACCGTTCCATTCCCAGTACACCCCAAGACCTTGCCGGACATAACTGCATCAACTATCGATTCGCAACTTCTGGCGGTCTTTATTCTTGGGAGTTTGAAGAAGATGGGCGACAATTTCAGGTTAAGGTTGACGGCTCTCTCATCTTCAATGACGGCGATTTGCTTCTCGCTGCTGCTTTGGCGGGACAAGGCATTGCCTATCTCTTTGAAGACCAAATTACTGACCTTGTTGCTGAAGGTCGGCTGCTCCAGGTCTTAACACAATGGTGTCCAATTTTTCCCGGCTACTACCTTTACCATCCCAACCGCCGCCAGACACCGCCAGCATTAGCGGCGCTGATTGATGTTCTGCAAGTTAGTTAAATAAGCTGGCATTACCAAACCACAAATTGCCAGGAGATCGCCTTAAATCCAACACAAAACTAGATTCTGTAACTCGCGTTAACCGAGCGATCGCAGCAGCAATCGTATCCAAGCTTTTGCTCACCACCGGATAAAAGAGTTGTCCGGCTTCTGTCAGTGCTAGAGGACGGGGGCGGCGGCGAAAAAGTCTTTGGCTGGTGGCGGCATAGTTGCTTTTACACTATTTCATCTTATTATTATGCAACTTTAGTGCCGATTAGCTTACCTAGGACTAGGGTATAGTAGTTACGGTTCCCCATGATCCGATATGGTTGTGAGGAATTTTGTTTTTTTTATGCGATCGCGCTTCGGGGAAGCTGGCGCGGGTGGGTTACAAGTAGAGCAATTAGTACAGAATGTTTTGGCGTAGCGATGTTAATTCGTGAAGGTGATAATTTTCTTGAGGTGATTGCGCTAGAACGTATCACTGGCAACTTGCCCACACTTGGAGACACGCGGTTTGAGATTAGAGTGCAGTCATTCGGATTCGCAGGTCAAGGTTGGACGTGGATTGATGCTTTAAGCTTAAGAAGTTTCGCTGAACAGTTGCGAAAATTGGAAAATCAAAGGCAGGGCAAAGCAGAACTAGAATCAATGTCACCCCGTGAGTTTTGGCTAAATATTTCTTCAACAGACAGTCTTGGTCATATGGCTTTGTTTGGGCGGCTATGCCAATTTGAAGTAGGGTCAAAATGTGAACATCTTTTAGACTTTGGGTTTAGCTTTGACCCAAGTATACTACCAAGCATTATTAAAGATTTTCAGACAATTGTCAGTGGGTTGTAGGCAATTGTAGAGCGGTGGCGGGTCGGTGGTGGAACGGTGGCGTGGTGCAAAATCGTGGGTGAGTTGTGGAGCAATTTGCGGCGCGATCGCCTCATCGCTGTACCCCATCCATAAGGGACTAAATGAGCAATCGTACAGAAAGTTACGCTAAGGCTGTAACCCTTACTGGATGTCGGTGGAACCATAATATTGCCGTTTTTACGTGCTTATGCTTCCAATTGACATTGGCAATATTATCCTTCTAATGTCTTTAATCCTTACAGGGTATACATTTGACGATAAAAGGGTTAATAACACACCCCGATTAAAAATGTAGGATTGAAGTCACCCGTATTACTGTTACCCTTCCAGCATATGGATTTGAGAATCTTACACACAACCTAAAAATCAAATCTTAAGATTACCTTTTTTTGGCAAGCTTATGGTGACAATTTTGATTCTCGGCAATCTTATGGTTCCAATGCCTCAAAAAAGAATGCGATCGCTTCACGAAATAATGAGTATTACAGCCTCCGTTGCGGCAATATTATGGTTCCAGTCGCGGCAATATTATCCTTCCACCGACACTGGATAAGCATTCTGCAAATCGATATTTTTCGCAATTCTCGATGTACCAATTAACCTATAGATTATTTGGTGCAACAATTTAATACGGGTCATCTTGGGTTTGAAGCTTATAAATTTCAGAGACTTCAATTGGTACACTTTTATTACTGGCGATCGCAGATTGAAAGTGGCTCATCAAGTCCTTAGCGTAAGTTTCTGCATGGATGCTCATTTCACCCCGAAACCACAAATTAATCGTGTTGCGACTGATATTGAACAGAAGGCTTGCCTCACACTTCTTGAGACCGTCCAACTCAATCGCTTGCATGACTTTTTGTTGGAAATCATCACTGTAAGCTTTGGCCATTGAAATGGGGTAGACGCAATAGGAACTCTTATAGTTTAAGTCCTAATCTTGATGGCTATAGCTATACTTTCCCAAATCAGAAGGCCAGACAAAAGTACGGTCGAAATCAGGCGTACTTTTGTTCGAGCAAATTGCACAATCAAACACACGCTAAAGTACTCCAGGCTGTCTTTATCGCCGTTCCTGTTTTTTGCTCTTGAAGCTCAACCTGCTTCCAATTATTGACCGCTGCCGCGCAAGCGAACGATGTCGCGTCGCGGCGAATCGCCGAACAAGCGGTGATATTCTCGGCTGAACTGTGAGGCGCTTTCGTAGCCGACGCGCAGGCTCGCGGTGTGGGCGTCAAGGCAATCGCCCAGCATCAAGCGGCGGGCTTCCTGAAGCCGCAACTGCTTCTGATATTGCAGCGGACTCATCGCGGTGACGGCTTTGAAACCGTGATGAAGGCCCGACGGACTCAGATGCACTTTGCGCGCGATCTCCTCAATGCGTAGCGGCTCGGCAAAATGGCCTTTGAGCCAGTGAATCGCTTCGGCAATGCCCTTCCTTTCGCCACGCTGAAACGCGATGCGGCGCAGTTTGGCGCCCTGCTCTCCCATCAGCAGCAGATAAAGGATTTCACGCATGATGAGCGGCGCCAGCACCTCAATGTGCTGCGGGGAATCCAAAAGTCGCAGCAACCGCACAAAAGCATCCAGAAGCGGCGCGTCCAGGCAACCCACCGCGATGCCGCGACCGCTCTGAGCTTTGGCGGGCGCGGCGGGCGGCTTCATCTTGGCGATGAGCGCGCCCAACTGCCCGATGTCGATGTCCAAACTGAGACTCAAATACGGCGCTTGCGGCGTCGCTTCGATGATCTGGGTCACGACCGGCAAATCAACGGTTGTGAGCAGAAAATGCGCGGGGTCGTAGCGATACAACTCGTCGGCCAGCATCACGCGCTTGCTGCCCTGCGCGATCAGACACAGCGTCGGCTCATAAACGTAATGTGCGGGGCCGCCTGGCGCCGAAAAGCGAAACAGATGCAGCGCAGCCAGGGTTGTCGGATGCGCTCCGTCGCGCGGCGTGAAGCGTTCAATGAGCGTTGCCAGTTCCGCCTGCGGCGCGGGCGAATGGCGTTCCAAAACTCCATCGAACGAGCGGGGGGTTTCCCGAAGCGTGTCGGTTTTCATATGCCCTATTCTAACCTTTTTGGCGGGCGCAACGTTCGGGCCGCGTCGCGCTTCGTGCAGAATCAGGCAAGAAAGAGGAAGGATCGGGTCATCTTTTCTGGTTCTCCGCGCGCCATAGTTAAGGGGTCTTGCCATCGAAACGCGGCGATGACGCTTGTAAGCCGCCTTGGTCGTTTGATTCAACGCATCGAAGCGTCGGGCGAGATAACTTTCTGGCCCAACCAAGACGTGATCTCGCTTTGAATCCGACTTGTCCCCCCAACCATCCAGGAGATTTCATGTTCACAACTTGGCAAAGAATCGTGTTTCTCGCTCCACTCTTGAGCGCACTCGCGGGTTGCGCCACGCCTCCGGGTCACGACGCGCCTCGTCAGGCGATGCCAACCGCCGTGACCGCTTCCCAAGCGCGTCCCAGCCAGGCTTCCACCGCAGCGAAAAACAAAAAATTGATTCAAACGGCGTTCGACAACTGGGCCAAAGGTCAGGGCAACATCTTCGATTTGCTTTCCGACGATGTGCAGTGGACGATCGCTGGAAGTTCGCCCTACTCGAAAACCTACTACGGCAAAAAGCAGTTAATCGATGAAGCCGTGACGCCGCTCACGCTTCGTCTTGCCACACCCATCACGCCCAAAGTGCGGCAACTGGTGTCCGAGGGCGACACGGTCGTGGCGCTGTGGGATGGTTCGGCAACGGCCAAAGACGGGCGCCCCTACCGCAACACCTACAGTTGGGCCATGACGCTGAAGCAGGGGCGCATCACCCGCGTGGTGGCGTTTCTCGATATGGCCGAATACGACGGCGTGATCCAGCGCGTTCCAGCGGGCAAGTAACACCCGGACACAACAAGAGAAATCATGACAACAACGCCAATCATTCTTCTCACCGACGCCAGCAGCTGCATCGGTGAAGCGACGGCCAAACCACTTGGCCGCGCAAGGGCACAGCGTCATCATCGGCACATGCCGCACCGACCGTTTGGAACAACTCGCCAGTGAATTCCGCGCGCAAGACGGCACGATCAAATTTCGCGCGCTCGACAGCGAAATAGCCCATTATGGGCAAGGAACACCCTTATGAATTACAAAACTTTAGGCGGCACCGGACTGCTCGTCTCCCAGCTTTGCCTGGGCACAATGACCTTTAGCAGTGGACAAGGCATCTACAAGCACATCGGCGATGTCGATCAGGCGGGCGCCGACGAACTCGTTAAAGCCAGCATCGAAGCCGGAGTCAACTTTTTCGACACCGCCGATGTGTATTCCTTCGGCGAAAGCGAGAAGACGCTGGGCCAATCGTTCAAGAACCTGGGTGTCGCGCGCCAGGACATCGTGCTGGCGACCAAGGTTTATAGTCGCATGGGGCCCGGACGCAACAATGTCGGGGCTTCGCGCGGGCACATCATGGACGCGGTCGAGGCCAGCCTGCGCCGCCTACAAACTGACCACATCGACTTGTATCAAATCCACGCCACCGACACGGTGACGCCTCTGGACGAAACCCTGCGCGCCCTCGATGACCTCGTGACGCAGGGCAAAGTGCGCTACATCGGATGCTCGAACTGGCAGGCGTGGAAGATCGCCACCGCCTTGGGGATTTGCGAGCGCCTGAACCGGGCGTCTCTGGTCTCTCTGCAAGCGTATTACTCCATCGCGGGCCGCGACCTCGAACGCGAACTCGTGCCTCTGATGCAAGCCGAGGGCATGGGCCTGCTGGTGTGGAGTCCGCTTGCGGGTGGCTTGATGTCGGGCAAGTTCAGCCGCGGCAACCAGAAGCCCGAAGGTACGCGCCGCACGGAGTTCGACTTTCCCATCGTAGACAAAGAGCGCGCCTGGAACGTGCTGGATGTCATGGCTCCCATCGCCGCCGCGCACGATTGCAGCCCGGCCCGCGTCGCTCTGGCGTGGCTGCTTTCCAAAGAGGTCGTGACTTCGGTCATCGTGGGCGCCAAGCGGTTGAGCCAACTGCAAGACAACCTCGAAGCCGTGAACCTGACGCTGAGCGAGGACGAACTTAAGCAGCTCGATGAAGTGAGCGCCCTGCCGCCCGAATACCCCGGCTGGATGCTGGCGACTCAGGGCGCGGATCGGCTCGGCCCAGTTGACATCTGGGGCCAAAGTGCTTCTCCGCAATCGTAACGGTAGCACAACAAGACGTTCAACTTCCAGCGCGGCATTGACACCCAAAATGTCGAGCAGTGGGCACGCAAAAACCTCCAGTAAGTGCTTTCAAGATTATGTCAACTAACAACCCAAAAATCATTCTCCTCACCGGCGCCAGCAGCGGCATCGGCGAAGCGACAGCGCGCCATCTGGCATCGCTGGACCACATGCTCGTCATCGGCGCGCGGCGGGCTGACCGTCTAGAACAACTCGCCGATGAAATTCGCGCGGCGGGCGGCACGACCGAATTCCGCGCGCTCGATGTCACCGACATGGCCGCTGTGCAAGCCTTCGCCGACTTCGCGACGCAAAAATTCGGGCGCGTGGATGTGATGATCAACAACGCGGGCGTGATGCCACTTTCGCAACTCCACGAGCTGAAGATCGACGAATGGAACCGCATGATTGATGTCAACATTCGCGGCGTTTTGCACGGCATCGCCGCGACCTTGCCGCAGATGCGCGAGCGCAAAGACGGGCACATCATCAACGTGTCGTCGGTTGGCGCCCATCACGTTTCGCCAACTGCCGCTGTGTATTGCGCCACCAAGTTCGCGGTCAATGCCATTTCCGAAGGTTTGCGTCAGGAAAACCCGGATGTGCGCGTGACCATCATCGCGCCAGGCGTGGTCGAATCGGAACTCGCCGATTCGATTTCCGATGCGGGCGCGCGCGAGTTGATGAAAGAATATCGGCGCGTCGCTTTGCAGCCCGATGCCATCGCGCGCGCCATTGCTTATGCCATCGAGCAACCGGCTGATGTGGACGTGAACGAAATCGTCGTGCGTCCGACTGCCAACGCGAGCTAAAGGACTGGAGTTTAGACTAGTTAGCGGTGCAAAACTCCAAACCTTTACGGCGATTGACATACATCAAATATAAGCGCACCCACCCAAAATTCAAACAAGGTTATTTTAGTACCTTTGAACTAATTAGACTACAAAGAGAATCAAGGATGCGATCGCGTACAGCACGCTCTTAGGAGTCAGTTCAATAGGCTGGAGCTGCCCTTGGCAACCTTCGGTATCGCCTCCTTGAGTGCGCTCTGAGGCGATCGCATCCTTGATCCTTCGGTATCGTCAGAAAAAATTGACGAGCGGATTTTGTTCTAATCAAGTCTCTTGGCTCCGGTTTCTTCATCTTGCTGAGAAATCGTAGACAAGTTTGGGTGCAGCGGATAAAAATGATGACTTAATCTTAATTAAAGATGAATTTTTGTCAATTATTTTTGAGCAATTTTTAATAGTTAATCGTTCTTAAGTATGTTTTTAAGTAGTACTTTCTTTGCAGGCTCACTTGATGTTCAATGTTACGTAAACAATATGAATCTGATAAAGAATTTAGCATTTTGATTCAGTTAATAGGAGAAATGGATGATTTTTTTTTTAATAGATAAACTTCTTGAGGATGAACAATTATTTCGGTTATTTTCATCCGATTTATCAAAGCGTTATCCAAACACAAAGAAAACTGGGAGAAATTCAACAAGGCATCGAAGTAATATTGCGAATGCTAGCTTTGAAGCACTTACGAGGCTTGAGCTATGAAAAAACTATTTCAAACGTTAATGAAAGTTTAGTTTTAAGACAATTTTGTAGAATTTTTTTTAATCCTCTTCCCGATAAAAGTACTTTGATTCGCTGGTCACATCAAATTAGCGAAGAGACGTTACAAAAATTTAATCAACGCCTAACTCAAATAGCAATCCAGTTACAAATAACTCAAGGTAAAAAGATCAGAACTGATGGTACAGTTGTGGCTACTAATATTCACTTTCCCTCTGATAACAGTTTATTAGTAGATGGAGTAAAGGTGATCGGTCGGTTTTTATTACAAGCGAAAGAAATTTTATTGCCAGATTTTAAAAAAATTAACTTAAGTATTTTTCGGAATCGTCATCGTACAGCTAGAAGAATTTCTAGAGAAATTGATAATTTATCTAAAACGAGAAATCAATCTGGCCGTCAAAAAAGAGAAAAAGCCTATTCTAAATTAATTGATATTGCTAAAGCTACCTGGAAACAAGCTGAAAAAGTCAAGTTAATTCTTGGCAATTCAAATTTGCTAGAATCTCGTCAGCTAATTCAAAGATTTGAAATTTTTATCCCTCGCATACAACAAGTAATTGAACAAACGCAGAGACGAATTTTAAATTCAGAGAAAGTACCTTCTGCTGAAAAAATTGTTAGTATATTTGAATCTCATACAGATATAATATGTCGAGGTAAAATCAACGTAGATGTGGAGTTTGGTCATAAAGTTTGGTTAGATGAAGTTGAAGGTGGAATTATCAGTAATTATAGAATTTTAAAGGGTAATCCTCACGATACTCAACAATTAGTGCCAAGCCTCGATCAACATATAAAAAATTTTGGTTCACCGCCAAGAGTGGTGACTACAGATAGAGGTGTTTATTCTCAAACAAACGAAAATTATGCTCAATCATTAGGAGTCAAAGAAGTCATCTTGCCCAAAGGTGGTTATCGAAGCAAAGAACGAATTAACCATGAAAGAAAAAGAAAATTTAAAAAAGCTCGTCGTTGGCATAATGGGGTCGAAGGTCGTATTAGTTTCCTCAAGCGATGCTTTGGCTTACAACGTTGTTTATATAAGGGAGAACTGGGATTTTCTCGTTGGGTTGGTTGGGGAATTATCGCTCATAATTTAACTATTATTAGTCGAGGTAGTCTCAAAAAGAAAATAAATTATTAAGTTGGCTTTTATTTTTTAAAATGAAAAAATATTGAGTTTAATGAAATATAAAATTCCCTAAAAAGCAGCAAAAGATTTAAATTGCAATTGGTTATAATCATCTAGCCAAAACATACAACTATTGATTATTAACAAAGTTTTATATCTGATTTGTTGAACAGTTTCGCACCGGAAACTATAGCGGTTCTCAGTTGGGTGCAATATAGTAACAACAGTGAGTGAACCATCCAATAATGTCTTTTTCAGTCACTGCATTTAGAGCATTTGTGATGGCTTGATCTAATTCTTCGTAAGTTTTAGCAGCTTGCGATAGCGAAGCGCTGCTGCGAAGCGCAGATCGCAAAAATTGTTTTACCTTCGACCAACAATTTTCAATTGGCGAAAAATCAGGAGAATAAGGAGACAAATAAATTAATCTAGCCCCAACAGCTTCAATAGCTTCGCGGATACCAGTAACATTATGAGAGCTAAAGTTGTCCATGACAACAGTTGCGCCAGGCCTGCATATTTGGAACCAAAACTTGAGTGACGTAAGTTTCAAACGCTGATGCATTAGTACCACCAGTAAAAGTCATGGCGGCAATGATTCCTTCTAAGGACATAGCCCCAATCATCGTTACATTTTTCCCCCGCCCGTCAGGACGATCACCATAAGCGCGACTACCTTGGGGCGAACGGGCGAAGCGTCTAGTCATGGCGATGTTAACTCCAGCCTCATCAATAAATATCAAGTCCTCTAGATTTACTGAACTAATGGTTGTCCAATACTCTACTCTTAGTTTTTGAACTCGTTCTGTGTATTTTTCACTCTTAGTGCAATGTTTTTTTTTGCGCGTTAGATTCAGCTTTTGGGTTATTCTCCCCATTGTGGCTCGACTGATTTTAACTCCAGCCTTTTGTTCTAAGCGATCGCACAACTCAACCAGAGTGGCATCGTTATCTTCCTCCACCAAGAGCGCAACTAAAGCCATTTGTTCGCTGTTTAATTTGGCAGATTGACCTCGCCTTGTGCGGCTTTGCTTCAACTGTGCCGCAAAAGCGGAACCGCTTCAGCAGGCTCTGAACAAAACTTAAACTTACACTAAATCGTTTCGCTAGTTGTCGTTGAGAGCCTTCTTCATTGTTATGGGCATCAACGACTTTTTGGCGTAGATCGGTGGAGTAAGCTTTCATATTGATGGACATGGTTATTCATATACTCCATCCTCACACACTGTATTTCACTCAAGTGAGAACCGCTATACTCACGGGATTATCAAAGGAGACCTCGAAACTCGCCGACGGCGCAGATTCCCGCGTGACTACAAGACTGTTCAGATTCAAATTGCCCAGACTACCAACATTGGTGACAAGTTAAGCCTGTAAGTCTTTTGTCAAGAGGCTTTGAGAGAATTGTTGAAGAAAAACTGGTCAGACCCTCGTTGAAGATCAGGAAAAGGAGCGACAATTAATTTTATGTTTGGTTTTCGTTTCTGTTTGATAATACCTAAATCTCGATTTTGGGGATCAGCAAAATACTTAACAGGATCTGTTGCCTTACATTTTTGATGAGCCATAGTAAAATGATAAAGACCGCGATAAATCATTTCTAATGAAATATCGTCAAAAGGGAGAGAAAGTTCGTCGGCTACAGCATCACCTAAATCTACTAAAACCGCATAAAATAACCAAGTTGCCCAAATCTGTAACTTAATTCCATTAATTGAACCCGTCCATAAATAACTTAAACCTAAAAGTCTTTTGACTGTATTAAAAGCATCTTCAATTCGTCATCTTTTCCGATATAAATCTGCTACCACATAAGGAGGTAAAATATGAGTATCTAGGACGCTAGTTAAATAAGAATGCCATGTTTTTCCTGACCGTATTTCAATCAAACGTAAAGTGATAAATGGAGTCTTTTTTGTGCCAGATCCCAGACATATCTTTTTATCCCTGAGTCCATAGCTATCTGTAAATACTTGTTCTACCTTGATTACTGCTCCTTTTTTTATTCTCGTAATAAAGTCCACTTTTTTCTCGATTAATTGATGCCAAAATTTAAAGTGATAAAACCCTCTATCCAATAAAAGTAAAGTCTTTGAAGTGACTAAATTTCCGATATTCTCTTCCAGTTTAGTGTCAGATGCCTTAGGATTTTCTTCAAACCAAATCTCTACAGGTAATCTGGTCATTAAATCAATGACTGTACTCATTTTTCCCGCTAATTGTCCTCTTTGAGCCTCTTCTAAGCTGTGTAATTTATTAAATAATGCCTCCAATGTTGAACCGTCTACTATCCAAATCTTCTCAAATTTTAATAAGGTAAACTGAATACTTTCTGGCAGTGGACGTTTATTTCTACTATGCCAAGCTGCTCTTAAACTAGGTAATAAATCTTTAAATACTTTTTCAAATAATTCCGATGGAAATGTCAAAAATCTCTGTGATACGGCTTGTTGACTAACTTTTGTGGGATTACACCACAGAAAACCGTCTCTAGCTAACATTCTTGTCAGTTCTCTGACTCCGGCTACGTCTCGCCATAATAAGGTTAGCACCGCAGCCATCATCAACGGTAAATTCAGTATCCGTTCTCTGAGTCCTAGTTTTCGGTAGTAATTTTCTTGATTTGTAATCGCTGGTGTCAGTAATCTTTCCAATTGCTCGGCTATTACTTCATCTTCCACCATTGGTCGCTGTTTCTTTTTTGCGTGGTCTCTGTTGCTTTTTTTGCTGGTGGTCATGGCTGGACTCAATCGCTCAATTACTTGTCTAGATTGAGTTTCCCACTATTTTTGATCTATCCAAATACCACCCTTGACAATTTCCTCTTTTCCTTAACTTGTCACCAATGGACTACCAACAATATCTGCACCACTCTGGACAGGATTTGAGGGACCTTCTCCAGTCAAAGGATCACTAACAGTATTAGGACCTCGTCCTGAATTAAGGATGCCATAGGTAGTTCCATCGGGGAGATTGTAGGTATCATTCTGTAAAATCCTTGCCCCTGTTACAACTTCAAACAGGTTAGTCGTGTTTCCACCAGAGACCACTGAGTCCAACAAAATATCTTTTGTTGGGTCGTTTAGCAGACCACTTGCGGGGTCAGTTGAAGGACTAGCAGTAACAAGAGTTGTGAACGAAAACGGAACAAACGTGACTGCTTGAGCAGGTAAGCTAGCTGCCAAGACCGCGAGCGCCGCTGAGGTTATTGTAAATTGCTCCGTTGTCTTTTTGAAGGTAAATTTCATCCGTAGTCCACCCTTATTGAAATTTGTCACTACTTTGCTGAAAAATGAACAAGAAAGATTACTGACTTCAAAAGTACTATATCTCTATAGACTTACCATATTTTAAGAGCTATTGTTTCATGTTCTGCCAAAAGGCGCAAGTATTGGATTTAACAATAGAACTCTGCACCCTTTGGGAGGCTACGAAGCATGGTGGGCGCGACAAAACAGGGTTAATGTCATTGAGGCTGTGAAGCTTGAACTATCTAGCGTTTAGCTTAAAAGCAGCGCAGGAGACTTACAAGCTGTGTCAACACAAATTGTTGCAAGCCGTGCAGTGAGTAAGGCTTAACTTGATGACACGAATTTGTCGAGGGCGCCATTTAATTTGTCACTGTACATTAGCCTTTGAAAAGGATGTCGTATAGTGACAGCAGAACCTCCACCACAATCAGAATCACCACATACCACTCTACTCGCTGGCTACTGCTATGCTGCATGAACTCCAGGACTGTTTGTGCAGTTCGGGAAATTAGCTCTAGTTTGCGTTCCAACGCATTGTGACGCTCACGGATTTCGTATTCATCCTCTAAGCGCAGATATAAGTTTTCAAGCTGTGGAGATTCCCAGAGCAACTCCGGCTTATCGATGATCTCTACTCGACCCACAATTTTATGTTGAACTAACAACGTAGTCCCAAGTTGACGCAATAATTCTCGACTCTGGCGTCTACTCCTGTTTTCAGAAAGGAGACTAGCTGCAAACGGTTCAATTTGATCAAATACAGTCGCTAGGCTAGTTTCATAATGAGACAGCACAACACTCTTAGCGAGAATATCAGCCACTATCTGCAAGCGTTCTACACTAAATTCATGCAGCAAAATTTTTCCTTCCTTAACTCTCTCACTCTGTGCAACGTTAAGCTGAACTTCTACCTCTTCTGTTTCCGGGTCAGCAAAAGAGTCACTAACTTGAGAGGATAGTTTAGTTAAGAAGGCTACCTTTTCTACAGGCTCAAGGTTAAACAGGACAACTGCACCATAGTCCAGCAGTACCGCACAGCCGTGTTCACCTACTGCAACCATTACTGGCATAACCGCCAAGCAAACGTAATTTTCCAATGTTTGTACGTTAATCTTTTTGCCAAGGAATAGGGCTTGCGCTCTAAAGCTATCTCTGTTGTCCTTAAAAAGGAGTTTTTGCATTGTCGCCCTATGCTATATTCAGCCTGTTAATGTGAAGGACTAAAAGTTACAGTTCATGTCACAGCTAAAAAGGACTTTGATACTATCGCTCTTTGATCACTCTCACCAGATAATAAAGCCAAAGTTATTACGGCACAAGACTTTTGACCCAAAAATCACTTCGTTATAACATTGTGTTAGAAAATAAAGGCTTCAATCGGATTCCTATATGAGGTTTAAAAGTTAGCTTGGATTTTTAGTTAGCCAGAGTGACGGAAGAGCGTTAGGGAAGAATTAATCTTTTAGGCGTTATATGAGAATTTAAAGCCCAAACTCCTAATTCTGTCTTGGTTTCAGATTTTGCGTTTTATTTTTCTCTGACCAAAGTGATGGCTGTCATGCTTGTAGAATGCAGTATCTACTTCATTTTCAAAATCCAGCATTTATATTTGGATAGGCGATCGCAATTTCAGCTTTGGAACGAAACCGCAGTCCAAGCCATACGTAAATTCGACTATTTTGAAATTTACTTAAATCCTCAGTTTTAGCTTAAAAAAACTTTCCGCCAATTATAGCGGAAATTTTTTTCTGCAATTTTCAGAAAAAGCCGACCGTGAAATTGTATAAATAACAACGGGAGCAACGCGAAAAAGTGAAATCGGGGTTTAATTCTCAGTTATATAGCTAGATTCTCAATAAGAACAGCTATTTCACTGCGATGCCTGCTTAATAGTAGCCTGCGGCACTATTAAGCAGGACCCTATACCCCTAATTTTTAGCGCTTCACAAAATCGTGTTGCTCCCATAAGGGGGAACCATAAAAATAAATACCCAGGGAGCCCATCGGTGAGAGGTTAAGGTAATGGCACATTTGTCAAGAGGGTGCAGGAAAAGGAGACAAATCCAGCTTGGAGACTGGCTTTCGGAGATATTTAACCACGCCTAAATCAAGATTTTCTTGAGCAGCAAAATATTTAATAGGGTCAAGGGCTTTGCCTTTGTCATAGGCAACACTAAAATGATAAAGTCCTCGATAAATCATCTCTAGAGAAATGCGGTCAAATGGTAGAGATAATTCGTCTGCAACTGCATCTGCCAAATCAACTAAAACCGCATAAAATAGCCAAGTTGCCCACACCTGTAACTTCACACCGTTAATAGAACCAGTCCACAAATAAGATAGCCCCAATAAACGTTTTACTGTCAGTAGACCGAAAACTTTTGTAAGTTAACGAAAGAATAAGGGTTTCAGACAACGTTTCTGGGACTGACCAGAGCGATCGCTTGCTTCAGCAGGAGAACTGATCTACAACCCTATTGCTCAAAAAGCAGATGATACGCGCATTGTGGCAGATTGTATACAATCCGTCAAATGAACGGATGGTAAGCCTTCTAGAAATCTTTTCGGTCTACTGAATTTATCATTTATGGTGGCAGCAGTTTTAACACTGTTGTGGCGGCAAGTACAAGAGCGTTCAAGAGTTAAATCGTCTGCTAGCAAGAGAAGGTTTATTATGGTGTAATCCAACAAAAGTTGCTCAACAATCATTATCAGAAAGGTTTTTAGTTTTCCCTGCTGAGTTATTTGAGCGTGTATTTAAAGATTTACTACCTCAGTTACAACTCAGTTGGCAGCAACGATTGAGGCGACCCCTACCAGATAGCGTTAAGTTTGCATTGGATAATTTTGACCGAATTTGGATAGCTGATGGGTCAACAAAAGACAAGCTTTATTTTGCAAGCTAAAAAGCCTAAAAGACTTAAAAACAGGGCAGTTAGCTGGAAAAATTTGTACAGTTATTGATTTAGTAACTCGTTTACCCGTTGAAGTTTGGTTTCACACTAATCCCGCCGCATCAGAGACGAATTTTGAAGCTTCATTACTAAGTTTACTACCTGCTAAAACTCTGATTTTACTTGACAGAGGTTTTTATCATTTCCAATTTTTGCAACAACTCATTAACCAAGAAGTCCATTTTATTACACGTTTAAAAGCCAAAGCATCTATTAAATACTTAAATATTTTTAGCTATGACCATTCCATTAAAGACCGATTGATTCAACTAGGTACTGTTCGTCGCGGCGCACCAGTTCTTACTTTACGTTTAATCGAAATCAAAATTGGTAAAACTACTTATTCTTATATTACCTCTGTCAGTAGACCGAAAAGATTTCTAGAAGGCTTACCATCCGTTCATTTGACGGATTGTATACAATCTGCCACAATGCGCGTATCATCTGCTTTTTGAGCAATAGGGTTGTAGATCAGTTCTCCTGCTGAAGCAAGCGATCGCTCTGGTCAGTCCCAGAAACGTTGCCTGAAACCCTTATTCTTTCGTTAACTTACAAAAGTTTTCGGTCTACTGAAATTCAGAATTCTATCTCGTAATCCTAACTGCTTATAATATTTTTGTTGAGCAAAAACTGCTGGGGTTAATAAAGCCTCTAAGTGTTTGGCGATGACTTCATTATCTATAGTCGGAGTATGATGTCGTTGTGCGTGGTCAGAATTTTGTTTTGGTCGCTTGGGCATGGCGGTAAACCAAACTTTTCATTACCTCGTTTAATAATTGAATTTACCTAAGAATGTTACTCACTTTCTGCTTTAGTTTTCTGTCGTTACAATACTTTTTAACGCCCTATTTAAGCTTTTGATAGCTTAAATAATAATGATAATCAAATAGAGGGGAAGAAGGCGAGCCATGCTCGCCTCCTTCCCCTCCCCCACACACGATTATCATTTTTAATATGACTCTTTTGAGTATTTTAACTGATTGACAAAATGCGCTTTGCTTTAACCTCTCACGGATGCAGGGAGCCAGACCTGAGAAATAGGGCAGGCTTTTTTATCCCCACGACTAACGTTCAATACTTTACGACAAGCCATGAAGCCTGCCCTATTTCTTGCGGCAATTTCCAAAGCCGTGTATTGAAATTTTTCGTTAGTATCGTGGATCGCTTGTTTGACGGTGAATCAGTCGGCGGGGTCGGTTTCCGTCTATTCGTACTGATGAACCCGCAGGGCTGGGTATTTATTTCGCTCTCTCTTGTGCCTAAACAACTGAAAGTCAACGTGAACGCAATAAAAGATTACAAACTCATTGGCGTTCTCAAAACTTATTAGATATATTAATGTAGGAGAAATTCCAGATGAAATATAAGTTACAGATTTTCTTATTATTATTAAACTTATTTGCTTCTGTAAGCACTTCTATTAATACAGCAGTTGCACAACAGATTAATGATAATTATCAATCAATCACCGATATTACTGAAAGAGAGGCAAACTTTACAAAAGCACCAAAACCGACAGGTATAAGTAAAGAATTGCAAAGTTTTTTTAGAAGTCAATATGACTATTGGGATGCACGAGTTTTAGCTAATTATTGGGGACAGTCGGTAGAAGATACTAAAGCTAGAATTGGCAGAAAAATTCTTTGGGGGAAAAAGGATGTTGCTATCCTAGAACAGTTTCTTTTAGATGCTAGAGTGAAAGCTCTCCAGTCAGTGGAAATAACCCCAAACTCCTTATATAGTGAGTCGAAATATAAATACGATGATGCCACATTACTGGCTAAATTTTGGGGTGAGCCATCACCTTGGGATGCCAAACTAAGGATTGAACGTAACCTAATTTTGGGAAATGACGAGATTATCGAGTCAGCAATGCAATATGCTCGTACCTCAAAATAGTAAGTTTAGAGGCTGTCTGTAAACGATTATGGAGCAATAAATTGAGACTTTGCAGTATTTTCAACATTAAAGGAATCATTACTGTATAAATAATAGATTCGCTCCTGCACCGAGAAAAGTTCATAATCCTTAAAATCAAGGTTTTAGCTCGTACTGAGATGCTTTGCTGTGCTAAGTATGAGAGCAAAAGACCCTTTGAAAACATCTTCTCAGCTCCAGTGTTAACGATTGAACAATTTCGGAACAAAGTTATACAGATATTTGCGCCAAACTTGCCATTCATGAGCGCCGGAACTTGTTAGCCATATGTGTTTAATTCCCAAATTTGTTAACTCTTGATGCGCTAGTTGATTAGCCGCGAATAACTCATCTTCTGTACTACAACCCAGCCACAGGAGGTGCAGCTTTCTATTTGTCTCTATTGCGTTATTGAAAACTCCACCATAGGATTTTTTTACATCAAAATCTTTAAGTAAAGAACTAAAACCCCCAACCCAAGCAAACTTATCCAAATTTTTCAGCCCGATCTCCAAAGCTTGTCCCCCACCCATCGAAAGCCCAGCGATCGCTCGATATTCGCGGTTAGCAATCGTGAGGTAGTTGCGGTCAATCAGCGGTATTAAATCTTTTAAAACAACTTCTTCAAATGCTTCATTACCCCAAGAATCCGGTGGAAGTGGTACACCAGGTTTGCGTGCATAACCATTATCCATGACCAAGATCATCGGTTTAGCTTTACCTGTAGCAATCAAATTATCGAGTATAAAATTAGCTTTTCCTTGTTGTGCCCAAGCGCGTTCGCTTTCACCCGCACCGTGTTGCAAATAAACTACTGGATATCGGCGTTTGCTGTCTGTATTATAACCAGGGGGAGTATAAATATAAGCTTGTCGTAGTTCGCCCGTGACTTTTGAGTGATAATAGCGAAGGCGCACTTCACCATGTGGGGTTTGTTTTACGCTATAAAAATCTAATTTAGGATCGGGAACTTCCAATCCACTAGTTAGCTTTCCCCAACCAAAATAAGTTTCGCTTGCAGGATCGTTAACTTGTGTGCCATCGATAATCAACTGATAATAATGAAATCCAGGACGTACTGGTGGAGTTGTCACCGTCCAAAGACCATTTTCATTACGAACTAAATCAATTGGTTGTTCAGAAAGCCCGTTGCGATCACCTAGTCCAACAACCTGCACCCTTTTAGCTTCAAATGCCCTCAATGTAAATGTTACCCTCAAATTAGAGTTAATATACGGATATTTGCTATCTCGCACATTGGAAGGAGCAGGATAGCCCTGTTGCACTTGTGCGTAAACAGGTGTTGGAATAATTATCGCAACCGTTAAGATGGCAGAACAAAAGGTCTTAATCATAGTAGCCATTCACCAAATGTCAAATCATATAGCATTACACGAAAGGGCATTAAGGTGGAACACACGCCTAGAGTGGGACAGATCCTTTGTAATACCAACTTTTAACCGAATGTTGGTAAAACCATAAGAATTAGGCTGCCCTGGCGGTAACGCTAACCTTTGCTGCATCGAGTTTCGTCATATGTCTACACGCTCATACCTTACCCGATCTCCAATCACCGAAAGTTGGTAAAATGGAAAAAAGTGAGCCTGCTGTCTTCGGGTGCAAGTCGCCGAATCAACGCAGATATGAGGATGTGCGATGGCACGGAGTGCCCTTGGCGGGCGATGGCGGGAATATCTCTTCCCCTGTTTGGCTAAAACAGAGAAGTAAAAAGCTGAACCTTATATAAGGTAAGCTTTTTCAGCCTCTATTTCCGTTTTTGCGATGTGGGGGAATAACTGTTGACTGTTGACTATTGACTTACTTGGTAGCCGTACTAGCTGTTTGAGGAACTGGCTTGATTGAGAAGGACAATAGCATCTTGGTCGAGCTTTATATTAACGTGAGTTCGATGGTTGTAAAAAGGCAAAAAGCTTGCTAGATAGGACTTTGATAAACTGGGCCGGGATATAGCGATCGCTAAGATTGATTGAGAATCGAGAAAAAAGTCATAAAAAAACGCCGAGACTAAAAATATCTAACAAAAATGAGGGTCTCGGCTATGTCTACCATTGTATCTCGCCTCGATATCGTACAAATCTTCTGTGACGTAGATGATTTTTGTAACCAGTGGGAGAACTTGTGGCAACAAGTACCACAGTTACCATCCACACTCGTGTGAGCGTCGCAGCACTTACAGTATGCATTTATCAGAAGTGATGACAATCGCAATTGCATTTCATGGTAGTGGTTATAAGACTTTCAAGGAGTTCTACACGTTGCACGTACTACAAAGCTGGCGTGGAGCGTTTCCAAGTTTGGTCAGTTACACAAGATTTGTGGAACTCATGCCCTGGTGTTTAATAGACCTCTTGCAAAAGTCAGTTAAACAGATTCGGTTTTGAGCTTCCGTTGCTCATAGTTGTACAAACCAGCTATGAGATTAAACCTCAAGCCAAATCTTTTTCTCCGATTACGATAACGGTCGGATAAAATTTTAAACACCTTGAGTTTACGATTAATATGCTCAACTACAACTCGGATTTTGGCTAACTCTTGATTACTCTTTTTATCTTCGGGAGTCAAATCACCTCTCCTAGGCTTCTTTTTTGGTATCCGACTTTTAGCATGAACTTTATGAATTCCTTGATAACCTTTATCACCCAAGCATTCAATATCTTCTCTGAACCGAACTCTACTGTTTTTAAATATGCGAAAATCATGCTCTTTCCCTTTGCCATGAGCAGTACAGAGAATTTCGCCTGTATTTTGAGACACTATAACTTGAGATTTTAATGTATGCCTTTTCTTTTTCCCGCTGTAGAACTGTTTTTGTTTTTTTTAGGGCGTTCTATTGGGCTTTCTGTAACGTCAACTACTACTACCTCTACTTGATAATCATAGCTAGAAAGCTTCTTCTTTCCTGGAAGCGAAAAAGCTTTTGAAGCCACGATAATATCTTCAATTTTTCCGATAATACGATATGCTGTTGACTCGTTCACTCCCCAAGATTGAGCAATATGAAAATAAGTGCGATACTCCCGCCAATATTCCAATGCCATTAATAATTGGTCTTCTATGCTCAGTTTACCGGGTCGCCCTGTTTTCAGCTTTGTTTTTGAACGCGAGCGCACTATGTCTGTCATCTGCTTAAAAGTCTCCCGATGTACACCAGACAAGCGTTTGAATTCTTCCGGCTTCAGGTTCTTTACCTTTTCGTAGGTCATAGATGTCAAGAAAAGCTCTAACATACTTGTCCCACACTCATGAGACTTTTGCAAGAGGTCTAATGTTATTGTGTTGTTTTTTGCATACACGGACAGGAGAAATTACAGGGATTAGTTTTATCGATTCCACCCCGATAAATGTGTGTCACAATTGTCGTTCTCACGCCCATAAAGTTTTTAAAGGGTTAGTGAAATGGGGGAAAAATTCTGTGGGCTGGCACTTTGGCTTTAAACTTTATTTGATTATCAACGACAAAGGAGAATTACTAGCATTCAAACTAACTCCGGCAAATGTTGATGACCGTAAACCAGTTCCAGATATGACTAAAGATTTAATTGGTAAACTTTTTGGAGATAGAGGATATATCTCGCAAAAATTATTTTAAGAGTTATATGAACGAGGTTTAGAGTTAGTTACTAAATCTAAGAAGAAAATGAAAAACCGTTTGGTAAAACTGATTGATAAAATTCTTTTACGCAAACGGGCGGTAATTGAGTCTGTTAATGACCATCTCAAGAATATGTGTCAAATAGAACACTCTCGGCATCGTAGTGTGTTTAACTTTTTAGTCAATTTAATGGCTGGTTTGGCTGCTTACACCTATTTTCCCAAAAAACCATCGATTGACATTTACCCAAAAGATTTACCTGCACTACCTCCTGCCGTTTTCTAACCGTCGAACTCACGTTAAACTAAAAGTCAATATTCGCAGTAATTAATAAGTATTATTGATACTTGCTATAGGAGTAGTGACATTGACCGTTCAGTTATCACAACCTGACTTCCAACGCCTCACCCGCATTGTCCAGAACTTACCCGACTTTGCTAATGTGCGCGATCGCCGTCGTTTAGTCGCAGGTGCATTACAGGGTGTGTCCCAAGCAGATATTATCCTGGCGCGGTTAGATTTGGATGGTGCGCCGATGGGTGTTTCTGTGGAAGTGGTGCGATTTTTAGCTCAATTTGGACGAGTCGCTTACGATAAAGAAGCCCTTGCTGTCTTCCTCAACTATATTCAGCCTTACACTGGGGATGAAGATAAAGACTTTATTGTAGAACTCTTTCAGAACTACCCGCTTGATGTTCCAGTCAGTCCTAGCCGTGGAATTGGCAACTGGAAGGGAATGGATAGTACCGCTGATATCAAAGAAAAGATTATTGGGGAAAATACATTACGCGATATCTACATTTTAAACTTGGCTCTGGAAGCCTCCAAAGCTGTAGTGCGTATTGCTACTCCTAAAGGTGCAGGTACGGGGTTTATGATTGCACCTGATTTACTAATGACGAACAATCACGTTATCAAAAGTCAGGAAGTAGGGGAAAAAAGTAATTTTAGCTTCAATTATCAACTAGATATCAATGGTAAAGAATGCCCAACACAGATTATTGGGGCTTTACCAGATGGTGCTTTTTACACTAACGAAGAACTGGACTATACAGTAGTAACCCTGAAAGAAGTACCCGACTTCGGCAAACCCTTAATCTTCAAAAGTAAATTAATGCGGCGAGATGACCGCGTAGCAATTATTCAGCATCCTGGCGGTCATTTGAAGAAAATCTCCATACAGAATAACTTTGTTGCTTACGCCGATAATCAAGTATTGCAATATACTACTAGTACAGAACCAGGTTCATCGGGGTCGCCTGTTTTCGATGATGATTTTCAGGTGGTGGGGATTCACCATAGCGGTGGGATGTTAGTAGAACCAAATACACAACAAAGGTATTTACGAAATGCAGGAACAAGTGCGATCGCGCTATTAAATGACTTGAAAAACAACGCATCAGAAATTTATGCTCGTTTGGCGAAATAGTTAGCCGATGGCGATAAGTAACAATACCATCCAAAAATTATTGCGTCTTCTCAGACCACTTATGCAAAGCGAAAGCCAGCGTAAAGGATATTTAATACGATCGCTAGGCATGAATACACCTGTATTAAATCGCTTGCTATTCAATCAACCTGTGGATGATTTCATCACAGATATGTTGAGGGAATTGGTAGCCTTAAGTGAAACGACTGCTGGTAAACCTGCACTTTGTGCTTTGTTGGAAGCGATTCGTGAGGACGTGGGAGAAGACGTAAAGGTAAGCATAGATGAACTACTGCAAGAAATTAAAAAAGAATTAACAGAACAGAAAAAGCAAGTTGATGGTTGCTACATCAGCATAAAAACTCTAAACGGACACTTAGACTCCGTTTTATCCGTTGCCGTTAGCCCAAATGGGAATACTATTGCTAGTGGCAGTCGCGATCGCACAATAAAATTATGGAACTTGACGACTGGAGAACTGCTAACTACTTTAACAGGACACTCCAGCCCAGTTCTTTCTGTTGACTTTAGCCCTGACGGACAAACTCTGGCAAGTGCCAGCAACATGGAGTTTCAGGATGGTACTATCAAGTTGTGGGATGTAAGTACTGGTAAACTTAGACAAACTTTAGGCAGTTCGTTAGTTTCTTTACGAACTAGTTGTGTTGCCTTTAGCCCGGATGGGCAAACCCTCGCTACTGGACATTCTGACGCTGCTATTAGACTTTGGCATCACAGTAGCGGAAAAAAGCTACACATTTTAAGGGGGCATGGATGGGATGTCAATTCTGTTACCTTTAGCCGTAATGGGCGGTTTTTAGTAAGCGGTGGTCTTGATGGTGCAATAATGATTTGGAATTGGCGCAATGGGGAGAGAATACGTACCTTAAATCGTCCTTCCGACTTTTTTGGTTCTCTGGTATCTTGGTTCGACAGTTCGGTAGGATCAATTCGTTCAGTTGCTGTTAGTCCTGATGGAAAAACCATTGGTAGTGGAGGTAGTAATGTTGGCGATAAAGGTGTTTTCAATTCACCAATAAAGTTGTGGAATACAAACTATAGCTATGAAATGCGTATTTTTACTGGACACACCGATTCTGTAAATGTGATCGCATTTAGTCCAACAGCAAAAATTATCGCCAGTGGAGGCGAAGATAATACAATCCGAATTTGGAATTATCAAACGGGAGAACTGATACAGACTCTTGAACCTCAAAGTCTGGTAAATTCTCTTGCTTTCAGTCCTCATGCCAAAATTTTAGTTAGTGGTACTGATGATTCCAAAATTAGGATTTGGGGTGTATCTTCCTAATTGTGCGTATATCTGTTTGATATCAAAGATGATAAAAGTAATACAGGCAAGATAAACCAAACTTCCCAGGCATATACACTCCTTTCCAGTGCTAGTGAACTGATGGCAATAGGTAGCGATTTAATAAACAAGTTATTGCCTCTGCTCAGACCTCTGATGGAGAATAAGGACGAGCGTCGAGGACATTTAACAAGGGCGTTGGTTGGTGCGTCTGTGTTAAACCGTCTGGATTGGAGTTTAACTACTGATTCGTTTATCGTGGATATGTTCGTCAAACTGGTGGAATTTGGTGAAGTTACTCCAGGGAAACCAGCAATTTGTGCGTTACTGAAGGTAATTCGTGAGGATGTGGGCATTGATGTCCAAGCCACTATCGATGCACTGATTGTAGAATTTCTACCGCCAGCAGCAACCCAAACTATTTCTACACCACCACATTTACTGTTTGATTTACTGCTGCAAATGGACTTTAAGCAGCAGGTGCGTTTAGTGGAAGATGTATTAGAACAACATCGAACAGCTGCATTCCTGGTTCATGGGGAACCTGACTGTGGACAAGAATTACTGGTTACTCGTTTATTCCGGATCAAATCAGCATGGAAGAATAACTCTCCAATTAAAAACGATGTTACCAATAATGCGGCTTACCGGAGTACTGAACGCTTGTGGAAACAACTAGCTCGTTCCTTTGTACTGCCCCTAGATACTAAACCAGAACACATTATCGATAAAATTTGCGATCGCTGGCAGACTCAAGATGTCATTCTCATCTTTGAAAAAGTTGACTGTATGCCGCCAAAGGTTCTTGTAGGCTGGCTTCAGGAGTTTTGGGAACCGCTAGTAGATAGGGGAAAGCTCAATCCACCACTGAAGGATACGCATTTGTTGATGTTCCTAGTTGATAATTGTGGCAGTGTTTGTAAATCACAAGTCATGCTAGCAAAGGAATTTGATGAACCGGAATATCCCCGAATTCCCCTCTACTTGCCACCCCTTAGTCCGTTTCCACCCGATGTCTTAAAAGATTGGCTAAGGGATATGAAAGTCTTTCGTGATTTGCACATCCCTGCTGATTTAACTTATCAGGGATTATGGGAAAAGTCCGATAACGGCATTCCTCAATTTGTCTATGAAGAAATTTGCACGCACTTTGATTTGAGTTGGGAAGGAGGCTTGGCGAAATGGTTGATTTAGCAAGTGTACTCACCGCCAATGGTAAGCAATATTATGCTGGCAAGCCAATTTCACCCCAGGAGTGCCAAAAGTATGGGCTTTCTCCTTACTTACCATCGCCAGAACTCATTAAAGCTGTTAATCTTGCCATTTTCTTAGAAAAACGCCCCTTATTGCTCAAAGGTGAACCGGGATGCGGTAAAACCACTTTAGCGCAGGCGATCGCTCACGAATTGGGTTTACCCTACGAAGCTTGGTATATTAAGTCTACAACTAGGGCGAGGGATGGACTTTACACCTACGATGCTGTTGGTCGTTTGCATGATGCTCAACTGGCTCGTATGGGGGAAGCAAAGAATTCTAAAGTTGAGAATTTAGATAATTATATTAAATTAGGGCCTTTGGGACGTGCGTTTAGAAATGAACGACGCACCGTAGTGCTAATTGATGAAATTGATAAAGCTGATATTGACTTTCCCAATGATTTATTGCGAGAGTTGGATGAGCAGAGGTTTACGATTGAAGAGAAGGGAGAAGAAGTAAAAACAAATTACCCTCCCATTGTCATCGTTACCAGCAACGATGAAAAGGATTTACCTGATGCTTTCCTGCGGCGTTGTCTGTTTTATTATATTCAGTTTCCTTATTCACAGTTAGCTAATATTGTCAAGTCACACTTTTTGGAATCTTCCTCTGATTTGGTGGAAGCTGCGGTGAAGCGTTTTAGCGAATTGCGGCAGAAAATGGAGAAGGGGAAAGCTGGTAAAAAAGTTAGCACTAGTGAATTGTTAGATTGGTTTGCAGTGTTGCGGCAATTTCCTGAAGATGAGGTGTTAAAGCAGTTAGAGGGAGAAATACCTTTTCCAGAAGTTCTGTTTAAGAAATGGGAAGACCATTTGCGGTATTTGAAATATGAAGCTTGAAGAACTACCTCTGCTGGATATTTTTAACAGTCTGCGACAGAGGCATGGTTTGCCGTTGGGGGTTGAAGAATATCTGGTGGTTGTACGTAGTTTAGAAGTAGGTTTTGGTGTCAATAATCGCCAAGAATTAGAGCAGCTTTGCTGTATATTATGGGCAAAGTCTGAGGAGGAAAATCGCTTGATTCGACGTTTGTTTAAAGAGATGTGGTGGCCAAAGTCAAAGCAAGAAGACAAAAGCACAAAACCCAATACTTCTAATTCACCTACGGATGAGCAGTCATTACTTGACGACCAATCGTCTGATTTAGAGACACCTGGTATCACTCCAGAACCAGTGCAAGCAGTCCAAGCTGTGCGGAGCAGTCGCGGGGATAGGGAGATGAAACGCCCCCGCTATATGCTTTTAACAGAATATTTTCCTGTTACTAAGCGACAAATGAAGCAATGCTGGCGTTATCTGCGTCGTCCGGTGCGCCAAGGAGTACCCACAGAGTTAGATGTTGAGGCGACGGTAGCAAAAATTGGGCGTGAGGGCACTTTACTCCAACCTGTGATGATGCCACCACGTACAAATCGCACTGATTTGGTGCTACTAATTGACCAAGAAGGCTCGATGATGCCATTTCACGATTTATCACGGCAGTTGGTGGAAACGGCACAACGGGGAGGACGATTGAGGACAATCAATGTATTTTATTTTCACGACTACCCTGTTGAATACTTGTACCGTCATCCAGCGATGCTTGATGCCAAAGCTGTTGCTGAGGTGTTTGAGGAGATTGGAGAACAGGCTGTAGTATTAATTATTAGTGATGCCGGGGCAGCACGGGGGAATTTTGACCAAGAACGGGTTGATAGTACTAAGGTGTGGATTGAGCAGTTACAACAGTCGGTGCGTTATTTTGCTTGGCTCAACCCCATGCCTACCGAATGCTGGCGACAAACAACTGCTGGAGAGATTGCCCGTTTCGTACCGATGTTTGAGATGAGTCCGCAGGGAATGAATGCGGCAATTAGTGTGTTGCGGGGTCGATATATCGCTGGGGAGGTGATGTACTCATGGCTGATGTGACCGCAAATATTAACCGAAGCCGTGCAATAATAATTGCCCAAAGACGGGTTGAAGGGTTTGCCCAGCAGTTTGGGGAAGCACACCGCAACTTAGCTCGTCATGCGGCGTTTCCTTTAGTACTTACGCCTGATTTACTCTACCAAATTTGGGCAAACTTTGTCCCCGAAGCCCCTTGGACGGCAGTTGCTCATGTACTGCTGTCGCGTTTGTGTCGGCAAGTGGGTTATGAGATGTATGAGATGGATATTAGCGATCGCAATTTATTGTTAAGGGAATTGAAGGAGGAATTTGGACAGGCGCGGTTTGATGAACTGGGGGAGTTTTTACTAGATTATGTGGCGCAGCGATTGACTGATGATGATGCAGATACGCGGGATTTGCGGGAGGCTCAGGAGTGGACGGCGTTGGCTTATACTAAACCGGATGAGGTAGCGCGGGAGTTAGCGCACAGATTGAGTGAGAGGGTGCAGCAGGAGGATATGGGGGAGGTATTGCGGCTGGCTTCTTTAGTGGAGACTTTGGCGGAGCCGTTAGTAGAGGCTGGATTTGAACCGTTGTTGGTTTATAGTCAAGGGATAGAGAGTGTTGTTCGTATTTTCGATACTTTGTTTGAAAAAGTTTTATATCAAGCAATAGCAGAAACTATTTCTCAACGCATTGAAGATTTGAAAAAAAGTAGAGGTTACAAAAACTTTGCTCAACGATTCCCGGAAGGTTTGCTACTTTACTACCAAAAGAATATGTCTTTGGGAGAGATTGCTAAACTATGGGAAATTCCTTGGTCTCAAGCCAGACGCATATTTCAACTAGAAAATATGATAGAGACTATTCAGTATTGCACCGAAGAGAAATTGATTGAGCAAATTTCAAAATTGATTACAACAATTCAACCAGAAGAATTTAAAAATCTAGCGGAAGAAGTTAGGTATTATACTGGATCTAAAATATTCAAAGAAGCACAAGCAGAAATTATGACCACTAAAAAAAGTAAAAAAAGTTTATTTGCTCAAATATTATGTCGATACATTAACGATAAATTAACAACGCAGGGTGAGAAAATTATTCAAAGGCGATAATCCTCAGGAGTCGCTACGCGATAAGCAATTAAAATTTACGAAGACATAGCAGCAGTCGCAATCTCTGCAATTAAAGGCTGATGCTGAGAACTTGAAAAGGGGCGAAAATCATCTTGAACATCGACACTCATTTTACACAGTAGGCGAAATTGGAGTGGAGTTGGAGGTTTATTGACAAGCTCTACCCGCACCTCTAAGTTAGAATTTTGTCGAAGCAACTCAAAAACTTCTGCAAGCAAATATCGCGGACAATAACCAGCAATGTAATGGTCTTCGGTGTTTAAAATTAAAGCCTGAGAATCGTAGGGATTTTGAAATTCGTGAGCTAACCATAACTTTTCCCCAAACTCAAGCTGATTAATCCGCTCAATTGAACTAGTTGGCAGATGTCGCAACCCATGCGAGAAAAAGTAAAGATGGTATTGTCCTTGTTCATCCACTTCTGGACAAGGAAAAACGGCGAGTGTATCTGTTTCTCGTTCGCCACCACTGCGGGCTAAAATTGTAATTGGGTCATTTTCATCATTCGTAATATTGAGCCATTCAATAAAACTTGAGTAATCGGGACGCGATCGCGACATTAACCGATTAGCAAATACTGGAAATAATTGAGTTGATGTATAGATTTCATCTAAGCGTGGAAAAGACGACAAAGCTTTAAAAGCAGATTTCTCTTCAGCCTCTTTTACACCTTGGGTATAGACAAATTGATAAATACCTTGGTCAAAGGTTAACCGACCAATGGGGAACCAAAAGCGACTAATAGGGTCTTGCCAAGCTAAAAATAATGTTTTCGTTGTCTTCAAGATAGTGTTTCCCTCAAGGTAAGTAGCCTGTGTTTATTGATTTCAAGAATGGACTGAGCAAAATTACTTGCTTCGGGGGAGATGCGCGAGCGGTTAATGCGATTAAAAATCTCTAAAATATTAGCTTTTGAGATGTTTTCAAGTTGCGCCAACCACACACAAGCAGCTTCGGGATAGCGATTAGCAACGAGTGAGAACACATCAAAAGTTTTAAGAGTCTTTCTATCATTAACACTGCCATAAAACGCTGAGAAACATTTGTTTGCATAAGCCTCAACTGAGCGTTTCTGTCTTTGAGAGTTAGAGAGGTCGCGTCCTAAACTTGAAGCATGGTCGTAAGTAGGTGCGAGGTGTTCCGTTTCTTCTGAAGTCGATGCTGTTTTCATTCGGACAATCCCCCAGTTTTCGTGGTGGCGATCGCCATTGCCAATCCACGCATCTAGCAGGAGATAGCCAACAAACACATCTACTGCTGTTTGGATGCTAGAGAACGGTGTCCAATCAATGGGTAAATTTAGAGATTCGCTTGCAATCACCCTCAGCACTATATCTATTGTATGTTGTGATATGCCATAAGTCCCAAACGCAGGGTAGTTCGGCACAATTGAGGAAAGAAGCTCATTACCATGAACAAGCGTCCCCCCTTGTGGTAAAAAGTTGGGTGAGACTACACCGCGCGAGCCTTCCCAAGTCGAAGCCAATTCGTAAACAGCATGGGGAAGTCCCAATAGTTCGCATAATTCTGATGCGACTTTTTCTGCCCAATCTTCCCCCAGGTTTGGTCGGCTTTGCTTATAAAGACAACGACCAAGTTCTTCGTGGTAAAACCAAAACTTATATTTGCTACCTAAAGTTTCATTCGAGGATGCTTCATAAGCTTTTTGTGTGACAAGTAAGATTGGGAATTGCGAAGTCATAAATCGAAGATATCGCAGGCTATCACCTTGAAACAAAATAATGCTACATTTTCCTATCTAACTCGGTCAACCCCTTCTGGGAATTCAAAATTAAAAATTAAAAATTCAAAAAAAAAGACAATTAGTGGGAGCTTAAACTCGCCACTAATTGAAGACTACCAAATCAAAGATTGTGGTAGGGGCATGTACCCAAAATTAATTAAAAATTATTTTTCTTATTTCTTAATTTGGAATTTTGAATGAGCGAATTTTGAATTCAAAAAGGGTCAAACAATTTTGGATTTTAGATTTTGGAGCCACTGCGTTGGACGGGTTTCCCGGCTTAAAGCATGTGGCGTGATTTTGGATTGATTCCACAGATAAATCTGGGGGCTTGTACTATCAAGGAATTATTGGTCAAAATATTTTCCTTTCGCTTGATACGCAATCCTTAAACCAAATCATTAAGCCTCTGTAAAAACTCTCCCCACCCACAACCAGCAAAATCTGACTTCTCGTAAAACTGACAATAACCTCTCACTGGAGAATAAATTGACAACCCCTTAACCCGCTCAAATCTAACCCCAGAAGTTACATTTGCTAAAATAAACTGTGGTTCCATTTCAACAATCATCAAATCCATCACTTCATCAATAACCTGGGTTAATTCATCACTATCACCAGCATATTTATCCCGTAAAACCTTCAAAAAGTCATATAAATCTACAAAATCCTTATCATCAAAACGCACCGCTTTCCGTTGAGCATGGTACAGCGCATTCTCAGTATAAATATCTCCTTCTGCTACCAATTGACGCAAAACAGCCGCCAATCTTCCCAACGCCTCAGCTAGTTTCTCAACCACCCTTAAATTTGTAGCTGATTGGGTAATTTGAGCTACACTACCCCGCGATTCTCCCTCGTAGTAGCGCCCGTACTCCTGTACAATTAACTTTGCCAATACTTCCGATGTCATTTCTGGATGGGCAGTTAAATTCTGCAAAATTTCTGTATAGGGATAACCTGTTAGGGGTTCTACCTCTTGCGATGCAACCATATAATTAGCATTTGTTCGCAACTGGTAAGCCACTTCCACCATGCCCATTAAACAGGCATCCATGCCAATTAAGCTAACTTTTTTACCTGTAATCGCTTCTGCTTCCTGAAAAGCTTGCTGAAGTTTGGCATTATCAAGAAAGTCTAGGGAAGAATCATCAAAAGCGATCGCTCGTGAATCTTCATCATCTAGTTGCAGCACTTCTGTAATTGAGGAAAGGAAAAAAGCACGAGACAACCGCCGATTATTTCGGGTAAGCGATCACACTTCATCCTGACTTGCCTGAATTTCAACACCACGCGATAGCGAAGCGCTGCTGCGAAGCGCAGATCGCGCAAAAGCATAGATGTCATCTTCTTTCCAGCCAGTACCGTGATTCCACAGAATTACTGCGTAGTTTCCTGCGGGATAATTCTCAATTCCCCAAACAATAAAATCTCGTAATGCGCGAGGATCGCCCATGTTCTGCTCTGCGATATTCTCAATTTGCCTGGATTCTTCTGAAGAGCGGACATGTATACGGTATGTGTGTTCGCGGTCAGATAAAGTATCAAACTGCACCAAAACAGCTACATCTGGAGTAGACCCCACAGCTTCCATCTCTGCAATGTCTTGATAGCCTTGCGCCTCCATCGGAGCCATCAGGCGTTTACCTTGAAGTTGCTCGAAAACCTTGCCGTTGTCTCCGGCCATGTAGACCATCATAGTCCAGCGACGATTATTCTGAGTCATGTTTCAACATTCTGCATTTAAAGTTTCTTCTTTTTATACAAATTTACTGCTGTTTTTTCCGCAAATTCAACAAACTGTTAGTTGATGATTTTGCTTTTGAGTTCAGTAAGTAGTTCCTCTGCTTGGTTGACATCGCGGTTATTAATAGCTGCTTGTAAGTTTCCTAAATTTTCCAGTAGGAGATTGTCAGATGTTTTATCTTGATTAATCACACGTTGCAGTCGAATTACTTCTTCTTCTAACTGAAAAATCCGATTGGTAACAGCGTCTTCATTTTCATGCACTTTCGCTTCTTCAAGTTTCTGGTCTACCTCTTGTTGAGTCAAGCGATAAAAGCGGTCAAATCCCGCATTTCTCACAAGACTGGAAAAAATAGGGGTAGTGATGCATAGTAATGATAAAATAAAAATGTGTCATTCAACGTTGGAATTATGCCTTGCCCGGTTGTGTTGCAAAAATAATTTGAGGACAGACGATCCTCCTCAATCACCGCTTCCTATGCCGCCACTCCAAAAATTTGAGACACGAATCCTACTTGTGCCCGAATGTCTCCTTTGGCAACACCTTGAACTTGTCCCTTGCGGATCATGTTCATCGCTTCATATCCTCTCAAGGTTCGCCTCGCTGTATTGAATGAGGCAAATCCCATCCCTGGATTAACCAATCGTTTGATGAACCGATGGTCCTGCTCCACAATGTTGTTGAGATACTTAACTCTTCGTAGTTCAGTAGTTTCTCCAAGAGTTTGGTCTTGAGTGAGTGAGTCAATTGCCGGAGGATAAGCTGCATTCTTATCCACATTAATCACTCGCGGCTCCTGATTATGAATTGCCTTCAAAGCTTTGCGGAAGAACCGTTCTGCCGTCCGTGCATCCCTTTTGGCACTAAGCATGAAGTCCAAGGTGTTGCCAACAGAATCCACAGCCCGGTAGAGATACTTCCACTCTCCCTTCACCTTTATATACGTTTCATCTACTCCCCAAGAGTCATTGGTTGGTCTCAGGTGAGCGATGGCTCGTTTGTCCAGTTCAGGGGCGTAAGCCTGGACCCATCGATACACCGTTGTATGATCCACCGTGAGTCCCCGTTCCAGCATCATCTCTTCGAGGTTGCGGTAACTGAGGGGATACCGCAAGTACCACCTCACACACAGCAAGATAATTTCTCCCTTGAAGTGACGCCATTTAAACGGATGCTTGGGGATCATGGACGAGGTGGGTTGGGCGAAAAACAGTAAGTACAAATATTACCTCTACCAGACTACCACTAGTTTTTGCAACACAACCGGTGGCTGTCGTATCAGGGTATCACGGTCGTAACCCCATTTTTTGAGATAACGATTGACGGTTGTTGGTTTTAATATCCCTGCTGGGGCTGTGACATGACCATCTGGAGTATTAATACCGTCGGATTCCAAAAGGCGGATTGCTTGTACGGTAGATAAATGCCGACCTTTGCGGTTTGATGTACGTATCTTAATGGCAGCAATTATTTCGCAGTAGCGTTCCAGTCCGGCTTTGGGAATTACACGGGGGACATCGCGGTCGGCACGACGCACTGACCGCACCTGCATATCCTCTCGTAATGCCCGATACACAGTATCTTCAGAGATGCCATACAAGTGAGCTATCTCCTGGACTAAGGCTCGGCGTTCAGAAGTGCGCGGTGGTAGTTGGTTGAGACGACGACGTAGGTCTACAAGAGTTTCTGATGGTATTTGTTTCTTGGGCATTCTATAATTTCGACCCCAAAGAATCTCGTGGGTGAAGATGCTTGCGTGAGAGCCAATCGTAGAGGGTGGAAGGGGAACAATCGACAAGTTTGGCTATCGAGCGCTTGCTAATACCTTTGTGCAGATAGCTACGAATTTCTACTTCCCTCGTGTCCAGTTTCAAATGTGTTGATTGTCGTCCTTTGGGTCGTCCTAAAGTTTTCCCTTCGGCTTTACGTTTGGCTAGTGCTTCGGTTGTTCTGAGTACAATCAATTCCCGCTCAATTTCTGCTGCCAAGCCCAAAACCGTTGCTGTAATTCGGCTTTGCATTGAGCCATCAAGCACCATGCCTTGTTTGGCGATATGGACGTTGATTCCTCGACGCACGCAGCACTCCAGCATTTCTAATACTTGTAGGGTGGAGCGTGCCATCCGACTAACTTCTGAGAAAATTACGACATCTTCGCCAATGGCTGTTTCTGTTAGTAGCAGTCCTATGCCCCGCGACTCCCATTTCTCGCGCCCAGAAACAGTATCTTCTACAAACTGAATGGGACTCAAAAAGTGTACGTTGGCATATTCTAAAATGCCATGTCGTTGGTTGTGTAGGTCTTGGT
>CAXTNZ010000034.1:33638-35937 GCA_964245695.1 uncultured bacterium | reverse complement strand
AAGCTAAACAGTGGCATAAAAAAAACGACTTAGGATGAAGTGTTAAATGGGTGTTTCCTTAAGCGCTCCTCATCTCCTACGAGCTGCTCGTGGTGAAGTGTTAGATCGTCCTCCAGTATGGATGATGCGTCAGGCTGGACGATATATGAAAGCATATCGAGATTTACGGGAAAAGTATCCATCGTTTCGCGATCGCTCAGAAATTCCCGAAGTAGCGATTGAAATTTCCTTACAACCTTGGCGAGCTTTCCAGCCCGATGGAGTAATTCTATTTTCCGATATTGTGACACCCCTGCCAGGTTTGGGCATTGAAATGGATATTGCCGAAGGCAAAGGTCCAATTATTCAATCGCCCATTCGCTCTTTAGCACAAATTGATCAACTGCGTCCTCTAGAACCAGAAGCATCCCTGCCATTTATCAAAACAATTTTGCAGGCGTTGCGTGCTGAAGTGGACAACAAATCAACGGTGTTGGGCTTTGTGGGTGCGCCGTGGACTTTGGCTGCTTATGCTGTGGAAGGAAAAGGTTCTAAAACCTATTCCATCATCAAAAATATGGCGTTCTCAGAGCCGACGGTTTTGCATCAATTGCTGGCAAAATTTGCGGATGCGATCGCTGTTTATGCACGCTACCAAATTGACTGTGGCGCTCAAGTAGTACAAATGTTCGATTCTTGGGCGGGTCAACTCAGCCCCCAAGATTATGACGTTTTTGCTTTGCCCTATCAACAAAGAGTGTTTGAGCAAGTCAAGCAAACTCATCCAGATACACCGTTAATTTTGCTGGTTAGCGGTAGTGCGGGTGTACTGGAAAGGATGGCAAAATCCGGTGCGGATATTGTCACTGTAGACTGGGCAGTAGACATGGCAGATGCAAGGGCAAGATTAGGCAAGCACGTTAAAGTGCAAGGTAATCTTGATCCGGGTGTGCTGTTTGGTTCCAAACCATTTATCCGCGATCGCATTCTCGACACCGTTCGCAAAGCTGGTAATTGGGGACATATTCTCAACCTGGGTCATGGTGTGCTACCCACAACCCCAGAAGAAAATGTCGCCTTCTTCTTTGAAACAGCAAAACAACTGAGTTTAGCAACTGTTACATGAGGAGGCGCGTACGGGCGGGGTTATCCCGCCCGTACAAAAGGCGTGGAATTAAAACTCCTAACTCCTCACTAATTTTGTCCCGACCTAGTTAGTAACTAGTTGTAGTTGTTAGTTGTCAGATAAGGCATTCAAAATAATTACTAACAACTAACGACCAAAATCTATAAAATATTTATGAGCCAGAAACGGATTTTAGTGACTGGTGCAAGTGGCTGTGTAGGTCACTACCTAAGCGAAGCTTTAATTAAAGAAACAAATCACGAACTGTATTTGCTGGTGAGAAACCCAAGTAAACTGCAAGTTGATACTCAAGCACGTCCTGGTATCACAGTTTTGCAGGGTGATATGCAAGAAATTAGCTTCTTTGCCGACTTGTTGAAAACAATTGATACTGCGGTGCTAACAGCGACGGCTTGGGGTGGAGACAACACATTTAAGATTAATGTAGACAAAACCCTAGAATTAATGAGTTTGTTAGATCCAGATAGATGCGAACAGGTAATTTATTTTTCTACCGCTAGCGTTTTAGGTCGCAACGAACAACCATTAAAGGAAGCCGGGGAAATAGGGATAGATTATGTTCGGTCTAAGTACGATTGTTTACATAAAGTGCCGAAATTAGATATTGCACCCAAAGTTACCACAGTTTTTCCGACTTTAGTTTTAGGTGGCGAAGCTGACAAACCTTATTCTCATATTTCTTCAGGTATTTCAGAAGTTACAAAATATATAGATTTAATTCGTTTTTTGCAAGTAGACGGTAGTTTCCACTTCATTCACGGGCGAGATATTGCCACAGTCGTGCGATATTTAATTGATAATCCACCCAGAGAAAACCAATCGCGAAAATTAGTTTTAGGTCAAGCGCAGTTAACAGCAAACCAAGCAATTGAAGATGTTTGCGCCTATCTGGGTAAAAAAATAATCTTTCGCCTTCCCCTATCGCTATCGCTAGCTAATATCATAATCGCTGTATTTCGCATTCAAATGGATGCTTGGAGTCGATTTTGCATGAACTATCGCCATTTTATTTACAAAAATGCCGTCAATCCAGCCAGTTTCGGTTTACCAAATTACTGCGCTACTATGAGTGATGTTTTGAAAATCAGCGGTGTTAAACCTGCTAAGTAATTAAACATCTTGCAACATTGCATTAATCATCATTCATCAGGTACACGCGTAGGGGCACAATGC
>CAXTNZ010000034.1:30728-33628 GCA_964245695.1 uncultured bacterium | reverse complement strand
ATGCTGTGCCCCTACGCGGCGTTGAATATATGTAATATAACGTGAGTTCGATAGATTCTAAAGAACCCCTCTCCAAACCTCTCCCCGTTGGCGTCAGCCTGCCGTTAGGCAAGCGGGGAGAGGCTTAAAAAGCTTATTCTTTCGTACCAATTTGTGGATTTTTTGCCCCTTCCCTTCTAGGGAAGGGGTTGGGGTTAGGTTCCGTCGAACTCACGTTAATATATTAAATTTTACGAGTAATTAGGCTGTTTGTTAAGTATGAAATCATACAAATATTCAAGAATCAGGAACCAGGCGATCGCAAACAGCGTCTTATAAATCATTGTTAAAAGAAAATAAAACTAGCAAAAAGTCAATTACTCTTAATTTTAGTTACATTAATTACAGTTAAAAAAACAACCATAATGTGAGGATTTCTACTAAATGCGAATTTTACTGGTGTATCCTATATTTCCCAAAACCTTTTGGTCATACGAAAAAATCTTGGAATTAGTGAATCGCAAGGTATTATTACCACCTTTAGGTTTGGTGACAGTAGCAGCGCTTTTACCCCAAGAATGGGAATTCAAACTTGTGGATCGCAACATTCGCACTGCAACTGAAGAAGAATGGGCATGGGCGGATGTGGTGATTTTCTCCGCTATGATTGTCCAAAAAGCCGATTTACTCGACCAAATTAAAGAAGCGAAAAGACGCGGTAAGTTAGTTGCGGTAGGTGGTCCCTACCCGACATCCGTACCCCACGAAGTTGACGGAGTAGGAGCAGATTTTCTCATTCTCGATGAAGGGGAAATTACTTTACCAATGTTTATCGATGCAATTAAGCGAGGGGAAACATCTGGAGTTTTCCGCGCTACCGAAAAACCTGATGTGACATCTACACCGATACCCCGCTTTGATTTACTTGAACTTGATGCTTACGATATGATGTCAGTTCAGTTTTCGCGGGGTTGTCCTTTTCAATGCGAATTTTGTGACATCATTGTTCTTTATGGTCGCAAACCGCGCACCAAAACACCAGAACAACTTTTAGCAGAATTAGATTGTCTTTATGAGTTGGGTTGGCGACGTGGTGTGTTTATGGTGGATGACAACTTTATCGGTAACAAACGTAACGTTAAATTGTTGCTGAAAGAGTTAAAAGTCTGGATGGCAGAACATCAGTATCCCTTTGCGTTTGACACCGAAGCTTCCATTGACTTAGCGCAAGATCCAGAAATGATGGAGTTGATGGTTGAGTGCGGTTTCGCGGCTGTATTCTTGGGAATTGAAACACCAGATGAAGACAGTTTGCAACTAACGAAGAAGTTTCAAAATACTCGCAGTTCCCTGACAGAAGCGGTGGAAAGCATCATCAAAGCTGGATTGCGCCCAATGGCTGGGTTTATTATTGGCTTTGATAACGAAAAAGCAGGTGCAGGCGATCGCATTGTTCGCTTTGCTGAACTAGCAGCAATTCCCTCTACCACCTTCGCCATGTTGCAAGCGCTACCAAATACGGCACTGTGGCATCGCCTGAAAAAAGAAGGACGACTGCGGGAAAATCAAGACGGCAACATCAACCAGACGACTTTGATGAACTTTATCGCCACCCGTCCTTTAGAAGATATTGCCAGAGAATATATTGATGCATTTTGTGCTTTATACGACCCTGTAAAATATTTAGACCGCACCTATCGCTGCTTTCTGATGATGGGTGGTCCGAGTTGGACACGACCAGCCAAGATGCCAGAGTTAGTGCTTGTGAGAGCATTCCTAATTATTATCTGGCGACAAGGAATCAAACGCGAAACTCGCTGGAAATTCTGGCATCACTTGTTTAGCATTATCAAGCGTAACCCAAAAGCTTTGGAGCATTACCTCTCAGCCTGCGCTCATATCGAACATTTCTGCGAGTATCGTCAAATTGTGCGCGATCAAATTGAATCTCAGCTAGCTGAGTATTTAGCACAAGGTGCTGAAAAGCCGTATGAGGTGATTGAGGTAAAAGCAGAGGCGAAAGCAAAGGCGATCGCAAGTTAAAGGTAAAAGGCGATCGCTTTGTAATTTCGCTACAGGAGTTACAGGCGATCGCACTTCAATGAATGCTACACATTTCAATGAAATAGCCCTACTATTGAACCAAATCAATTTCAGGGCAAAACCAGTATCAAGTAAACAAAGTAAAATCGATGCTAAATAGCTGCTAGCAGCATTTGCCCGTTCAGGTAAATTAGAAAAATCTCTAAACAATTCTATAAGTTATTGCACCAGTACTCTGATGATTACCTATTTCTAGCAAACCTTCAGCACATAAGCTTTCAATAGTCTGCTTGATTTCTGAAATAGATTTACCAGTAGCTATCACACAATCTGTAAGAGATATATCCCCACCGTTGTCTTTAGCTAATTGTAGAATTATCTGAATATCAGACTTGGCGGTTATCAACTTGTTATCACTAACTTTTGGAGCAATGTGGTCAGCTACGTTAATGACAACTTGTTGGGTATTTGAGATATTATTCTGATTAGGGCTACCGTAAAGCATTTTATATTTTAGATTTTTCTCATCAACCATTCCTGGTATGAGAGCCAAATCTATAAGCTGACCAAACCCAAATAACCCTAGTGTAAATAACCATACAACTCCACTAAAATATTTACCAGCATAGAAGCGGTGGATTCCAGCGAATCCAAAAATGACACTCAACCAAAGAAGATAAGCGACTCCTGTATTCCTCATGTTCAGAATTCCTTTTGTACTTACAGAGACGTATTGTGTATTTTGAAACTACGATTATTTTCAATATAAAATACGTCTTAATTAATATACACTAGTATAATTACTTAATTAATTAATGTAATTAATATTACTAAATATGTTTTATTCCGAAGCAGCTATTTAGTTCCTAACTCTAAAG
>CAXTNZ010000034.1:0-30703 GCA_964245695.1 uncultured bacterium | reverse complement strand
AACAAAGTCAGCCTGCGCAGACTAACTATTTAAAAGCCTGCGCTCGTCTGGCTTCGTTCGTATAGCCCCCCTAGAAGGGTGAGGGGATTTTATGCAAATATCTCTCTATTTTCCCTTTCCAATCCCAGTTATTTCGCCTACCAAATCAGACGCTTTACTCATTAACAAAGTATCAATATCAATTTGATAATCTCCCTGCCTTAAAACCCCAATCACCACTTCTTGTAAATCTGCATTCCCCTTTCTCGCACCCAAACCATTAATCGCACATACAAGAGTGCCTTACGCCATAACTTAAGGCAATCAACGAATTCTCTACCGCTTTTAGCTGGTTTAAGCGCTTCAGCCAGAGTGATAATTTCATCTTGATTTGCGCTTGCTATTCTGCAAATAGTATAATTTTTTATTAATTTAGAAATCTGGAAAACTTCCTCAAAATCTTTTTGATAACTTCCAGGATAACCAACTTCTATAATATCTACTCTCATTTCTTCGAGTAGTTGGGAGATGCTAATTTTTTGTTGTTGATTCATTTTGACACCAGGAATAAGTTCTCCATCACGCATGGTGGTGTCAAAAATTATCACTTTATTCATTCACATCACCTTATTTAGGGGATTTGCAGAGCAAAAATTTAGTCTTGATGTTCACAATCAAAAAAATATTCGGCAATTAAAATCAACTATTCAATATTTTAACCTATATTTTAAACCCCTCTTTGAAGCTCAAAGAGGGGTTGGATGTGAGGTTGTGAAGTCTTAATTCGCGGCTGACTGAGCTTCTTGATAAATGATTTCCTGAAACTGAATCATATCTTTTTGCGGGTCGGCGTGGCTGACTTTCACTAATATCTGTTCGCCTAAATTCACAGAACGTTTAAAAGACATGGGTAATTGCAAGCCCAAATCTTCTATCAGAATTAGCGCTAAGTTGCTGTCTTCTCTGAGCCACATTAAGACTGTCACCTGCCAAACTTGCTGTGGATGACGTCGCAAATACTCTAAAGCCCAATATCTATTAGTTTGCCTTTCCACCATCGTTAATTCTTGGGTGATGGAGGTGACCGTCATCATCACTTCTTTGAGTTGATCTGCTGAGAAGGGGAGAACTTCGCCACGCAAGTGCGCTTTCAGTTGAAAGTGGGTGAGCAAGTCGCTGTAGCGACGGATGGGAGAAGTCGCTTGGGTGTAGGTATCCAATCCCAAGCCTGCATGACGCAGCGGGTTGATGCTCATTTCACTTTTCGGCATACAGCGACGCATAGCGCAAGCGCGGACAAATCCGGCTGGTAGCAGTAGCAATTCTTCGTCGGGGGGCAATTCTGGCTGTGGCTGACCGCGAAAAGGCAGGGGAATGTTATTAGTTTTACCGTAGTGAGCCGCAACTTCACCGGCAAGAATCATCATCTCGGCTACGAGTTGGCGCGATTTCGAGTCGTCTAAGATGTCGATGCTGATTTCGTCGTTTTTGACTTTAATCATCGCCTCCGGCATATTGATGCTGATTGCTCCTTGAGCATAGCGCCATTGTTTGCGTCTGCTTGCTCCCTTGGCGATCGCTTCTATTTCCGGTTCTGCTTCCACGCCCAACTCAAGCATTTCATCGACATCTTCATAAGTCAGGCGATACGTCGGTTTAATTAAACTGGCATGAATGCTATAATCTTCTACTGCCCCAGCTTGATTTAAAATTATCCCGAAGCTGAGAGCGTAACACACCTTACCCTGAATTAAACTCATGGGTCCAGTTGCCAACAGTTCCGGGAACATGGGAATCATCCCTGTAGGCAAATAAACTGTACTACCCCGCTTTCTCGCCTCTAAGTCTAATTCATCTTCTGGCTCTAACCAGCGTGTGGGATCGGCGATATGTACCCACCAGCGTTCCCGTCCATCTGAAAGTCTTTCCCAACTTAGACCATCGTCTATTTCAGTGGTGCTTTCATCATCAATCGTGTAAACTTTTAAATGTGTTAGATCCAGGCGATCGCTATCTAAGTCAGCTGGCGGAAAATCCAAACGCTGTTGCGCCACTTCTAATACCTTGCTTGGGAACTGAACCGGAATTGACGAACGACGCAGGAATAAATTCTCATGAGGACTCCAGCAACCTAAATCAATTAACAGTTGAAAGGCTCCTTGGGGGGTGGCGGGACGCCCTAGCATGGTCATGGTTTCCAATACTGGAGCCGGGGGGGGATATGCGCGAGCCACAGTGTCATAATTTACGCCCCCACGCACGATATCCGCAAGTAGAGCCGCATATTTTTCTACTGCTTCTATTCTATGGCGATCGTGCCGCTGCCACTCTACCGATTCACCTTTGAGCGCCTGTTCTACACGCGCCAAAAATTCTTGCTGTCCCTTAGCTTTTAGGGCTTCTACTTCTAACTGGTGTTTGCGTTCTGCAACAGCCGCAGCAGTTCGGGGTTCGTAAGCATCGCCCTTTTGCTTGAAATACATTTTGTCGTCTGATAACAAGCAATAGGCGGCGTAACATAGAGGCTCGTCTGATTGCGAAAACAGCAGATTCGCCATTTCCTTTGGGGTGACTGTTTCCCCATCCTCAACCAGTAATTCCCAAGCTACTTCCAAGCTTGATGGATCTAAATAATCCTTAACCTGCTCTTGAAAGCTTTTAATTTCCGAGGGCTTGTAGGTTTGCCCATTAATTGTATAGGTGATTTGCCGAGGTGCGAGGCTGTGGGATTGACTACGTTCATCTACCACAAACCAACGGGCTTTGCCGTCTGGTTTTTCTACTACACCCAGACGGCGATCGCCTTGAACCCTAAATTCAACTAGCGTCCCCTTCTCCACAACTCTCGCATTTTTTGGTGAATAGTTTAAATAGTTAGGAGTTAAGAGTTAGGAGTTAACAGTTAATTTACAACTCATCACTCATCACTCATAACTCACTCTTAATGACTTTTGTTAGCCCTCTGCATTGATGAAAGGCATCAATGCCACAATCCGGGAGCGTTTGATCGCTAATGTTAATTCTCGCTGTTGCTGAGAAGTTAGTCCGGTAATCCGACGTGGAAGTATCTTACCTCTTTCGGTAACGAACTTACGCAACAAATCGACATCTTTATAATCTATTGGTTCTCCAGGCTTAATCGGAGATAGACGACGACGGAAATAGCTCATGGTCTTTTACTTAATTTCCTTGTGAACAGTATGTTTGTTGCAGTGGGTGCAGAACTTGCTCAGTTCTAGCCGATTGGTTGTGTTGCGACGGTTCTTAGTGCTGGTATAACGTGAAACACCAGGAGAACGCTTATCTGAGTTTGTCCGACACTCGGTACATTCTAGTGTCACAATTATGCGAGCACCTTTACTTTTAGCCATAATCTTACAAACAGTAAAGCCTGAAGAGAATTAACACAAATAACTATTTTCTCACATTATGCCGCATGATATCAACTAATCGCTTGACTTTAATATCCAGCGAATAGCCTCGACGCGACGAAACTATCATAGTACCAGATGCGCGATCGTGCAAAGCCTGCTGCATCTGAGTATCAGACAAGGCAGCCCCACAGTCTATGGCTAGAGGAATCACTAGCAGTATAGCAGTAGGATTCCTCAGAATGTTGCCAATGGCAATTGATACTAATAGCGCACCAAAGCCGATTATAGCCTCTCGCTTCAGGAGAGACTGCAAATCTGGAATCCTACCTACTACTTGCCCATTTTCGACTTCTAGCAGCTTCATGTCGAAAGCCCATCGCCCTAAACTCTGCCCCTGATTGTTGTAGACTACCAGCACCCGAAAAATCAGCCAAGCGACGGCAAAAACCAGTATTTGCACAACTTGAATTCCCATCTCAGTGCTTCCGAATATCGAACTGACTAACCAGACACTAAGGAAATCAATTCCCAATGCCATACCGCGTCGTCCAATATCAGCTTTAGGATAATATTTTTGGGGTACTCGTTCGATAGTCATACAAAATAAGTATTTATATCCGCGTTAAAATTAAGTATTTTATTAGAATCGCCTTATTTGAGGGGATTGACGATTGTAAGTCGTTGCTCAATGACTAAGTTATCTTGCATGTCTTCTGAGTAGAGAATATCGGCATTGACAGATAAAGCACTGGCAACAATCAAACCATCCCAAAATGAAAAGCCGTATCGAGTTCGTAAATTAGAGGCATTCATAAGTATGTCACGATCTAGCTCTACAACCGCAACTCGGTTGTAGAAAGATTGTATAACTTGCTCAATTTGCTCCTCAGTAAATGCAGCTTTTCTATGTAATACAGAACAAACTTCATTAATGACTTGAGTGCTAACAACACCATCGACGTTATTAATTAAATTGATTGCTAAAGACCTTTTTCTCAGCTCCTCAGCCTCACTAGAGTTAGGATCAACCATGAGGCGATAGAGCCAAATATTGGAGTCGATGAAACATTGAACGCTCATCATTTATTCATTTATCGTTCATGCATTTGTTCACGGGTGATTGAGCGAATTCCCGTTACGGGAACAGGCTTTTGTGCTAGTTCATCCATGATATCGAATTGTATAGTTTGTTTTTTCGGCTGCTTGAATACAACGATCCTGACACTGCTAACTTCTGCTAATTCTTGCTTAAATTCTTCAGGAACAACAATGATTCCATTCTCAACTTTGGCTTGAAATTCTATGGTAGACATAATTCATGCTCCAAAACGTATTCGATCTAGTTCCTCGCGCACGACCCGGCGCAAAGTTTCTTCTAACGGTTCGCGGTGGTGCTGAATGTATTCACATAGGGCATCATTAATTAATGTTTGATAGTTTCCACCACCAGCCTGATTTACTTGTTCCCGAAACCAAGCGAGAATTTCATCATCAAGTCGGATCGTAATTCGGGTTTTACCTGGTAGTGTTGGATCAATCGCGGCGTGCTTACCTATACTGAAATCGTATTCGTCTTTCATCCCCTAACTCTCGTATTGTTGGCGTTCATGGCACGTTGCTTTGCGGGCTGAAATCAACTGAATGCACTCTAAATTAAATGTATAAAATAATACTAAAAATTTTGCAAATCCATCGAGGCGAATTGTCATGAACCTATCTATCTTCATCGGGATGTTCATCTAAAATCGTGATGGCGGCATCATCGGCAAATATAGAAACTGCAAGACTCGAAATCTATTTGATGCTTGTAGAGATTGGATACTACTTTGTTATTATCTAAATCGTACTGCATTCACTCATTGTATGTACAAATGTACACCAAAAGCGAGCAAATATTTAATGATTAAAGGATACACAATCGGAGGCGATCGCCATGTTGTCAGTCAGCGATGCAGAAGCAATAATTTTAAATTTGGTGCAACCGCTGCACAATCAGCAGGATACAGAAGTTGTCGATTTACTTGCAGATAATCGCATTCTAGCGATACCTGTCACAAGTAACTTAGATTTTCCCCATTGGGATAATTCGGCGATGGATGGTTACGCTGTGCGTTACGAAGATGTGCAGCACTGTAGCGAGGAAACACCAGCGGTTTTGTCAATTATCGAAGAGATTCCCGCTGGGTATCAACCTCAGTGTACAATCAAGCTGGGGCAAGCTGCGCGAATTTTCACCGGTGCGGTCATGCCAGCGGGTGCGGATACAGTAGTTATGCAGGAACGAACCCGCTTGGAAGATAACCGCGTTTTTATCTTAACTACGCCCAAACCGCAAGAATTCGTTCGACATAAAGCGTCTTATTACCAAGCTGGGACAGAATTACTACCCGCAGGAATTGTCTTGAATGCGCCGGAAATTGCCGTTTTAGCTGCTGCTCAATGTACGCAATTACGTGTTTACCGCAAAGTGCGTGTGGCGATTTTTTCGACAGGGAATGAATTGGTAACGCCTGACAAACCGCTGCAACCCGGACAAATTGTCGATTCCAATCAGTATGCGATCGCCTCTTTGGTAAGGCAAACTGGGGCAGAAGTGTTAATGTTAGGAATTGTTAAGGACGATCCAGAGATATTAAAGCAAACGATTTCTCAGGCGATCGCTAACGCCGATATAATTATCTCTTCTGGTGGGGTTTCCGTGGGAGATTACGACTACGTTGAGGAAATTCTCGAATCCTTAAACGCAAAAATTCACATTCGATCTGTGAAAATGAAACCAGGTAAACCGCTTACTTTCGCTACCTTCCCAGGTAAGAATTGCTTATATTTTGGTTTACCAGGAAATCCGGCTGCGGTTTTGGTGACATTTTGGCGATTTGTGCAACCGGCAATGAGAAAGATGTCAGGACTTGCAGACAATTGGCTAAGTTTTGTGAAAGTGCGATCGCATCATGAATTGCGATCGGATGGCAAGCGGGAGACTTACCTTTGGGGTAAGTTGCATTTAATTGATGGACTTTACCACTTTCAGGTAGCTGGTGGTAGTCACAGTTCGGGAAACTTAATAAATTTAGCGCAAACCAACGCTTTAGCTATTTTACCTGTGGGTAAAACATTGATTTCTCCGGGTGAGGAAGTGCAAGTTTTGCAAGTTGGGTAATCGTTGTGCAGCGTGTAATTAGAAACTTTTCGCAAATCGAGCTTGTAGCAATTTTACTTCATGTTCGATTAAATCGACATCGCCATGTTTGAGTGATGAATGGAATACCGTCAAAGCACCCTTTTCATTCGCGTGAAAAGTCAACGCATGAAAGTTCTTGCAAAATGCCTTATCCAAGACTCCAAGAATATTACTCCAAGTGACCTCGCAATTGCCGCATAATTTCCGACCCTTTTTAATGTTTAGTGTACTTAGGCTCATATTTCGCGATCGCTCTACCCCACTGATAGTGACATATTGTCACTCACGAGCACCAGTTAACGTAACTTTACCGTAACTACGAGCGCCAAAACTTACACCTATTCAGCACCTTATATAAAGATGTTAACAAGCAGCTTATAACTGCATATTTAACGCTTGTCAACTAGCTGTCGGTAGTTGTTACCGACAAGTATCAGTTATAAGCTTACCTGGAGTTGAATAAGTTTATTTATTTATACAGAGATGTGAAATTGCTAATCACAATACTGCTCAAATCACAGATGCGATCGCGGCATGATTTGGGACTCTTTTTTAGGGTGACGTGTACTTAGCACCGCATAGCCTTAAATAAACCGTATTGAATTAGAAACAATAAAGTTATGAAAACAACAGAAGATACGTACATTTCACGAGTCAGTTCAAAAGTTGCACAGAATTTACACTTGATTCTAAATTCTTTTTTTGGTCAAGGTTAATGATAATTTTTACCTAATAAAGCTGGGCTTTCAGTAGCAATCGTGCGAACAACAACGTAAAAGTGAGCAGCTAGCTGAGTGTAATTTACAGTCCGCTGATACCTCCTTAATTAACATAAAGCAAGAATAGTGGAAGTAAAAGATATTATTCAATATTTGTATTTGCACAATTGAACTTGCTAAAAAACATTCCAAATTACTTTCTTGACTTAATTGGGTTTTTATGAACACTGTAATTGAGAAATATGAATCTGAGGTTCGGAGCTACTGCCGAAAGTTTCCTGTAGTATTTGAAAAAGCAGAAGGCTCGTATCTTTTTGATACAGTAGGGAAAACCTATTTAGACTTTTTTAGTGGTGCAGGAGCTTTGAATTATGGACACAACAATCCAAAAATAAAAAATCTTCTACTTGAGTACATTCAGAACAATGGTATTACCCATAGTTTGGATTTGTTTACTAAAGCAAAACAAGATTTTTTGTCAAGCTTTAACAAAATTATTCTTGAGCCGCGTGGCATGAGTTATAAAATTCAATTTACCGGTCCCACAGGTACAAATGCTGTAGAGGCTGCACTGAAATTGGCACGCAAGTTGACGGGACGTAAACGAATTGCATTTTTTACTAATGCTTTTCATGGAATGACTCTTGGAGCACTAGCAGTAACAAGTAATCCATTTAAACGAATGGGAGCTGGTGTACCTTTAGATTATACATTTTCATTACCCTTTGATGGCAAACAAGTTAAGCGTTATGATTCATTAAGCTATATTGAGACAGTATTGGGCAATTTACCTGAAGATGACAAGCCTGCGGCAGTAATTCTTGAAACTGTCCAAGCAGAAGGCGGTATCAATGTTGCTAGTTTTGAATGGCTAAAATGCCTATCAGAAATATTAAAGAAACACAAAGTTTTTCTAATTGTTGATGATATACAAGTGGGTTGTGGGCGTACAGGAACATTTTTTAGTTTTGAACCATCAGGTATTGACCCTGATATTATTTGTTTATCAAAATCCCTTAGTGGTTATGGTTTGCCATTAGCAATTACCTTAATAAAGCCGGAACTTGACATATGGAATCCTGGTGAACATAATGGAACATTTCGTGGTTTTAATCTTGCCTTTGTAACAGCAACATCTTCTTTATATTTTTGGGTAGATACGAAGCTTGAAAACGATGTGAATATTAAGGCTAAATATATAAAGGAAAAATTACAATTTATAGCCACTATTCATTCTCCTCATATTACTGAAGTGCGGGGAAGAGGATTTATACAAGGCTTATGTTTCTCTGACCAAAAGATTGCATCTGCTATATCAAAGATTGCGTTAGATCAAAATCTGATTATAGAGACATCTGGTCCTAATGATGAAGTTTTGAAGTTGTTACCTCCCTTAAATATTTCAATAGATGATTTAGAAAAAGGTCTTAGCATTATTGAGAAAAGTATCGATATAGCTTTATCTCGCCATAACACTTGGCAAGCAGGTATGATAGGGGCTTAAAAGTCTGAGTGTGAAAAGTTTTTGCAAACAGTTTTAGTTTTCTAAATACCTCAACGAGGCATAGCAGAGACAACAAGAGGGGGACAAGAGTTAGTGAAAGGCACGGGTAAACCCAGATGTATGACCAGACCTATTTATAAAGATATTGCTGAGGAGGCTAGAAAATGAAAGACCCTTGTTTGACCCCAGCTACAAATTCGTTGCCAAAACCAGCAGAAGCGACAAAGGCTGACCAAAGAAAGGTGACGCTAGCATTAGATAGTTACAGCCGTTCTCGCCATCAACTTTCCTTTTCTTATTGGCTAGATGACCTACGCTTCACCGATTCCTATTGGTACGATACGGTGGATTTCTACTGGTTGGAAGAGTGCTATGGAAAAGCACAGATGGAAAGGATATATTTTCATCTGCTTGCCTTTGAAGCGATGAAAGCCGCTTGTCTCAAGCCTGACCTCTTCGATCTCGGTCAATTTTCTCATTATTATACAGAACGCTTTGACGAGCTTTGGCATGAAGTCTTTTATAAGATTTACGGGCAATGGCGTTATGAAAACGATTTACCTTTGTATAAAGGTCCAGCCATAGTAAAAGGAGAGCAAACTCATACTGTAACCAAGGAAGCTCCGCTTACCCCAATCCAAGGCGAAACGGATGTTCTTGTCTGTTCTGGTGGGGGAAAAGACAGCCTTGTCGTCTATAAGCTGCTTGAAAGAGCAGGTATCCCTTTCTCCTCTTACAGTTACGCGGGTACGATTTATGGGAATATAGAAAAACAGTTCTCGTTAATCGAAAGCTTGTTCAAACACGTTAAGCCCGTTCGCGTTCACCGGAATTACGGCTATGGAGATTATCTGGGTACTCCTGTAGCGCAACTTCACCCCGAATACGGCGTCAAGTCTATACAACTATGGGAGCATTTCGTTCCTCCCCCAACAGCATTGTTGAGCATACTTCCTATAGCTCTACAATATGGTTATACCCACATCATTGTTGGCAATGAAAGAAGCGCTGACAAGGGCAATCTAACCTGGGACAAGACGGGAGAGGAAATCAATCACCAGTGGTGCAAAACCATTGAAAACGATCGCCTAATCGCCAACTACGTCAAGTCAGAACTTGTCAGTGGTTTGAATTATTACAGCCTTCTCAAACCGATTTACGATCCGGTGATCTTCAATTTGCTTCGCCAAGATAGTCATGCTTTAAGAGATACTCACTCTTGTAACTTTGGAAAGCCTTGGTGCGAGCGGTGTGCTAAGTGCGCCTACGTCTATCTGAGCTACATGGCTTATTTTCCCGAAGAACAGGTGAAGTCTGTTTTCCACAACAATCTCTTCGACCTACCCGAAAACCAGCTCTGGTATCGACAAATGCTCGGTTTGGAAAAATACAAAGCCTTTGAATGTGTTGGGGAAATTGAGGAGGTACGCCTAGCTTTTGAAATTTGCAACACAAAGGGCGTGAAAGGAAAAGCGGTAGATATGTTTGTCAATGAAGTAGGGTTACAGGATTATCAGGGGATTCTTGAGAAATACACTAATGTGGACTCTAACTATTCCGAGATGCCAAACTGGGTAGCCCAAAAGGTATTGCCACAGATGAAAGAAGCTGCTCGCTCATCTAGAGAATTTGTAGCCAGCCTTCTCGAACTTAAAACAAGTTCAAAAATTTGACTGTTCTTGCGCTCGCCAAAGATAACTAAGGAGGTAGTATGAGTATCCTAACTACAGAAGATATTTATGCCTCGCGGGTCAGTTCAAAACCTACCATTGTAGATCGCCAAGAGCCAATTATCTACAGCATTCTACTAATGAGGATGAGGCGGCATGGAAATCATTATCGACAGCTACTTTAAAGTATTCAACTGATTGTGAAAGCGTTACCAGATTGGTGGCGAAGTATGGACTTGAATCAGCTAAAGGTTCAGCAGGAACGGTCTTTTTCGTTCATCCGCAATGCGTTCATGGTTCAGTTGCTAACATATCTCCATTTGAGCGGAACGTTATAGTTATCGTCTACAACAGTTTTGAAAATACTCTAGTAGATGTTGAAAAACCACGACCGGAATTTGCAGCCAGCCGCGACTACAGACCTGTAGTTCCTCTATCAGAAGAGAGTCTATTTAAGACTATCCACTTATTAAGTCTAAACTGTTAGTTGAAAGGTAGGAGGAGATTATGATAATTAGAACGCTGTCAGAAATATTTGGAACATCACGAGTTATCAAGGGACAAAACTGGAGAAGCGATCGCTTATTGCTTGCAGAAGATAAAATGGGATTTTCCCTCCACATTACTACAATTACAGCAGGTTCTTCTACACAAATGTGTTACAAGAATCATCTTGAGGCTGTTTTCTGTATAGAAGGTCAGGGATTTATTACAGACCTTCGGGCAAACAAGCGTTTCCAGATTTGTCCAGGAACTGTTTATGCTCTGAATGAGCATGATTCACATATGCTTGAAGCAGAAACTGAAATGCGCCTAATTTGTGTTTTCTGTCCACCATGTGTTGGGACAGAAGTGCATGATGAAGAAGGTTCATATCCTTTACTAAGTTAATATCGAAGTTTCCTAGTTCAAACGTTTGAATCTACTGTATCAAAAACTGGATTATTGTAGGGATTTGTTATAAAAATGGCTAGTGTAAATGGTAAAGTCTTAAAGCTAGTGCTTTTGTCAACTATTTATTAAATTAATTTGGAGAGAAAATGTAGTGACTTACATAATGTTATTATCAAGCCGCTAAAACTCCAATTTTAGTATTGACACCCCAGACTTAATATTATTTGAACAGCGAAATTATCAAAGGTTTCAGATTTTCGCTGACTGGTGTATTTATTGTACTATGCTGCAATATAATAGAATTTATTCCTAATACAAAACTACAAAGTTTGGATTTTATAAGTGGGCATTACATATAGCACTTTTCTATAAAAAACTATGCTAGTTTGTTTGAGAAAAACTCAACCAGATGATATTAATTTTGTCTTAAATGCAGAGAACAGTGAGGAAAATCGTCACTTCGTGTTTCTATGGTCAGAAGGTCAGCACAGATTTGCCCTCAGAGACAAAAACATGGCTCACTTCGTTGTAGAAGCAAGCACCGATCATCGTTGTGTTGGGTATATAATTCTTGCTGGTTTGAGTGATCCCAATCTAAATATTGAACTCAAACGCATCGTTATTACTGAAAAATCAAAAGGATTTGGGCGTTCAGCTATCAAAATTGTTAAGCAATATGCGTTTGAGCAGTTGCATACCCATCGCCTGTGGTTAGATGTCATAGAGAAAAACAGCCGCGCAAAAAGTCTTTATGAATCTGAAGGCTTCTGCGTTGAAGGGGTATTAAGGGAATGTTTAAAGACTACTGATGGATATCAATCGCTTATCTTGATGTCCATTTTGTCACAAGAATATCGGACTAAATTGAGTTGCTGAAAATGGTAAATACCTACCGCTTAATTTTATGTTTTTGATTTGTATTTCTTGACTTAATATTTAGCATAAAAAGTAAAAAATGAATCCTATAACAATTTTGGGATTAGTTGCCGGAGTATTTACTAGCCTTCAATTTTTTCCACAAGTTGCAAAAATACGTAAAGAAAAAACAGCAAAAAACGTATCATTTCAGATGATACTAAGTAATTGTATTGGTCAGGGTTTGTGGTTAATATACGCTTTTTTTGGTAAGGATTTCCCGCTTATTTTAAACAGTCTATGTGCTTTGACTCTTAACTTCATACTTATATGGTTTAAATTTAAGTATAAATAAAACAATGAAATAGCCCTGCACATGGCGTTACCTACTGTTGTACATATGAAAAGAAAAAATTCCAAATCATTGAAGTCAATGAGTTTGTTGGATGACAGCGAAGCAATTCGGCTGTTAGAGGAGCTTTCAATCAAGGGTGCAAACTGGTTTGGAATTGTCAATGAGCAGAAGAATCCGCTCTCGAAAGACAATCCTAAACTGGTTGAATATATGGAACGAGCGTTTGAACGTTATCAAGAAAGCCCGGAGTTTGTTATTTATCGCATCTCTTCTCAAAAATAGGTGGATGTGCTTCTATATTCAAGTGGGGTTGGAGACTGAGGTTTTTTCGCTACGATTAATCCAAATTCCTCTGAGTCCAACTGCTTTGGCACCATGATAATCTTCTTTTATGCTGTCGCCGATGTGCCATGCAGCCTCAGGTGGACAGTTGTGTTTTTCTAAAGCGCTAAGAAAAATTTCGCGATCGGGTTTAGCTGCACCTACCTGGGTGGAAATTGTGATGGTACTGAAAAATTGTTTTAGTTGCAAAGCTTGCAATACCGAGTAGATACGGGAATCGAAATTGGAAATTACCCCTAGTTCAATTCCCAAGCCTTGCCAGTTTACCAATGCTGCTAGAACATCGGGATAGACAAACCACGGTTGCGAAGTACCAAAGTGGATATAAAGTTCGCTAAAAAAAGCTGAAAAATCAGAAAATTCTTGAAGAACACCTGCGCGTTCAAATGTGTGACAAGCGATTTGCAGCCACCATTCAAACTCGCGCTGGGGAATATCTTGTTGTTCCGCACCTGGAAATATCGGCGCCGGCGCTGTTTTAAAGCTTTGGATAAATGTTTTATTCAAAATATCGGCGGGAACTTGGACACCAAATTCCTGCGCTATCTGACTATAAATTTCACCAACGCTGCCTTTAACCCCGAAGAGTGTACCAACAGCATCTAAAAAAATAACTTTAGGACGTTCCATAATGCGAAATACTGAATGCTTATAACCTGTTTGTAAAGTAGATTTTAAATTAGTAGGGTGCGTTACGCTGTTGTTAACGCACCCGATTAAGAAGCAAGGTTTTTAACGCTTTCTTACTCAACTTGATAGAACTACCCTACATTTCTATTTAGAGAGTGTTTCGATAATAGGACGCGCTAGCCAGTTAAAAGCAACTTTTAGCTGATGATCTAAAGTTGGCATCCGATAAAGGTAAGCTAGACGACGTGCAATAGATGCTAAAGGACCGTCCAATTTAATTCCTAAACCAGTGAGGGTAGCGTTATCTATCCCCAGTGTCATCATTTCCCCTAACTGCTGGTAGCGGAAGGGAAGTAAAGGGCGATCGCTCAAAGTTGCCCAAATATTCCATGCAGTATAATCAGCTTGTTGAAAAGCAGCTTGGGCGGTTGCGGGGACTTGCTGACCTTCGATATCATGAGAGTCTGCTAAGTCGCCTAAAGCAAAGATTTCTGGATGGTCAATTACTTGCAGAGTTGGTGTAATCGTAATTTGACCGCGCTGATTTTGCTTGAGGGGAAGGTTTTTCACTATGGGACTAACCCGCGTTCCCACAGTCCAGATTACCAAATCTACGGGGATTGTATCTACCTGATTTTTGTAATCCAGGGAAATGCTGTCTTGAGTAATTGATTCGACTTTGGTTTCTAAATCAATAAACACACCCCGCGCTTCTAAAGCTTTTGTCGCAGCTTCACGGTTAAACTCTGGGGAAGTTCGCAAAATTTGGTCACTTAGTTCAACTAAGCGGAATCGTCCTCTTTCCCCTAGTCTGTCTGCAAGTTTGCAAGCTAACTCGACACCACTGTAACCACCGCCGACAATTGCTACCCGAATTTTGTCTGCGGCTGATTCTTCTAAAACCCGCAAGCGTTCTTCTAGATTATAGGCATCAGCGATACTGCGGAAGGGGTAGGCGTGGGATGTCGCACCCGAAACTAAATCTAAAGGCGTTTCTCCACCTAGCGCCAGCACTAATCGGTCATAGGGGATTTCCTGACTATTCTGTAAGTGTACTCTTTGCTGGTCTATGTCAATTTCTGAGACGAGTGATTGACAAAAACGTACACCTGTGTTTTGGAGAAGTTCTTCAAAGGGTGGGGCGATTTCCCAAGTTTGCAGTTCGCCAGTGAGGAGTTCGTAGAGTAGAGGGGAAAATAGAAAGCGATCGCTTTGATCTACCAGAACAATTTCCGGTTTTTGCGTAGCCCAAGGTAACTGGCTCAAGCGTAAGGCAGTATGAAGACCACCAAAGCCTCCACCAAGTATACAAATTCTAGCAGGTTGTTGAGTCATCGGTCTTTAGATCGGCATAGCGAGGCAAGTTCTTTTAGTGTAATGATTTCTTTCGGTCAATTGCCATCAGCCAGCTATCCCGATATTTTCCCTCATGCAGTTCATGTTCGGGCAATAGCTTAATCTTTTCAAAGCCGCATTTCTCGTAGCAGCGGATAGCGCGAGTATTCCTCACATGTGGATCGATGACAATTTTCTCAGCTTGTAATTCTTCAAAAAGATAGTTGACAAGCGTTGATAATATTTTCGTGCCGATTCCTTTGTTCCAATAGTTTGTTTCACCGATAAACAAGTCAATTGCATAAACATTATTGGTTTCATCCATACAATACGTTTGTCTGTCGTTTTCCGATAAGTTATCTAGCAAGCAATATTGGATATAACCAATAGGTAGTTTTTCATAATAAACCAGACAAGGGATAACCGGATCATCTCCCATGACTTGGGGTTTGTATGTTTCGATAATTCTTTCTAGAGGAAAAGGATTATCTCTTCCTTCGTAAAATTCTAAGACTTTATCATCAGTTAGCCATTTTGCCATTAACTGATAATCACCTATGTCGTCTTGCATTAAGCGAATAGCGATTTCGTTTTTTTGAAATAGCATATCCAGTGACTAATTTTCGCCCTTGCAGCTATTAATTGCCTTTGCCAACAACTTTCTGTTTACATTTTATTTAAAAAAGGCGCGTTACACTACGTTAAGGCACCCTACGCAAATAAGCAAAGGCGATTTATGCATTGCACAAACCGCCTCAATCTAAATATATATCTAAAAGGCAATTAATTTCCGCCAGAAGTCACAGCCTTATTATGTATGGCAGTATCGTCTCCCTTGATTTGCCATTTGCCATCGGCACCTTCTTTGTATGAGTTTTTGACGCTGTTCCAAGCAACTTCACGGGCACCGTCTTCACTTAAGCCGTCGTGTTGGGCAGCGTTGAATGCGGCAACGAAAATCTGCTGGGCTTCTTGAGGCAGTTGTTGCTGTAGTTCTTGAGGTAATTCATCAATCTTGCTGTAAGGCATAAATTCACTCCGATTATCTAAGCTTGGGATCATGCTAAGAAGTTTCCTGCTGATTTTCCTCTTTCTATAAGTAGATATACAAAATTCCCATACTTTTGGTAGATAGTTAAACAAAGGCACGGAAGAGTAAAAATTATCTGTCAGATTAGTGATGCAATTATATTGATGCTCATAGCCAAAATGGTGGTATTGAAAAAGAAGGATAACACTCCATGTAGCAAAGCCAAGCGTCTCATATTACGTGATGTTGTTTCTACATCTGAAACTTGACTAGTCATACCAATGACAAAAGAAAAATATAAAAAGTCCCAGAAATCTGGTTCGCGATCGCTAGGAAAATCTAGACCACCTGCGATTTCCTCACTACTGCTTTCATGATTTTGATAATAACTGCGTGCATATTGCAGCGCAAATATGGTATGTACTAACAACCAAGAACCTACAATTGTCGTTACCGCTAGGATGACATGTAGGGTTAGTAGCATCGTAGATATGCCCTTTTTATTGGCGAGTAAAAACCCAATGGCTAACACGCTAGCGCAAGCAGCGGCGATAATTAGAATGAAGATAGCCAAGCGACCTTGATATTCACGCTTGGCATTAAGACGCATACTTTGTGGGGTAGCCTTGAACATCATCACAAAAGTCAAGACTAATAAACAATAAATACCTGAATCCCAAGCAGAGAGAATACGTGTAGGTAAGTGTAGCGAATGTGGAAGTATTACTAATACGAATGTAGCTAAACCGATGGAAGTAATCAATCGGTGTCGAGAGTCTATCTTTGTCAAAAACTTAGTGACAAAAGGCGATTGCATATACTACTCAAACTAGAGAGCATAATTAAGAGTATATCTTGCTTGTAATAACTCATAGCAATTACAGGACTTACACAACTGTCACAAGGACAAACCTAATTTCATCTCGTAGTGGGTACTTTAGTACCCGTAAATTGTCATAGATTCTCCACCTATGACAGGGAGAATAAAATATAAAGTATAATTAACCGCAGATGAACGCAGATAAATATTAGTGTTTATCTATGATTTGTTTAGTTTTTGGTAATCTCGTCACCAGATAGAACCTGGTGACGAGAGGGATAGCTTGGGGATTTGGTGCATTATTGTAAATAATTAAAGAGTTAGCTAAACCAATATTTTTCTCTTTGAATGTGAATATATTTCAATTATTTTTTATGGGCAAACATTGCTTTTGTTGCGTTTTAACTTTTTCTAACTTCTTTGGTGGTAAACCTAGTTTGACATGGGCGTAAAGACTTTCAAATTCCCGCACATAATGAGCCGCAACTACGGAATTTTCAATTACCAAAACTGTCTCGTCATTATTATTATTGGCAGCTTCTGACCAATTGTGCGAACCTGTAATTACTGTTTGTCCATCTATTACAGCAAATTTGTGATGTAATAAATCACCTTTGGGTAATAAAGGTACACCTACTGTGGTAATGGGATTTTGCCAAGGATGGTTATCAAGTTTATATTTACATTTGTTACTCAGAGTAATGCCCATCATGTCCAATGCTTCACTATAAGGACGATAGGCAAATTGTGGTTCAATCAAAGCGCGTATTTTCACACTTTGGAAATTACGACTTTCTAAGATATTCACCAGGTGTTGTTCGGAAAATACAAACAATGCCATATCGATAGATTTTGTAGCTGAATCTAAAGTTTTGCCAATTAAACCATTACTACTTTTACTCCAAGGTTGAGTTGGGGAAGTTGGCGAAAAATGCACGGTTATTTTGCTTGCGCCTAAGGTTATTTGTTCAGGTAAACGTAATGGTTTTTTTAAGCCAAATTTACTATCTTGTTTTCCTTGTTGTCCATCGCCCCACATAATGTTAAACTCTTTCGTGAATAAAGACGCTATTTCGGGGCTGTCAATATTTAATAAATTATTGGCATTACCTAAACTGCTAGGGTTAGAATAATCTCCGTGGATATCACTCAATGTGAAATTCGCGGAAGTAACAATCACAATGCGATTATCGACAATGACAAATTTATGATGCATCAAATCACTACCTTGTGAACCATCTGCTGCATCATCAATTAAGGGAACTTTAGCATCGCGTAAAATTACCAAAGCATCTCTTTGCTTGATTTCCTCTGCACTAAGTTGATTATCTTTGTTAATGTCTAAAAATTGCCGAAATTCTTGATATCTTTCCTTCTCTCTTTTTTCTAGCTTGCTAACTTCCTGGGGTGTGAGACTACTCCAAGGACGGCTATAAGTGTTTTCTAAAATCAATCTCACCTTAACCCCAGCTTTTTGTCTATCAACCAGTGCTTCTGCAACTTTGGGTAGACGCAATTCCTGCACCGCTACATCTACTGTGGATTTAGCTTGGGAAATCGCATCGACAATCTGTTTTTCTAAATCATCCCCAAGGCGGGTTTGCTGTCGATAAGGTTCTTTATATTCTGAAGACTCGGAATGGTTAAAGTAAACTTTGACTAACAAATCTTGCGGTAGCGGTTGAAGACGTTTACTGTGAGGCTGGACTCGTTGACAACCAGCGAGGGTAAGTATCAGTAAAAAGATGAAATAAAAATGCCTTTGGGTAGAAAAAATTTGCACCTTAGTCTGGTAGAAGTCGTTGGGTGAACAAATTTATAATTCCCAAATAATAAAGTTTTTCAACGCAGAAGTACGGCAATTTTGTCAAAAGTTGCCGAAAATAAAAGTAGCCCGTTGTTAGGGTGTGTTCTCCCTGAATATAATATGCAAATCTATTTAGATTACAGTGCGACTACTCCCACTCGTCCGGAAGCGATCGCCGCAATGCAAGCAATCCTCACTCAACAGTGGGGCAATCCTTCTAGCTTACACGAGTGGGGACAACGGGCGGCAACAGTTGTCGAACAAGCGAGAATGCAAGTTGCTGGATTAATTAACGCCGTCGATCCGCAATCGATTATCTTTACCTCTGGGGGTACAGAAGCAAATAATCTGGCAATTATGGGTATTGCCCGTTTGTACGCTGTTCCGCAACATATGATAATATCCAGCATTGAACATTCTGCAATTTCTGAACCGGCGCGGTTGTTGGAAATGTGGGGTTGGGAAATAACCCGTTTGCCAGTGGATGCGAAAGGTACAGTTAATCCTGTAGATTTAGAGGCAGCGTTGCAACATAACACGGCGTTAGTTTCCGTGATTTATGGTCAAAGTGAAGTTGGTACAGTGCAACCAATTGTAGAATTAGGAAATATTGCGCGATCGCATAATATTTTATTCCACACAGATGCCATACAAGTAGCGGGACGCTTGCAAATAAATGTACAAGCGCTTCCAGTGGATTTACTTAGTATTTCCAGCCATAAAATATATGGACCTCAAGGTGCGGGGGCGCTGTATATAAGTCCGGGTGTGGATTTAGCGCCTTTGCTGAGTGGGGGCGGGCAAGAAATGCGACTGCGTTCCGGTACGCAAGCAGTGCCAAATATTGCCGGATTTGGTGTAGCAGCAGAATTGGCGGTGGCAGAAATAGCCACGGAAACACCGCGCTTAATTAAATTACGCGATCGCTTGTTTTCTCAATTAGCTGATATTTCTGGTTTAATACCAACAGGCGATCGCATTCACCGTTTACCTCACCATGTCAGTTTCTGTCTAGAATACGCTGACGGTGAAAAAAAGAGTGGCAAAACCTTAGTACGGCAGATGAACCTGGCTGGGATTGGTATTAGTGCTGGGGCAGCCTGCCACAGTGGTAAACTTAGTCCTAGCCCGATATTGTTAGCGATGGGCTACTCTGAAAAAGCCGCATTGGGAGCAATTCGCATGACACTAGGGCATGATACCACTGAAGCTGACGTGGATTGGACAGCAATGGTGTTAAAGCAAGTTTTGGAACGGCTTGCACCTGTAGAATTATTGGTTAGTCATTAGAGTAGGGAACAAGGAAAAAGAGCAACGAACCTTGAGAATGCCCCTTTTGATAAAGTACGACTGGCTTAGTCGGAACTAAAAGCCCGTGGACAAGCAGATGCCGACATCCTTGGTTGAAGCGGGAAGATAACGTTAAAGATAGCTTCGGCTAACTTTGAGTAAGTTTATTGAAGCAGGAATTACTTCTTTTACCTTTTACCTTTTACCTTTTACCCAGTCTCATTTCTGATATGGCTGAACTTCCTAATACCTTAGAAGACGCGATCGCCCAAGCACAAGTCGCTACCCAAGCCGCACTAGCAGATGGTTATACTCGTCTACAAGTTGAGTTTCTTTTCCCAGAACTCAAACCTATGCCAGTGGCGCAGCAATTTCTGCCAGTTTTTCAAGCTTATGATTCTCGTCTGAAAATTTTCTTTGTCGATGCTGGTGCCGCAGCCCTTGCCCGCCGCGACTGGGCAGACGTATCATTTAAAATTGAGGATATTGGCACAGGAAGGGTGGCTTCCTTAGAATCAAAAATTCAGCCAGAAGACGAAATTTTCGTATTTATTGCCCCCAGTGCGGTGGAAGTGCCGCAATTAGAAAAGCTATGTGAATATATAGGCGATCGCCCTTTAGTCATCTTAAATCCTCGTTTAGAAGAAGCTGGGGCTGTGGGCATCGGTTATACAGCAAGACAAACGCGCGATCGTTTCCTTAGTACCATTGAATCCTGCTACTACCTCCGTCCTGTCGATGACGAAACAGCCGTATTTCGCTGCTACCCTGGGCAGTGGGAAGTATTGCTGCAACAAGGCGGTAATTATGAAAAAATAGCCGACTTACCCAAAAAACCATCAGGTGACGACTTGGATCTCATTTTTATGAAAGGTTCGCAAACCTCGTCCGACGGTACACCAGCGAAAAAGCCCAGTGTTTTCAAGAGTTTGCAACGATTCTTAAAGGCGTTGAGTAGTTAGATAAGGGACTGGGGACTAGGGAAGAAATAATAAAGATTACTCTTGCTTAATCACCAATTACCAATCCTTAATTTCCTTGCAATGGGGCATTCAAGACTTTCTCGATGCGATCGCGTGTTTGTAGTAAGTGCGCTTTCGTGTATTCATCTTTGGAGTCAGCCCCATTCAATTTATCTTTTAACTGTCTAAGTTTATACCATGCCATTGTGCGCGCATCTTCTGGCACTGGTTCTTTTCGCAATACCATAGCAGTCAACAAATCTAGATATTCTTGTTGTAAGCCTCGACGCAAACTGCTAATTTTAATTGGCTTGCCATTTGGTTTGAGGACTTCCGTCCAAATTCCATCTTGCAAAGTATCAAACAGTTCAGGCAGAGTCAAAGCTTTTTCTGGGGGACTTTTAAGTTCAATGTCACTCAGACGCGAGATGCGATCGCTTGATAGCAATTCTCGCAACACCATACTCTGCATGTTTAATATCAAATCGTGTATCGGATAATCCAAACGACCAACGCGAGTTTTACTACCCCAATGTCGCCAACGAGATGGTGCTAACTTATTCAACAGTTCCGGTGAGAAGTTAAGCGCATTCTCCGCAAACATATATTGTTGTAATGTCGCTAAAGCCTGCCGTTGTTTTTCTACTGACACCGGTTCAAATGGTAATCTTCCTTGGCGTTCCCCACCCTTAACTCTGTAGAAAGACTGTCCGCCAATGTATTTTGTTGTGTAATAAATATTCTGAAAATAGTTAGTAAATATCGTACTAAAGCGTTCCGTCACATCACTGTAACTATCGCCAGCCAGCGGGTAACGCTGATTAAGTCTGTCCCACATCACACGCGAATTTTCCAACTGCCACTGCGAATAAAGCAGCACATTGCTACTATTGTCCCAAGCATCAGCAGTTGGATCGAGGTCAGACACATCCTCATCTGTAGAATAACTTAATTCAGGCTTGTAAGATTGTTCGGCAATAGCTTGCAAAGCCGGCTTTTCAGCTTGAGGAGTTGCTGCCAGAATTGATGTGTAGCCGTACTTAATCGCCCACTCATCATAAGGTCCTACCATATTAGGAAAATAATCTCCCTGCTTCGTACCAGGAGGTGCGATGTTCGGCGGAATGTAATCCATCACCGACGCAGTTAGACCTTTGCGGCGGGTGATGTCGGTATTATTCATCTCCTCAGGAGACAATAAAGTACTACCACGGAAGTTGTGACGTAAACCGAGAGTATGTCCAACTTCGTGAGCGATAATTAAGCGTAAATATTGATGGATATAGTCTTTCACCTGTTCGCTAGTCGCCGGTGTATTTTGCAGCAGTGACATCGCCGTTGTGCCAATGGCAAACTGATTTGCCGCTTCCATGCCATAGCATAAATCGTACTCACCTGCCATTTTAGATAAACGACTAACTAACTTATTTTCGTCTTGCGGCTTCTGCTGGGGAATGCCTCTAGCTTCTAAATTATTGGCACAAAGCAGGCGATTTTGCATCAACGCTGATAAAGAAGTGCGGCTTTTTCCTTGGCTTGGTTGTACGATATCGCGATAATCTTTTTTGAGTGCCCGGATAAAGCTAGCATCTACCAAAATATCTGCGTCTAAAATTTCCCCAGTCAGCGGGTTAACGCGGGATGGTCCTAAAGCAAAATATCCATCTACTGTGTTTATCCAGCGAATAGTGTTGTAGCGGATATCTGCCGGGTCCCAAGTGGCGTTATCTGGCATTTGCTGAACTTGGATCGCATCTTTGAATCCGGCTTTTTCAAAGGCTTTATTCCACATGAGAACGCCTTCTTTTATCGCATCGCGGTATTCAAAGGGGACGGCGTTATCAATCCAAAAGACAATCGGTTTTTTCGGTGGAGAAATTGCCGCTTTCGGGTCTTGTTTTTGCAACTTCCAGCGATTGATGTAACGGACAAAAGGATCGCCGCGATCGTCATCAGATAAGTCTTGGTAGGCGGTGATAAAATAGCCAACCCGTTCGTCAGCCAAACGCGGTTGGTAATTGTTTTCTGGCAATTGGGAAAGACTGTAATGAAGCTTTAGGGTAAAGCCACGGTCGTCAGGTAGCGTTGCCAAATTCCGCATAGCCTCCTCGCGACCCTTGTTACCGGAGAAATTCAAAACCGATTCAATTTCCATATTTTGGGGAAAGGCTTTGGCATTACCAAAATAGGAATCGTCTTTAGCTGGTGTGACTCCCAAACTCGCAGATACTCCAGCCAAGTCGGTAAGTAGCAGATCGCCCAAGTCGATGAGAATAGTTTTGCGTTGGGGGTTAATGCTTTTAATTGGGATGGTGTAGAGAACCGAGTCACTAAAAGAACGGGCAAGCGATCGCGCTTGAGGATCTCCTTCACGTGTGCGGAAATTTACATTGCGGACGATAAAGTGCAAGTTGTTGTTTACCCGTTGAAAGTAAAATAAAAAATCTTGCAAAGGCATCCCGCTATAAATACCGCGTTCCCCAATCCCCGATTCCAGCGTTGCTGTGGCAAGATAATTTTTATTGAGTTGTTCCGGCTGAATTTCTAGATAAATTTTATTCTTCTCTTTATTGCGGTAAAGGGTGAACAGTCCCTGTTGTTTTTGGGTGTCTTTAACTACCTCATCAAATGGCTGTAACTCATCCTTTTTTGTCGGTCTAGTGCTAGAATTAGGCTTTTCATTCGGTTTCTCTGGAATTTTTCCCACTTGCAAAAATGGTTGCTGTCCGGCTTCTTTGGCATCTTTAACCATCCAAATAAAAGGCTGGCGCTTTGCTTGTTTGTGGCGATCAATTACCCACACTTGCTCTCGCGGTAGCCCAAGTTGATGATGTAAATTAGCGTTTGCGCCTAGAGACTGACGTGACGACGCGGAAAGTGATAAAGCCTTCACACCCGTCGCCCCTGTCCCCTTCTCCCCTCCGGGTGGTGTACCCTTGTTGACAACAAAGGTGTCTGCGATCGCATGGAAAGACGGTGACTTAGCGCTAACGCTTGCTATTCCTAAACACAAACCATGCAACAAAATCACACAAAACGTCAATCTGTTCATTCGATCCATGCCTGACAACTATCCCTAATTAATTTTTATTTTCTCTAAAGCGAAGCAACCTTGCTTTACGAACTAATGCCACTTAAAAACACTATTAGCTGCCTAATATCAAGCAGAAGACTTTTTAGTTTAGTTTTAACCATCATTTTTAGCCAATGGCATTTTTTTACTGTAGTATTTTTGCTAACAATTGCCTTTGTAGCAAAGAGTACGTATTATTTTTACATCCGACATAGAAATATACTGGAGAAAAAAGTATAACAATTTAACTAAACCGATTTATTTTACTGACAATCAAAAAAGTTTTTTATCTGACATTTTACTTTTAACAAAAGGAAAAGCGAGACCCAACTCCATGAAAAGCAATAGTATCAAGTAATACAAGTTTCTTTTTTTACTAATAACTAAATGTTTAGGTAAGCTCTAAATCATCAGTAGGTGTGTAGTAACTACGGATACAATAATGACACATTTATCTCAAGTCTGGAAGCTTTTGATAACTTATCTTAAGGAAGCAGGGTTACAAGAGATGCCGACGACAACATCTCTGGAAGCCAACGCGGTTTTACCTCCAGAAAAAAATATTAAAGAACAAGACAAAAGAGTTGAGTTTTGTGAAAGTAATTTGCAGCATTTTCCATTTGCGGAACGACTGCAAAAAAGCTTGGAAGAATGGACAAAACCAGGTAGTGGTTTAACCTTTAATACAGGTGAACGACAACTACACAAAGAGATTTACGATTTACTGGGCAACGGTGCGCTGACACCAGAAATAATCGAACAAGCCATAAACTTGCTGATTGTTAGTCATGAATTTCGCCCAATGCAGCTTTTCCAGCGTCTAGAAGATTTTTATCGCCGCTGGTGTCAAGGGGAATTTATTGATGCTGCACCCGATAATAACTTGCCTCAGAAAACAATGTTGCAGCTGCAAGCACAAAATATTATCGTCGGACTGCGACAGGTAGATATACATGCTGGACTTAACGTGTTGATTTTACTTTTAGAATTACACCGTTATGCTCAAGAGCGAGACGATTTTAAGCAAAAAATTAACTTTTATCCATCAGCCCAACCAGGTAAAGAGAATTTTTTTACATCTCAACTGCTTCGGATTATTAACTATAGCGATGTCATTGAAATTGGCAACTTTAGTAATGTAGTCGGGGAATTCCTCAAAGGCGGCAACTTTAGCGGTGCTTACCTTGGCGATGCCAACCTGACTGGTGTCAACTTCAGCGGTGCTAATCTCAAAGGCGCTTACCTCGGCGATGCCAACCTGACTGGTGTCAACTTCAGCGGTGCTAATCTCAAAGGTGCCAACCTCGGCGATGCCAACCTCAGCGGTGCCAACCTTAGCGGTGCTAACCTCAGCGGTGTTGACCTCAGCAGCGCCAACCTCAGCGGCGCTAAGCTCAGCGGCGCTAACCTCAGCCGCGCTGACCTCAGCCGCGCTGACCTTAGCAGCACCATACTCTTCAATACCAACCTCAGCCGCGCCAACCTCAGTAGTGCCAACCTCAGAGATGCTGAACTTAACCGCGCTAACCTCTGTGACGCTATCCTCTTCGGTGCCAACCTTAGCGACGCCAACCTCAACAACGTAAATCTCAACCATGCCGACCTGTGCCGTGCCGACCTCAGTGGTGCCGACCTCAGTCGCGCTATCCTCAATGGCACCAACCTTAGTGACACTATACTCTTCAGTACCAACCTCAGCAACGCCATCCTCGTCGCCGCCGACCTCAGCTACGCCAAACTTAATGGTGCCAAGCTTAACGATGCCAACCTCAGCGGCGCAATGTTCTTAGGAGCTGACCTCAGCGACACCGACCTCAGTGGAGTTACCCTTAACCAAGCTGACCTCAGCGGGGTTATTCTGAACGACGCCGACCTCACTGGTGCTGATATCAGCGACGCTATACTCTTCGGCACCGACCTCAGCTATGCCAACCTCAGCAGCGCTAACCTCAGTAATAGCAACCTCAGCGGTGCCAACCTCAGCAGCGCTAACCTCAGTAATAGCAACCTTAGCTACGCCATTCTTGGCGATAGTGACCTCAGCGACGCCAATCTGGAACAATTGACATGGAATGAAAATCAACAGTGGCAAGGTGTGCGCGGGTTAGAGACAGCAGTTAATGTGCCAGATGCCTTAAAGCAACAACTAGGACTAGCGTAGAAACTGATAACGAGTCAAACAGAACTCTTACCACCGCAACAAAAAAGCGATCGCCCTTTATTTTAACTTCTCCTTCCTCTAACCCAAAAACAACTCCTTAATTCCCGCACTACCAATTTCTATCGCCAACGCCGCTAACAGAAAACCCAAAAGCTGAGTAATAATCACCTCACCTTCAGCACCAATCCACTTATCGATATAATTGCTGAAGCGCAAAATCAACCAAGTCACAAACATTGCCCCTAAAATACCCACCGTCACACTTAAATTAGGATTCGCAGCTGACGACATTAACAGCATTACCGTTGTCAACGTACCCGGTCCCGCTAACAATGGCAAAGCCAGCGGTGTAATTGCTACATCACGCTCTTGATCGAGTACAGGAGTATCTAATTCACCTTGAAGCATTTGTAAGGCAATTAATAGTAGCAGCAGTCCACCAGCTACACGTAAAGACCCCATACTGACATCTAAATAACTTAAAATGAATTGACCGCTAAAAGCAAACACCAAAAGAACAGCGATCGCAACCATTACCCCTTTATCTATTACTTTGTTTCTCTGCTCTGGTTCCATCCCTTTAGTCAGAACCAAAAGTATCGGGATATTACCCACTGCATCCGCAAGGACAAACACAGCAACAAATGTTTTGACTAGAACAGAAATATCCACGAATGTAGTTTAAATGACTTTTTATTAAGGGTATCCTGAATGGCATCCAGTTTCCTACACTCGGTGGATTGATCTAAAAACAGCCAACGGGCTGATGATTCGCAGCCAACCTGACAGGGTAACAGTACTTAATAAGCGAAGGACTGATAAACTTCTACTTCAGGTTTATAGTCTAATGATTCGACAACTGGATTGAAACGTAATAAGTGGCGGGCGCGATCAGATAGTGTGTCGAGAGCAGCACGGGGTATGTGAATAGACACTTCCGGGCGAAACAGCCAGCGGCGACTATAGCCGATGACTACCATCGGGCGTGGTATTGACGTATTGTTAGGCGTACCCCGATGCAGACCACGCACATCACGGATCATTACATCTCCAAGTCGCATTGTGACTGGTTCTAACTTCAACTCACCTGACTCCAAGCGGCGCAGTCCTTCTTCCTTCGACATCATGTGTGTACCCCGCATAATCTCCATTGGACCGTTTTCGGTAGTAATATCGACGAGGGGAAAGTTGACTGCCAGTTGGTATGGCGGCGTTTCCTGACCAGTTTCGGGGAATAATGGCGGACTATCCCGATGCACGTCTTGATATTCCGAGCCGAGTAACGGGGTGTCGGTTGCCAGCTGGCACATTACCGCGTCTTTGCCAACCAATAGCTCGACGATCGCCAGAATATCATCATCTTCGTAAATATTTGCATCGGCGAAGGGAGGAGTAAAGGGAAGAGTGACATAATATCTAGCTGCACCTCGGTTTTTGAGCTTGCCTTCGCGCTCAATGTGTCCCGCCAGCAACGGCGCAAAAGCTTCACGCCAAGCATTGAGTGCTGCTGGGGAGAAGTGATTGGGCAAAACGCAGTAGCCATCGTTCAGTACCGCAGAGGCGAACGATTCAATTTGTTGTTTTGTATAAGATTTTATAGTCATATACTAATTTTAAAAGCAAGCGATCGCCCATAGCTATCAATAGACTGTTAAAACTTATTACACTGGATAGTAACAGTGCAGGGCAGTAGATTTGAAATTTTGCAACCTTCCAAGTAAAGATATATTTTGAGAATCTATCCCTCACAACTCCACTGTTCTTTATTGAATCTATGAAGTCATATTTAGCCGCCGCGATTCAAATGACCAGTGTGCCAAATCTAGAAAAAAACTTGGCACAGGCAGAGGAATTCATCGATCTAGCCGTCCATCAAGGTGCTGAACTAGTGGGTTTGCCAGAAAATTTCTCGTTTATGGGAGAAGAAAAAGACAAACTCACTCAAGCTGAAGTGATCGCCCAGAAAACTGAATTATTCCTCAAAACAATGGCGCAGCGCTATCAAGTTACCATCCTCGGCGGTAGCTTTCCAGTCCCTGTAAACGCCACGGGCAAAGTCTACAACACTTCCGTACTCATCGACCCCAACGGTCAAGAAGTTGCCCACTACCAAAAGGTACATTTATTTGATGTTAATGTCCCCGACGGCAATACCTATCGCGAGTCCACCACAGTGATGGCTGGTGAGCAACTACCGCCGGTCTATTTTTCGGAAAAACTCGGCAATATCGGACTTTCTGTTTGCTACGATGTCCGCTTCCCCGAAGTTTACCGCCATATGTCCCACAAGGGAGCAGATATCATGTTTATTCCCGCCGCCTTCACCGCCTTCACTGGCAAAGACCATTGGCAAGTATTATTGCAAGCGCGTGCTATTGAAAATACCTGTTATGTCATTGCACCCGCACAAACCGGAGTAAACTACGCCCGCCGTCAAAACCACGGACACGCGATGATTATCGACCCTTGGGGGACGATTCTAGCCGATGCTGGTGAGCAGCCAGGAGTAGCGATCGCTGAAATTAATCCTTCCCGGTTGCAACAAGTTCGCCGTCAAATGCCCAGCTTGCAACATCGAGTATTTATGTAGCTATTAGCTAGCTGTTTGCCAAAATTTACAGCTTTAGCACCTTCTGCGATGGTAAACTCACAATCTCAACAAATAAAAAATAAGTGCGCTCATGTGAGCGATCGCAGAAGGTGTAAATAAATGAAAACTTCAATTAAGATTTTTTTCGTTACTGCTTTACTTTCGCTACTTTTAGCCTGCGGTAATAATAATATTGCCCAAACAACTCCTACCAACTCCCCAAGCAGCAAAGATTCAGCTGGTGTCAGTATTCAAGTAACTGCCAAGGAGATGGAGTTTAAATTGTCGCAGTCAACTGTTCCACCTGGAACTGTGGAGTTTGTAGCTACTAATAACGGTACAATTCCCCACGAAATGGAAGTTATCAAAACTGATTTGCCTGTTGATAAGCTACCCATTACCAGCGATGGTCGGTTGGATACAGATAAAGCAGGCAAGGAAATTGGTGAGATTGATGAAGATGAACTAAAAAGTGGTACGACAAAAACACTCAAACTTAACTTAACTCCAGGCAATTATATGATTGTCTGCAACTTACCAGGACACTTTCAAGCCGGGATGAGAACCTTGCTCACCGTCAAATAAAACAAAAAAACCGGGGAACTAAAGTACTACCCGGTTAAGTCATCCCAATTTAATAATCCTCAGTCTAGTAGGAGCAGATAGAGCCTTGCCCCTACTTATTTTTTGGTAAAATTAGACGTTAGCAGTTTTCTTGGTAACAGCGCTGAGTTCGCCCTTGGCATACTTAGCAGCAAAGTCATCTAAAGAGATTTGCTTAATCTTGCTAGCGTTACCAGCAGAACCAAATTGCTGATAGCGATCGCTACAAACCTTCTGCATATATTTAATCGAAGGCTTGAGGAAGTGACGGGGGTCAAATTCCTTAGGATTTGCAGCCAAAGCTTCACGCACAGCAGCAGTAATCGCCAAACGGTTATCAGTATCGATGTTTACCTTACGAACACCGCACTTGATACCTTTTTGGATTTCTTCTACAGGTACACCGTAAGTTTCCGGAATTGCACCACCATACTGGTTAATGATAGCGAGCAAATCTTCGGGAACCGAAGAAGAACCGTGCATTACCAAGTGAGTGTTAGGCAAACGGCTGTGAATTTCTTCGATGCGGCTGATTGCTAAAATTTCTCCAGTCGGCTTGCGGGTAAACTTGTAAGCACCGTGGCTAGTACCAATCGCAACAGCCAAAGCATCTACTTGAGTTTGCTCTACAAAGTCAACCGCTTGGTCTGGGTCAGTTAAAAGTTGTTCGCGGTCGAGTTTACCCTCGAAACCGTGACCATCTTCAGCTTCACCCATACCAGATTCCAGAGAACCCAAGCAACCGAGTTCGCCTTCAACGCTCGCACCTACCGCGTGAGCTACTTTCACCACTTCGCGGGTGACGTTGACGTTGTACTCATAGCTAGCTGGTGACTTCGCATCTTCTTCCAGCGAACCGTCCATCATCACGCTGGTGAAGCCGTTGCGAATCGCCGAATAACAAGTTGCCGGGCTGTTACCATGATCTTGGTGCATGGTAATGGGAATTTGAGGATAAGTTTCTACCGCAGCCAAAATCAAGTGGCGTAAGAAATTTTCCCCAGCATAAGAACGAGCGCCACGAGAAGCTTGTAAAATCACGGGGCTATCTGTCTCTAGAGCAGCCTTCATGATCGCCTGAATCTGCTCCATGTTGTTCACGTTGTACGCCGGGATGCCGTAACCGTTTTCAGCCGCGTGATCCAACAGCAGCCGCATTGGTACGAGCGCCATAGATAGTCCTCCTAATGTGGTAGTCAGCTAGTCGGTTTGAGACAAGCGCAATTATTACGCTAATCTTAAGAGTTTTTTCAACTTATTAGGAAATTATAACTAGAGTAGGGTGCTAATGCTGAAAAACTTTGCACCTTCAAGCCTGATTATAAGGGACTGGTGACTGCAAGAAGTCAACTATAAACAATCAAAGCGATCGCGTAGCGTCAGAAGAGTTGCCCAACCGTTCTGAAAGAAAACCCCTCGGCAACATACGGGCGATCGCACTTTGTTACTTCAAATCTAGCCCTAGTTCTTTTAAATGGGTCGCCCGGGATTCGAACCCGGAACTAATCGGTTAAAAGCCGAGTACTCTA